>JAFADX010000112.1 GCA_023424475.1 Pseudomonadota bacterium
CGCGACGAGTATGTTCCGGTCTATGCCGTCCATCGCCGCATGCTATCCGGCGAAATCGAAAATGAGAAGGAATTCGGGCGGAATCGGCCGACCGCCCCCTGGAGTGCCACCACCGCACGGATCACCCCATGGGAAGGACGCCCGAGGCGCCGGGCGCCTAGCCCCCGCGCCCTGCCGCCTGCAACGCCCCGAACAGCGAGCGATAGGCATGCAACGCGAGGTCGGGCAGGTCCCTCGCCGCATCGGGCGCGAACCAGCGAAGTTCCGTGTGCTCGTCGTCGCGGATGCGCGGCACACCCTCCCACTCGGTCACCCGGAACAGGTGGTAGGTCAGGGCGAGCGCGGCGGGATCGGGGATCCGGGCGAGGAGCGAGTAGGTCACCGGGCGGATTGCGATCTCCTCGCCTGCCTCGCGCAGCAGGGCCTGCTCCAGCGTCTCCCCCGCCTCGACATGGCCGCCGGGAAAGCTCCAGCGATCGGGATAGGCTTTCCGCTGCGGGCTGCGGCGAGCCAGCAGGACCCGCCCTCCTTGCAGGAGAACCGCATTCACGATGTCCCGCATGGCCACCCCCGGACCCCGCGCAGCCCGCACGAGCACCGTCCCGGCAGGGCCATGACCGGCCGGCGCTGCGCGGGCCGCCGCCGGGCCAGGCTCAGATGTAATGCTCGGCGAGCGGCCGGAAACCGTTGAAGGACTGCGAGGCGTAGCTCGTCACATAGGCGCCGGTCGCGAGCAGCTCGACCCGGTCGCCGCAATCCAGCGCCAGCGGCAGCCGGTAGTTGGACGTCTCGTAGAGCGTATCCGTGCTGTCGCAGGTCGGGCCGGCGATGGTCACCGGGCCGTCCGGCTCCCCGTCATGCGGGGTGCGGAAGGCATACTTGATCGCCTCGCCCTCCGTCTCGGCCAGGCCGCCGAAGCGCCCGATGTCGAGATAGACCCAGCGCACAGGATCGTCCTTGCCCTTGCAGGAAACCAGGACGACCTCGGCGGACACCACGCCGGCGTCGCCGACCATGAAGCGGCCGGGCTCGATCAGCATCTCGGGCAGGTCGTTGCCGAAATGCCGGGTCATGGCGCCCATGATGGCCATGCCGAAATCGTCGATGCCCGGCACTTCCTGGCGGTAGCGGACCGGGTAGCCGCCGCCGAGATTCACCATCCGCAGCTTCACCCCCGCATCCTTGAGATCGGTGAAGAGCATGGCGACGCGGGCGATAGCACCTTCATAGGCGGCCGTGCTGGTCTGCTGGCTGCCGACATGGAAGGAGATGCCATAGGGGTCGAGGCCAAGCGCCCTGGCCTGCACCATCAGGTCGCGCGCCATGTCGAGCTCGCAGCCGAACTTGCGGCTGAGCGGCCACTCGGCGCCCTTGTTCTCGACCAGGATGCGGCAATAGACGCGCGCACCCGGCGCGTTCCTCGCGATCTTCAGCAACTCCGGCTCGCTGTCGAAGGCGAACATCGTCACGCCGGCCTCGTGCGCAGCCTTGATGGCCGAGGCCTTCTTGATGGTGTTGCCGTAGGAGATCGCCTCCGGGCGCGCGCCGGCCGCGAGGCAGGCCTGCACCTCCTCCCACGACGCGGCGTCGAAGGAGGAGCCGAGGCCCGTCAGGCGTTCGAGGATCGGCGCGGCGGGATTGGCCTTCACGGCATAATAGACGCGCGCGAGCGGCAGCGCCGCCTTCAGCCGGCGGTAATTCTCCTCCACCCGGTCCACGTCGAGGACGAGGCAGGGCGTGGCGGGCGCGTGGTCGCGCAGAAAATGGGCGATCTTCGGGGTCATCGCCGCACCTCTTCCAGGCTCCGGAGGACCGCCTGTCCATGCGACGATCCCAGGTTGACGAAACGGTCGAACGAACCAGCGACCAAAGTGGGCCGCCCGGTATCCCGGACGGGGTTGCCAGAACGCTTGACGTCGTTGCGTAAACCCTTTGGCCGAGAAGGGGCCGGGGGCCAGAGGCACGTGCGTACTGCGTCTGGGCGGCGCTATACGCCCGCACCCGATGGCCGCAAAGGGAAAAGTGGGGAGGGTGCCGCATTTTTTTCTCAGAGCGGCACGAAGGTCAGGAATTGGGCCCGATTGGTCCCGGATAACTCGGGTGTTTCATCCCGCGGGGCTGGGGAATCGCCGGAAGCTTGACGGTTCGGGGAAGGCGCTGCCCTCCCCGGGCCCCTCCCGCCAAAGGCCGAAAGGCCTTTGGAAACCGATACTTGGGGGGAGGAGTGGGGGCCCCGGGGGCGCTCAGGCCGCCTCGGCCTGGCCGGACGTGTTCTCGTTCGCCGCCCGCTTCAGTGCCTGCTGGTAGCGGTCCCGCCGCCACTGCAGCAGCCGCCAGGCGCCCTTCGCGGCGATGTCCGACATCCGGCCGCGGGGGTCGAGCCCGATTGTCTTGAAGATCATGCCCATGCCGCGCTCGATGTGGTGGAAGCGGTAGAAGCCCATGGCGCGACCCATGTAGCCGCTGATGCAGCGGTCATGGTCGTAGGGCGTGCCCTCGGCTTCGTTGCCGCAATGGAAGGCATAGGCGAGTTCGTCGTCCTCGCTTTCCCCGATGCGGCCGAGCGCGACCCGCAGGCGCTTCGCGAAGGAGAGCTTCTCCCGCGCCAGGTAGCGCTTCATGTGGTCGTAGAAGAGCTTGAAATGGCGGTACTCGTCCGCGGCGATCAGGCGGCAGACCTGCCGGAGCACCGGCTCCTCGGTCGAGTCGCCGAGCGCGGAGTAGTAGGAGGAAGTCCCGGTCTCGACCATGCAGCGCGCGATCAGTTCCCCCGTGCGGGAGCCGCGGATCGAGGCGTCGGCGTCGAGCTGGATCTTGTAGCCGTTGCGATACCGGGCGAAGGCGTCCTGGAAGTTCCAACTGGGATCGGCGATCTCGCCCCAGCGGCCGAGGGCGTCGCCGTGCTGCGTCTCCTCGACACCCCAATGCTCTGCCGCCGCCCTGAAGTCCGGATCGTCGGCGAAGACGCGCGTGAGGTAGGTGACGTAGTCGGCCGCGTTGCGCTCCACCATCGCGGCGGCCTTCACCAGCGGGACAATGTCGGGCTCGACCTTGGAAGGGTCGAAGCGATCCCAGCCGACCTCGTCGATATGCCAGTGCTTCATGCCAACCTCTTGCGTGCGGGACCGGAACCGATGGGCGTGTGACAGCACGCCATTTTCACCCGTCGCGTGGTGGTTTCAAGGCAGCAGGCGCAGCCCGCCATCCCGGCCGGAGAGGGTGGGTGAAACGGAACACGCGCCGCGGAGGGCGGCGCGCGCTTCGAAGGACGATGAATGCGGCCCCGCGGGCTCAGGCCGCTTCGGCGGCGGCGAGCATGGCCCGGGCGGAAAGGAGGCGCGCCATGGCGGCATCGCGCTTCTCGGGCGAATCTGCCGTCGCGGCCTCGTAGGCCTTCTCGCACTCGGCGATGCGGTGCTCGGCATCAGCCTTCGAGAGTTCGGCGACCGGCGTCGCCTCGTCGGCGAGGATGGTCACGCGGGTCGGCGTCACCTCGGCGAAGCCGCCGGCGACAAAGAGCCGCTCGGAGGTCTGGCCTTCCTCGGTCACGGTGATGACGCCGCCACGCAGGGCGACGATCATCGGCGCGTGGCCGGGCAGCACGCCCATCTCGCCCTCGGCGGCGGGCAGCACGGCCATCTCCACCGGGCGCGAGAGCAGCAGCTTCTCGGGGGAGACGAATTCGAGCTGGAAGGTGGCCATCGGAAACGCTCCCGAAACCTACGATGCAACCGCTGCGCCCACCCAATCGGGGCACCGCGCTCGACGGATCCGGCCGCACAGCGGCCGGCGCCGCCCATAAGGCTCAACCCTCAAGCGCGCCCGGGATGCGGCGAAAGCCAAGGCGGCCGGATGGCCGCCGCCCGGCGTCTGAGGGTCAAACCAAAGACTCTCCGCTTATGCGGCGGCCTTGAGCGACTCGCCCTTCTTCACGGCGTCTTCGATCGTGCCGACCATGTAGAAGGCCGCTTCCGGCAGGTGGTCGTACTCACCGGCGCAGATCGCCGCGAAGGAGCGGATGGTGTCCTCGATCTTTACGAAAACGCCCGGCGTGCCGGTGAAGACTTCCGCGACGTGGAAGGGCTGGGAGAGGAAGCGCTGGATCTTGCGCGCGCGCGCCACCACCAGCTTGTCCTCCTCCGAGAGCTCGTCCATGCCGAGAATGGCGATGATGTCCTGCAGCGACTTGTAGGTCTGCAGGATGCGCTGCACCTCGCGCGCGGTCTTGTAGTGCTCCTCGCCCACGATGCGCGGGTCGAGCGCGCGCGACGTCGAGTCCAGCGGATCGACCGCCGGGAAGATGCCGAGCTCGGCGATCTGGCGGTTGAGCACCGTCGTGGCGTCGAGGTGGGCGAAGGAGGTCGCCGGCGCCGGGTCGGTGAGGTCGTCGGCCGGCACGTAGATCGCCTGCACCGAGGTGATCGACCCCTTCTTCGTCGAGGTGATGCGCTCCTGCAGCGCGCCCATGTCGGTTGCGAGCGTCGGCTGATAGCCCACCGCCGAAGGGATGCGGCCCAGCAGCGCCGACACCTCGGCACCCGCCTGGGTGAAGCGGAAGATGTTGTCGATGAAGAAGAGCACGTCCTGGCCCTGCTCGTCGCGGAAGTACTCCGCCATCGACAGGCCCGACAGCGCGACGCGCGCGCGCGCGCCCGGCGGCTCGTTCATCTGACCGTACACCAGGGCCACCTTGGACCCTTCGGTGGTGTTCTCGCCGAGCTTGATGACGCCGGCGTCGATCATTTCATGGTAGAGGTCGTTGCCCTCCCGGGTGCGCTCGCCCACGCCGGCGAAGACCGACACGCCGCCATGGCCCTTGGCGACGTTGTTGATCAGCTCCTGGATGGTGACGGTCTTGCCCACGCCGGCGCCGCCGAACAGGCCGATCTTGCCGCCCTTCAGGTAGGGCGCGAGCAGGTCGATGACCTTGATGCCCGTGACGAGGATCTCGGCCGCGGTCGCCTGTTCCTCGAAGGCCGGCGCGTCGCGGTGGATGGTGTAGGTCTTGTCGTGCGGCACTTCGCCGCGCTCGTCGATCGGCTCGCCGATGACGTTGACGATGCGCCCCAGCGTGCCCGGGCCGACCGGCACCGCGATGCCCGCGCCGGTATCCACCACCTCGGTCCCGCGCACGAGGCCGTCCGTGGTGTCCATGGCGATGCAGCGCACCGTGCGCTCGCCGAGATGCTGCGCCACCTCGAGGACGAGGGTGCGCTCCTCGACCTTGCAGTGCAGCGCGTTCAGGATGGAAGGCAGGTCCTGCGGGAACTGCACGTCCACGACGGCGCCCAGCACCTGCGTCACCTTGCCGACGTTGTTCTTCATCGTGTCGTGCTCCTCAGACCGCCTCGGCACCGGAGATGATCTCGATCAGCTCCTTGGTGATGTTGGCCTGGCGTGTGCGGTTGTAGTTGAGGGTGAGCTTGTTGATCATCTCGCCCGCGTTGCGCGTCGCGTTGTCCATCGCCGTCATCTGGCTTCCGTAGAAGCCGGCATTGGTCTCGAGCAGCGCACGGTAGATCTGCACGGCGAGGTTCTGCGGCAGCAGCGCGGCCAGGATCTCCTCCTCGGCCGGCTCGTACTCGTAGAGCGCCTGCGGCCCGGCAAGGACCTCGTCCTCGGTCTCCGGGACCGCGGCGGGGATCAGCTGCTGCTCGGACGCGGTCTGGGTGATCACGCTCTTGAAGCGGTTGTAGAGCAGGCTGCAGACGTCGAACTCGCCGCCATCGAGCATGGCGGTGATCTTCTGCGCCACCTCGGCCGCATCCTCGAAGCCGATCGCCTTCTTGCCGGCGTAGGAGATCTCGCCCGCGAAGCGGGACGCGAACTCGCGCTTCAGGTAGCCCGCGCCCTTGCGGCCGATGGCGAGGATCTTGACGGTCTTGCCCTGATTCTCGAGCTCACGGATCCGGTTGCGCGCGAAGCGGCCGATATTCGTGTTGAAGGGGCCGGCAAGCCCGCGGTCGCCGGAGACGACCAGCAGGAGGTGCACGGCGTCCCCGCCGGTGCCGACGAGCAGCTTCGGGGCGTCCGGCTGGCCGGCCACCGCGGAGCCGAGCGAGGCGAGCATCCGCTCCATCCGCTCGGCATAGGGGCGGGCCGCCTCGGCGCGGGACTGGGCCCGACGCAGCTTGGCCGCCGCCACCATCTTCATCGCCTGCGTGATCTTGCGCGTGGACTTCACGCTGTTGATCCGGTTGCGCAGGCTCTTCAGGCTGGGCATGGGTCGCTCTCCGCGCGGTCCGTGCTCAGCCGAAGGACTTCGCGAAGGCGTCGAGGAAGGCGACGAGCTTGGCCTCGGTCTCCTTCTTGATCTCGCGATCGGTGCGGATCGCCTCGACGATCTCCGGCGCGCGGGCCTTGATGTCCGCGAGCAGGCGGCTCTCGAACTCGCCGACCTGGCCGACCTGGATGCGGTCGAGGTAGCCGCGGGTGCCGGCGAAGATCGAGATCACCTGCTCCTCGACCGGCACCGGCTTGTACTGCGGCTGCTTCAGCAGCTCGGTCAGGCGGGCGCCGCGCGCGAGCAGCGCCTGCGTCGTCGCATCGAGGTCCGAGGCGAACTGCGCGAAGGCCGCCATTTCGCGGTACTGGGCCAGTTCCAGCTTGATGCGGCCGGCGACCTGCTTCATCGCCTTGATCTGCGCGGCGGAACCGACGCGCGAGACCGAGAGGCCGACGTTCACCGCGGGGCGGATGCCCTTATAGAACAGCTCGGTCTCGAGGAAGATCTGCCCGTCGGTGATCGAGATGACGTTGGTCGGGATGTAGGCCGACACGTCGCCCGCCTGGGTCTCGATGACCGGCAGGGCGGTCAGCGAACCGGCGCCGAAGTCGTCGTTCATCTTCGCCGCGCGCTCGAGCAGGCGCGAATGCAGGTAGAAGACGTCGCCCGGATAGGCCTCGCGGCCCGGCGGACGGCGCAGCAGCAGCGACATCTGGCGGTAGGCGACGGCCTGCTTGGACAGGTCGTCGTAGAAGATGACCGCGTGCATGCCGTTGTCGCGGAAGAACTCGCCCATCGCGCAGCCCGAATAGGGCGCGAGGAACTGCATCGGCGCCGGATCGGAGGCCGTGGCCGCGACGATGATCGAGTATTCGAGCGCGCCCTGCTCCTCCAGCGTCTTCACGAGCTGGGCCACAGTGGAACGCTTCTGCCCGACCGCGACATAGATGCAGTAGAGCTTCTTCGACTCGTCGCCGCCCTGGTTGATCGGCTTCTGGTTGATGATGGTGTCGAGGATCACCGCCGTCTTGCCGGTCTGGCGGTCGCCGATGATGAGCTCGCGCTGGCCGCGGCCGATCGGGATCAGGCTGTCGATCGCCTTGATGCCCGTCTGCATCGGCTCGTGCACGGACTTGCGGGGGATGATGCCCGGGGCCTTCACCTCGACGCGGGTGCGGGTGACGTCCACCAGCGGGCCCTTGCCGTCGATCGGGTTGCCGAGCGCATCGACCACGCGGCCGAGCAATCCCTTGCCCACCGGCACATCCACGATGGAGCCCGTGCGGGAGACGGTGTCGCCCTCGCGGATGTTCTTGTCGTCGCCGAAGATCACGACGCCGACATTGTCGGCCTCGAGGTTCAGGGCCATGCCGCGCAGGCCGGCGCCGGGGAACTCGACCAGCTCGCCGGCCATGACGTTCTGCAGCCCGTAGACGCGCGCGACGCCGTCACCGACGGTCAGCACGGTGCCGACCTCGGCCACGTTCGCCTCGGCGTCGAACCCGGCGATCTGCTTCTTGAGGATCTCCGAGATTTCGGCGGGACGGATATCCATGGTCAGGCGGCCCCTTTCATCGCGTACTGCAGGCGCTGCAGCTTGGACTTGATGCTGTTGTCATAGAGGCGGGAACCGATCCGGACGATCAGCCCGCCAAGGATGGAAGCGTCGACGCTTTCGGACAGGCGCACGCCGGAATAGCCGGCCTCGGTGAGGCGGGCCGTGATCTGCGCGCGCTGGGTGTCCGTCAGCGGATAGGCGGTCACCACCTCGGCCGTCTGCTGGCCGCGCCGCTCCGCGAGCAGCGCGCCGAAGGCCTGCGCCACCGCGGGCAGCGCCGCGAGGCGCCGGTTGGTGATCATGACGCCGACCAGGTTCTTCACCTCGGCGCCGATGCCGGCGCGCTCGAGGATCGCGAACATGCCCGCGCGCTGCTTCGCGGCGTCGAGGCGAGGGTCGGAAATGAAGTCTCGGAAGGGCTCGTCGTCGCGCCACAGTCCGAACAGCGTGTCGAGGTCCGCGGCGATGCGGTCGACGGCGTTCGGCTCGGTCGCGCGAAGGTCGTCGGCAAGGCCGAGCAGCGCCAGCGCATAGCGCTGCGGCGCACCCGCCGTCTTCGGCGAGGAGGAGGTGTCGGTCTGGATGGTCTCGGCTGCGGCCACGAGCGGTCCCGGTCCTCTTTTTGGTAGGCGACGGCAAAGGACATGGCCGCGCGAAGGCGTCCTCCGGCGGCGGCGGGCGCTTAACATACGCATTGCAGCATCGCAACCGGAGGACAGGCGGATTTCGCACATGCGGCATCGATTCCGCGCCCGGCTGGACGGTCCGGGCCGGGCGGGCGAGGCTGGCACGCACAGGACATGGGGAACGCCGCAATGCTCGACAACCCGCCGCTGCTGACCATCCACCGCGGCCACCGCCGGCCGGACAAGGCCCTGCTGGAGGCTTTCCGGGGCGCCCAGACCTCCCACCTGGTCGATGCCATGGATGGGCGCGGGGCCGTCGACTACCGGATCAAGCCGCTCGATCCGGCCAATGCCGCCTTCGTCGGGCCGGCGCTGACCGCCTTCGCCTACCCGGCCGACGTGGTGGGCGTCTACGGCGCCCTGGCCGAGGCCGAGGCCGGCGACGTCGTGGTGGTCGCGAACGACGGCTACACGGCCACCGCGGTGGTGGGCGACATCGTCGCGGGCATGATGCGCAACAAGGGCGTCGCGGCCTTCGTGACCGACGGCCTGGCGCGCGACAGGGCGGGCATCGTCGCCACCGGCCTGCCCTTCTTCGCTGCCGGGATCGTGCCGACCTCCCCCGCCGCGAACGGCCCGGGCGTGGTCGGCGCGCCGGTGGTCATGGGCGGGCAGCATGTCCGCCCGGGGGACATCGTGGTGGGCGACGAGGATGGCGTGGTCATCGTCCCGCTGGACCGCGCCCCGGCGGTGCTGGAGCGCCTGGCCGCCATCCGCGTGGCCGAGGCCAAGGCCATCGCCGCCGTCGAATCGGGCGCGACCGCCACCGACCGGATCCGCGCCGTCGCCGCCGGCGCCCGCGTCATCGGCCCGTAAGGGGATCCCACAGCGGCATGCCGAGCACCGCTGCGGCCAGGATCAGGCCATAGGCGGCGCGTCGGAAGGTCGTCTCGCTGGCCAGCCCGAACAGCGCCGCCCCGCCCCACAGGCCCGCCCCGTAGGCCGGCCCGGCGGCCAGCGCGAGCCAGGCGCTGGCGCCGCCGATCAGGCCGCGCCAGGCGAAGGCGGCGGTCACCGCCGCGGTCAGGATGGCGAAGTAGAGGTTCATGTTGGCGCGGATCTTCACCGCCGCGCCGCCGCGCCCGAGCCACCAGACCGCCGGCGGCACGCCGCCCAGCATGGCGGTGCCGCTCATCACCCCGCCCACGGCGCCGACGCCGATGGTCAGCGGCAGCGAACCCTCCCCGCGGTAGCGCAGGCCCGAGGCAAGGATGGGCACCGCCGCCAGGACCAGGCCGCTCATGGCCCAGCGCAGCGCGACCGGGTCGCTGTAGGACAGGATCAGCGCCCCGAGCGGCACCGCGCAGACCGCGCCGAGGCTCATCGCCGCGACCTCCGGCCGCGCGGCATGCCGCCAGGCGCCGGGCAGGAAGGCCAGGCAGGACAGGCATTCGAGCAGCGCCAGCACCGGCACCGCGGCGCGCGGCCCGACCGCCGCCGAGGCCAGCGGCACGAAGACCAGCGCCGCGCCGAAGCCCGAGAAGCCGCGCGACAGCCCGCCCGCCACCGCGGCGACGGCGATGCCGAGCATCGCGTCCCCGCCCGGCAGGCTGTCCAGGATTCCCCCCATGACGCGGAGCCTCGGCCGGACCGGCCGATCCGTCCAGATGCCGCCGCCGCCCTGCCGCAACCGCGCGGCGCCCGCGGTTGTCCGGCCGGCGGGATCGGGCTATGCGCGCCCGGTCATGCATGCCCCCGTGAATCGCCTCCCCGCGGATGCCAGGGCCGAGGCGCCGGGCGTCTCCACCGCCGAGGGCCCGCTGCCCGCGCTCCGCGCCCGGATCGCCGCCGGCCTCATCGCACCCGACCCCGCGCAGGAACTCGCCGCGGAGCAGCTGCAGGACCTCTGGCGGCGCACCCGCGGCTACGATCCGAAGGTCGAGCCGCCCGACACCGGCGGCTTCCTCGGCCGCTTCTTCCGCCGCAAGGCGGTCGAGGAAGCGCCGTCCGGCGCGCCCCTCGGCCTCTACCTGGTCGGCGAGGTCGGGCGCGGGAAGTCGATGCTGATGGACCTCTTCTTCGCCAGCGCCGATGTCGCGCGGAAGAAGCGGCTGCATTTCCACCAGTTCATGCAGCAGGCCCATCGCCGCATCCACGACTGGAAGAAGCAGCACGGGGATACCGCGGACCCGATCCCGCCGCTGGCGGATTCCATCGTCGCCGAGGCCGCGCTGCTCTGCTTCGACGAGTTCCAGGTCCATGACATCGCCGATGCGATGATCCTCGGCCGCCTCTTCGAGGCGCTCTTCGCCCGCGGCGTGGTCATCGTCGCGACGTCGAACACCGCGCCCGACGACCTCTTCAAAGGCAAGCCGGGACGCGACGCCTTCCTGCCCTTCATCGCCTTGATCAAGAAGCGGATCGAGGTGCTGGTGCTTGATTCGGCGCGCGACTACCGGCGCGACCGCATCCGCGGCCTGCCCACCTGGCACGTGCCGCCAGACGGCCGTGCGGAACGGGCCCTCGATGCCGCCTTCGCCGAGCTGACCGGCGACGCTCCGGCCAGGCCAACGAAGCTGACCCTGCTCGGCCGCGCCGTCGATGTCCCACAGGCCGCCCGCGGCGTCGCCCGGTTCGGATTCGACGAGATCTGCGGCCGGCCCCTCGGCCCGGCCGACTACCTCGCGGTCGCGACCCATTTCCACACGGTGATGCTGGACGGCATCCCGCGCCTCGGTCCCGACAACTTCGACAAGGCGCGCCGGTTCATCACCCTGATCGATGCGCTCTACGAACACCGCGTGAAGCTGGTGGCGAGCGCCGAGGACGTGCCCGACCGCCTCTACGAGCGCGGCGAGAACGCGGCGATGTTCGAGCGCACCGCCTCCCGCCTGATGGAGATGCAGAGCCAGGACTACCTGGCGATGGCGCATCTGACGTAGGTCCCTCAGGCGCCGGGCGGCCGGCATCCGCCGGCCTTGGCTTCGCGCCACGTACTGGCGCTCCGGCGATGCGGTCGGCCTGGGCGCGGTCGCGCCTTGCGCTCCCGGCCCGATGCCGGGCATCGGGCCGCGCTTTGCTTGCCCTCAGGCGCCGGGCGGCCGGCATCCGCCGGGCATGGGCTTCCCGGCGCGGCGGCGACCGGTGTAGACTGCCTGAAATATCCCGCAACGAAACGAGAGGCTCAGCGCATGCGGTTCCTGGCCATGGCCCTGCTCGCCCTTGCCACCCTTGTCACGGCCCTGCCCTCGGCCGAGGCACGCAGCCGGACACAGCAGGCCCAGGCCCAGGCACGCTCGACGCCGTCGCAGAC
>JAFADX010000132.1 GCA_023424475.1 Pseudomonadota bacterium
GAGATCGCCAGGGCGGCCGGCGCCCGGGTCATCGCGCGCGCGGGTGCCGCCAAGCACGACCTGCTCCGCGCGCGCGGAGCCGATGTCGTGCTCGACAGCGCGCAACCCTTCCGCGAGGCGGTGCGCGCGGCGACGGGGGGCGCCGGGGTCGGCTGCGTGCTCGACACCATCGGCGGCGATGCCTTCGACGACAGCCTGCGCTGCCTCGGCGACGGCGGCACGCTGGTGGTGGTGGGCTTCGCCGGCGGCGGCATCCCGACCGTCCCGGCGAACATCCTGCTGCTGAAGAACATTGCCGTCGCGGGGGTGAACTGGGGCACCTATGTCGGCTGGTCGCCGGGCGACGGAAGGCGCCTCTACGCCCCCCGTGCGCGGGGGCTCTGGTCGCGGCTGGTGGGCTGGTGGCAGGACGGCGCGTTGCGGCCCGAGGTGCATGCGGCCTTCCCGCTCGAAGGCTTCCGCGAGGCGATGGCCGAGGTCCGCGCGCGCCGCAGCGCGGGCCGGGTGATCCTGACGCCGTGACCGACGCCCGCGACCACCGCACGATCGCACTGATCGTCGCCTCGGCGCTGTTCATGCAGAACCTCGACAGCGCGGTGCTCGCCACCGCGCTGCCGGCCATGGCGCGCGACCTGCACGAGGACCCCGCACGGCTCGGCGCGGCCATCACCTCCTACCTGGTGGCGCTGACCGTCTTCATTCCCTTCTCCTCCTGGATCGCGGACCGCTTCGGGGCGAAGCGCGTCTTCATGTTCGCGATCCTGGTCTTCGTCCTCGCCTCCGTGCTCTGCGGCCGCTCGCAGGGCCTCGGGGAGCTGATCGCCTTCCGCATCCTGCAGGGCATGGGCGGGGCGATGATGGTCCCGGTCGGCCGGCTGCTGCTGCTGCGGGACATCCCGAAGAACGAGATGCTCTCGGCCATGGCCTGGCTGACCATGCCGGCCCTCCTGGGGCCGGTGACCGGGCCGCCCCTGGGCGGGATCCTGACCGACCTGTTCTCCTGGCGCGCGGTGTTCTGGATCAACGTGCCGATCGGGCTGATCGGCGTCACGCTGGTGGCCTGGAAGATCCCCGACGTCCTGCCGCGCCGGCCCGGGCCGCCCGACGTCGTCGGCCTGGCGCTGACCGGGCTGTCCCTGGCGCTGCTGATGTTCGGCCTCGAGACCGTCGGGCGCCATGTCGTCCCCTCGGTGCTGTCCTGGGCCGGCCTGGCCTGCGGGCTGGTCGCCGGCGCCTTCGCGATCCGCCATTGCCGCCGCGTGAAGCGGCCGGCGCTCGATCTGTCGCTGTTCTCGATCGCGACCTTCCGCGACCCCGCGATCGCCGGCAGCATGTTCCGCAGCGGCGCGGGCGCGGTGCCCTTCCTGATCCCGGTCATGCTCCAGATCGGCTTCGGCATGAGCGCCTCGCAGAGCGGCCTGATCTCCTTCGCCACGGCCCTCGGCGCCTTCGCGATGAAGCCGCTGGTGCGGCCGCTGCTGCGGCGGACCGGCTTCCGCCTGGCGCTGGTGGTCAACGGCGCGATCGCCGCGGCGGGCATCGCCGCGCTGGCGCTGATCGGCCCGGCCTGGCCCTCGGCCGCGATCTTCCTGCTGCTGGCGGTGGGCGGCCTCGCGCGCAGCCTGCAGTTCACCGCGCTCAATACGCTCGCCTTCGCCGAGGTGCCGCCGGAACGGATGTCCGCCGCGACCGCGCTCTACGGGACGGTGCAGCAGCTCACCCCGGCGCTCGGCGTGGTCCTGGCGACGGCGACGCTGGAGGTTTCCTCCACCATGGCCGGGCGCACCCACCTGCTGCCGGTGGATTTCTCGCACGGCTTCGTGGTGGCGGCGCTGGTGGTGCTGCTCTCGGTGCCGCTGCACATGCGCCTCGCCCGCGACGCGGGGGCCGAGGTGTCCGGCCACGGGCGGTAGGACCGCTCGCTCAGAGCATGTTCCGATCCGTCGGAACCGGCACCGGCCCGCACCCCCACCCGGCCACCATCCAGGACACTGTCGTTGGGTGGCCGGGTGGGGGTGGAGGCCGATGCCGTGAGCCAGGGCGAGCGGGAACGGCTCTAGAAGAGCTCCATCAGCTTCGCGTGGTCGTCGAGGTCCCGCGGCCTTCCCTCGAAGATGAAGGCGCCGGAGCGCATCACCAGGACGCGGTCGGAGACGGCGAAGGCTTCGCGCACATTCTGCTCGACCAGCAGGATCGACATGCCGCGGGTCTCGCGCAGCGCGGCGATCGGGCGGATCAGGTCCTGGAACAGCTTCGGCGCCAGGCCGATCGAGGGTTCGTCCAGCAACAGAACCTTCGGCCGCGTCAGCAGGGCGCGGCCGATCGAGACCATCTGCTGCTGCCCGCCCGACAGCGTGCCCGCCCGCCGCGTGCGGAACTCCCTGATGCGCGGCAGGACTTCGAGGACCTCCTCGATCCGCTCCCGCTGCCCGCGCTTCGGGACGCCGGCGGACCAGAGCGCGAGGCCGAAGATCTCCTCGACCGTCAGGTCGGGAAAGACGCCGCGGCCTTCCGGGACCAGCGCGACGCCGAGGGCACCGAGCGCCGCGGGCGCATGCTGCGCCGGCGCCTGCCCGAAGATCCGGATGCCGCCCGCCGAGGGCCGGTGCAGACCGAAGAGCACGCGCAGCAGCGTGGACTTGCCGGCGCCGTTATGGCCGATGAGGCAGAGGATCTCGCCGGCCTCGAGGTTCAGCGAGACGTCCTGCAGCACCTCGCGCCCGCCATAGCCGGCCGCGAGGCCGAGGGCCTGGATGGCGTAGCCGGTCATGCGGCCTCCTGCGGCCGGTCGCCGAAGTAGATGGCGGCGAGCGCGGGATCGGTGAGGATGGCCTGCGGGTCGCCCTCGGCCAGCACCTTGCCCTGGTCGAGGAAGGCGATGCGGTTGGACAGTTCCACCACCACGTCGAGGTTGTGCTCGATCAGGCAGATCGCGACGCCGCGCGCCTGCGCGTCCTTGAGCAGCGCGCCGAAGCGGATGCGGGAGGCGAGGTCGAGCCCCGAGGCAGGTTCGTCGAGCAGCCAGATATCGGCTTCCGCGGCGAGGATGCGCGCCATGGAGAGGAACTTGCGCTCGGCATAGGCGAGATCCACCGCGCGGGCTTCGGCCAGCGCGGCCAGCCCCGTCGCATCGAGCGCGGCCTCGGCGCGTTCGAGGCGCCTGCGCCGGGCCGCGCCGCCGCCGGGTTGCCAGAACCAGGAGGAGGTCTCGGTCGCGGCAAGCACGTTCTCCCGCACCGTCATGTGGGTGAAGAGCCGCAGGTCCTGGAAGGAGCGCGCCACGCCGAGGCGCGCCACCTGCCACGGCTTCATCCCCATGACCGGGCGGCCGCGCACCTGCGCGCTGCCGGAATCGGCGCGCAGGTTGCCGGTGATGAGGTTGAAGGTCGTGGTCTTGCCGGCGCCGTTCGGCCCGACCAGCGCGGTGACCTGCCCGGCATGAAGGGTCAGCGAGACGCCCGCGACGGCCTGCAGGCCGCCGAAGGCGCGGGCCAGGTTCTCGCAGCGCAGCGGGGCCTCGCTCACGACGTGGACCTCCCCTTCGACAGGTCGCCGACCAGCCCGGCCGGGCGGAAGATCATCAGCAGCGTCATCGCCGAGCCGTAGATGATCTGCTGCACCGCGCCGACCTCGGTGGGCGGGATGAAGGGGATGAAGGCGATGAAGGCCGGCAGCGAGAGCAGCAGCACCGCGCCCACCAGCGGCCCCCACAGCGTGCCCGTCCCACCGATGATGACCATCGCCATGATCTGGATCGACTGGTCGAGGGTGAAGGATTCAACATTGATGAAGGACAGATGCAGCGCATAGAGCGCGCCCGCGATGCCCGCCCCCGCGCAGGCGAAGACCACGGCGAGCGTCTTCGCCGCATTGACATTCTTGCCCAGCGCCTCGGCCGCGCTCTCCGCGTCGCGGATCGACTGCAGCGTCCGCCCGAAGGCGCCGCGCTGCAGCAGCGCCGTGGCCCAGAGGATGAGCGCGAGGGCGACCAGCGCGATCGGCAGCACCGAGACCTCGGCGCCGAGGATCATGGGGCGCGGTATGCCGACCAGGCCGCCGATGCCGCCGGTCAGCGGCTTGAGCTCCGCGAAGAGCGTCGCCGCCACCATCTGCAGCCCGAGCGAGGCGGCGACGAAATACTCCCCGCGGACGCGCAGCGCCGGCAGGGCGAGGCAGAGCGACAGCCCGCCCGCGACCACCGCCGCGACCAGGCAGGCGAGGAAGGGGTCGGGCACCAGCAGCAGCGCCACCTGCGCCCCGCCATAGGCGCCGAGCCCGAAGAAGACCGCATGCGCGATCGAGAAGATCCCCGCGTAGCCGACGATGAAGTTCAGCGTCGAGGCGAGGATGCCCGAGATCGCCGCGAGCGTCGCGAGGTTGAGGAGGAAGGCGGTCATCGCGTCTGGCCCACCCCGAAGATGCCGCTGGGGCGGAAGATGATGAAGCCGAACAGCACGAGGAAGGAGACCGCCTCGGCCCATTGCGTGTCGACGATCTGCAGCGCGAGGCTTTCCGCCACCCCGAGCATCAGCCCCGCCAGCGCCGCGCCGCGCAGGGAGCCGATGCCGCCCACGATGGTCGCCGCGATCGAGATCAGCATGACCTGGTGGCCGATGGCCTCGTTCAGGCCCGTCGTCATGGCGGTGACGATCGCCGCCGGCGCGGCGAGCGCCGAGCCGATGGCGAAGGCAAGCACCGAGAGGCCGTTGGAGGACAGGCCGTAGGTCCGGATCAGGTCCGGGTTCTGGGCCAGCGCCCGCAGCGCGACGCCGGCCGGATGGCGCGTGAGGAAGACCGTCAGCGCGATGAAGAGGATCGCCGCCGTCGCCAGCGCGATCCAGAGCATGGGCGCGACGAAGATGTCGGGCATGATCTCCTCGGCGAAGGAGAGCGGCGTGTCCACCGTCGCGAAGCCGCGGCCCGCGATCATGCCGATGATGTTCTGCACCACGATGCCGACGCCGAAGGCGGCGACGAAGACGGTGAAGAAGGACCCTTCGTGCCGCTGGATCGGGCGGTAGACGAAGCGTTCCATCGCGATGCCGAACAGCATGGCCGCGAGGATGGCGAGCAGCGTGCCGAGCCAGCCCGGCCAATCCGCCCGCCAGGCGAACAGGAAGACGTAGCCCGCGATGGTGAAGGCGGTGCCGTGCGCGACATGGAAGATGCGGGTGGCGCCGAAGATCAGCGCGAAGCCCGCCGCGGTCAGGGCATAGATCGCCCCGGTCTGCAGCCCGTTGAGCAGCAGTTGCAGGAACAGCATCGGCCGGTCGGCCCTATCCGACGGGGACGAAGCGCTGGCCGCGGATCTCGTTGACCTGCATCTGGGTCAGCATGTTGCCGTGGTCGTCGAACTCGCCCTGGCCGCCGACCAGGTTGAACTTCCGCGTGGCGAGCAGCGCCTCGCGCAGGTTGTCCCCGTTCACCTCCTTGCCGGCCTGCTCCACCTGGCGGGCGAGCAGGCCGAAGAGATAGGCCGCGTTGTAGTAGTTCGCGTGATAGACGACCGGCGCCTGGCCGAAGCGCGTGCGGAAGTCGGCCGCGAAGCGTTTCGTGATCGCGTCGCCATTCTCGAAGTCGAGCTTCTGCGAGGTGAAGAGCGCGCCTTCGGCCTCGGGCAGCAGGCGCAGGCTGTCGATGCCGAAACCGGAATAGGAGCAGATGGTCTGCCGCACGCCGTTGTCGCGCAGGGCCTTGAGGATCTGCGCCTGCTGCGCGCCGAAGGAGGCGATGTAGACCGCATCCGGCCGGGACTGCCGCACCCGCGCGACGACGGGGCCGAACTGCTGGGCCGCGCGCGGCACGCTGAAGCTGCCGGCAAGGGTGCCGCCATGCCGCGGCAGCTGTTCCTGGAGCTGGCCGCGAATGGCGTCGCCCAGTGGATCGTCGACATAGATCAGGGCGACGCGCTTGGCGTTCCGCTGCCGCACCAGGAAGGGCACCATCACCTGCACCTCGAGATGCGCGAGGGCGATGACGTTCCAGAAATAGGGCGAGAGCCCCGCGAGGTCCGGCCCGACCGCGCCGCCATTGACCATGATCACCTTGGCCCGGTCGCCGATCGGCGCCACCGCCTTCGAGGTCGCGGTCCAGGACACCAGCACCCAGACGGCGTGATCGACGCTGATCAGCTTGTTCATGCCGACCACCGAGGGCTGCGGCAGCGCCTGGCTGTCCTCGGACTGCAGCCGGACCGGGCGGCGCAGCATGTTGTCGGCCTCGATATGCGACAGCGCCACCTGCGCGCCGCGGGTGAAGGCCTCGCCGAACTCCGCGTTCGGACCGCTCATCGGGAACAGCGAGCCCATGACGTAGGGTTCGGCCTGCTGCGCCGCGGCAGGGCGGATGAAGGGCAGGGCGAGGCCGGCGGCCGCGATCGCGCGGCGGCCGATCGGATGACCGGGCATGAACGACACTCCCTTTGCGGCCGGCACCTGCCTGGGCGCCGGCTCCTTCCGCGCCAGCGTCGGTCGGCCCCTGCCCCGATGTCAACCGTGGGGCAGGCGGAAGCCCGGCTCGTCCCACTCCATCGCGACGAGCTTTCCGCTGGTCGAGAGCGTGATGTAGGCGGTGCGCATGTCGGCGCCCCCGAAGCAGATGTTGGTCGGCATCCGTTCGGGCATCTTCACCACGCGCAGGATCTCGCCGGCCGGCGAGACGGTGGTGATCTCGCCGCTCACCAGCGTGGCGACGACGATGTTGCCCGAGGCCGCGATGGCCAGGCTGTCGAGCCGGCGATAGCCGGGGAACTGGCAGATCATCCGCCCGCCATTCGAGGACGGCCAGGGTTCCTTCTTCAACCGGCCGGGTCCTTCGATGTCCCAGGCCCAGAGGCGGCCGGTCTCGGTTTCCGCGACGTAGAGCGTCCGGCCATCCGGGCTGACGCCGATGCCGTTGGCGCCGCCGAAGATCGGGTAGGCGGCCTCGACCGCGCCGGAGCCGTCGGCCTTGGCCCAGTAGGCGCCGCCATGGTCGCGGTCGCGCCCGCGCACCTTGCCGAGGTCGCTGAACCAGAACCCGCCCTGGCCGTCGAACATCAGGTCGTTCGGCCCGCGCAGCGGGTTCCCGCCGACCGAGCCGATCAGCGTCTCCACCGCGCCGGTCGCCGGGTCGATGGTTTCGATGCGGCCGCCGGAGTAGTCCGGCGACTGGCCCGAGGGGCGGAGCAGGCCGGGTTCCTCGTGCCAGGAGAAGCCGCCGTTGTTGCAGACATAGAGCTTCCAGCCCGGCCCGAGGGCCAGCCCGTTCGGCGCCCCGTTGACCACGGCGATCGTCGACTGCCGGCCGTTCTCCGCGACGCGGGTGATGCGGCGGGCCTCGATCTCGACCAGCGCGATGCTGCCGTCGGGCATGCAGACGGGCCCTTCGGGAAAGCGCAGCCCGTCGGTGACGACGCGCAGATCCGGGTTCTCGATGGTCGCGGGCATGGCGGCTCTCTTCCACTGGACGCTGGGCGCGATGATGGCCCGCAACCCCGCGCCTGCGAAGCCTTGACGGGTCCGGCCGCGCGACGGACCCTCCGCGGCCATGGTCACGCCCGATCCCGTCACGCTGTCCGTCCTCGACAACCGCTTCCGCGCCATCGTCGAGGAGATGGGAGAGGCGATGCTGCGCACCGCCTATTCCCAGATCCTGAACTCGTCGCGCGACTTCTCGATCGCGCTCTGCGACGCCGGCGCGCGGCTGCTGGCGCAGGCCGATCACATCCCGGTGCATGTCGGCGCCATGCCCTTCGCGGTGCAGGCGGTGGTCGAGGCCTTCGGCGCCTCGATCGCCGAGGGCGACATCTACCTGCTGAACGATCCCTACCATGGCGGCTCCCACCTGCCGGACCTGACCATCGTGGTGCCGGTCTTCGCCGAGGGGCGCTGCGTGTTCTTCTCGGTGGTCCGGGCGCACCACACCGACATCGGCGGCGGCACCCACGGCGCCTACAATCCCGCTGCCACCGAGATCTTCCAGGAGGGCCTGCGCCTGCCCCCCATCCTGCTCGGCCAGGGCAGGATGCCGCGGCCCGACCTGGTGCGCATGATCGTCACCAACACGCGCCTGCCGCGCGAGGTGCGCGGCGACCTGATGGCGATGATCGGCGCCGCGCATCTCGGCGAGAAGCGCCTGCTCGCGGTGCTCGACAGGCACGGGGCGGCGGAGACGGAAGCCGCGGTCGCTGCCATCCTCGCGCTGTCGGAAGCCCATGCGCGGCGCATCATCGCCGGCTGGAAGGACGGTGAATGGAAGGGCGAGGCCTTCCTCGACGACGACGGCTTCGGGCATGAGGACATCGCCATCCGCGCGACGGTTGCCAAGAAGGGCGATTCCATCACGGTGGACCTGTCGGACTCCGCGCCGCAGGTTCCCTCCTTCCTCAACTCCTCCTGGCCCAACACCGCGAGCGCGGTGCGCATGGCGATCGCCTTCCTGCTCGACCCCGAGGTGGCGAAGAACGACGGCTGCTTCCGCCCCATCGAGATCATCGCGAAGGAAGGCACCATCGTCCTGCCGCGCGAAGGCGCGCCGGTGACTATGTGCACCTCCCACTGCTCGAACGAGATCGTCGAGGCGGTGGTCAAGGCACTGGCGAATTCCTGCCCCGAGCGCGCCATGGGCGGCTGGGGACGGCGCTTCCGCGTTGCCATCAAGGGCAGCGACGCGCGGCGGCCGGGGCGGTCCTTCGTCTGGCACCTGTTCCATGCGCGGCCGGGCGGCGGCGGATCCTCGAAGGGCGATGGCTGGTCCACCGCGGGCGAGTGGCATTCGGCCGGCGGCCTGAAGTTCGGCAGCGTCGAGATGGCCGAGGCGCGCTTCCCCCTCTACTTCGAGAAGCACGAGTTCCGCCCCGGCAGCGCCGGCGACGGCACCTATCGCGGCGGCCTCGGGGGCGAACTCGTCATGCGGCTCGAGACCGACGGCCCGGCGGTGGCGAACACGGCCGGCGACGGCGTGCGCTACGGCGCGGCGGGGATGCTCGGCGGCAGGGACGCTGCCCCGCACCACTACACGCTGATCCGCGCCGACGGCACGTCGCGCGACCTGCGTACGAAGGAGGTCGGCATTCCCCTCGCGGCGGGTGACGTGCTGCACGTCCGTGCCGGCGGCGGAGGTGGATGGGGCCCGCCCGGGAAGCGCGACCCGGCGGCGCGCGCGCGCGACGCCGAGGAGGGCCTGCTGTGACCCGGCGGCAGAAAACGGGGGGGAGCGAACCCTCCCCGAACCCTGTCACCCGGGTGCCGCCCGCCGGGACCTCCGCCAGGCGTTCCAAAGAAGGGAGGGGGTGTTCCTTGACACAACCTTCCGGACATCCGGGATCATCCGGGATTGTCGGGGATGAGGCGGGACAACGGCCCGAAAAAATTGGGTTTCGCGGCAATGGGGGCGCCGTCGCGACGGCTCCTGGTTGGTTCCGGAAATCGGGGCCGGGCGGAGACATCTGACACTCGGTTCCGGAAAAATTTGGGTCGCATCGATACCTTCTTAATCGGTTCTTAGGCGCCCTGCGACGGGGCGGGTGACGAAGGCTTGGTGCCCTCTGCTTCGGTCAGGTGGTCGTAGATCACAAGCGCGACCCGCATGACCAGGGTAGGTGTGACGGAAGCGCCGGTGATCTTGGCCGATGCCATCTCGTAGGCGCGGGCGAGCCGCTCAGGATTGACCTGCCAGGCGATGCCGACGTTGCCAGGCCCGGTCTCACCGCGGACGCCAGGCTCCGCAAAGCCGCTCATTTCCGCCGATCTTGGCGTGGCAGCGGGGCGTGCCGCGTCGTCTCCACCAGCTGCCGTGCGCATCGGGCCTTCGCCGGTGGCGAGCCATTCCAGGCGAACGCCAGTGGCGCGGGCGAGCGCCGCCGCGTTGGACAGCTTCATTTCGCCGCCATCGACATAGTTCGTGATGGTTCCGTAGGCGACACCGGAGAGCTGGGCCGCATCCATCTGAGTGCCCACGAGGGCGATAGCCTCCTTCACGCGCATCCCGCGCTGCCGATCCCGCCTTCCAGGTTTCACCCCAGAACCTGGAAGCCGATTTCCATCTTCCGAATTCGCTTCCATATTCCGATTTTAGCCAATCATATCAACATATTGGCCAAAATCGGCCTGTCTGCCCCGACGCCTGAAACATGGAAGCGTCGGATTGGCCAATTTCGGCCTTGAACAATCATCCATTTTCGGCCAATCTCCCATTGCCAAACAAGAACAACGCAGAGCGCAGCCCGCCAGCCGCGCGCCTGGAGCACCGATGAAGTCACCCCCGAACGACTGGCACCCGGAGGACATCAAAGCGGCGGTCCGGAAGACCGGCACCACCATGTCCGCCATCTCGCGGGCGGCCGGCCTTTCGGACGGCGCGGCCAAGCGGGCGCTCGACATTCCGTGGCCGAGGGCGGAGGCGATCATCGCCGCGCGCCTCGGCCTCCGGCCGCAAGACATCTGGCCCAGCCGCTACGACGCCGCCGGGCTGCCCATTCGCGGGCGGCCTGTCGCCGTCATGGCCAAACGTAGCGTCTCGGCCCCCACCCCGCACCGTCAGAAATCGGAGGCCGCGTGAACACGCCTGTCCTGTCCATCCCGCTCGACCAGATTGACGTCGGGGATCGCCTTCGCAGCATCGACCCCGACCACGCGGCCCTGATTGCCGAGAGTTTCCAGACCAACGGCCAGATGACGCCGATCGAGGTCCGGATGGTTCCGGGCGGCCGCTATCGGCTGGTTGCCGGAGCACACCGGCTGGAGGCCGCGAACATCGCGGGCATGGCCGAGATCACGGCCATCCGGGTCGAGGCCGACGACGATCAGGCCCTCCTGCGGGAGATCGATGAGAACCTCTGCCGTCGCGACCTGTCGGAGCTCGATCGCGCCACATTCCTGGCCGAGCGCAAGGCCGTCTGGCTGCGCATGCACCCTGAAACGGGGCGCGGCAAGCGCCCGAAGGGAAAAGAGACAGACGTGTCTCTCTTCCCGACCTTCGCGCGGGATGTGGCGGAAAAGCTGGGCATCTCACCCCGTTCCGTCGACCGCGCGATCCGTCGCCACGGCGCCATTGCGTCGGAGGTGCGGCTCATGCTCGCGACCTCCCGCTTCGCCAACAGCGCCGGCACGCTCGACGCGCTCGCGAAGCTGCCGCACGGGCGGCAGCGCGAGGTTGCCGCTGCGCTGGTTCGAGCCGAAACGCCCTGCCGGACGGTGGCCGAGGCGCTGATCGAAATCGTCGGCAAGCCGCGGACGGACGCGGCCGCCGAGACGGAGCGCCAGTACGCCTCTCTGATGTCGGCCTGGCGCAAGGCCGGGCGCCTCGCGCGGTCCCGCTTCGTCGACTTCCTGGTCGTCGATGGCGAGATCCCTGGCGCCGGGCGGGACGCCACCTGATGCGCCGGCCCGAACGCCCCCGCGTGACCATGGGTGCCGTGTTCGGCGGCGCGCTGGTCGCGACCGCCGTGGTCGGCTGGTTCTGGGCCGCCGAACTCGCCGCGGTCGGTCTCGGCTGGCAGCCCCTGGCCGACCAGGTGCAGCGCATCGCGCAGGCGGTGCGGCGGTGAGCGAGGTTGCGATCCAGGCCGTGCGCGACATCGCGCTGCGGGAACTCGCGAAGCTGCCGCTCACCCAGACCGAATGGGAAGGCCTGGCGGTGCTTGCGGTGGGGCTGCGGAGCACCGGCCACGTGATCGAGGCCCTGCGTCACATCTTCGACCATGCCGTCAACGACCGCCGCGCGGATGAGGGAGACTACATCAGGGGTCCGCGTCAGGCGGAAGAGGATCGACGTGCAGCGGCGCGCTGCCGGGCGGCCACTGCAGGCGCTCTGACAGCCTTGAGGCAAGCTGCTCGTAGGCCCCGCGCGCGGCCGAGTGCTCAGGGAAGTGCCGAATGACGCCTTCGGTCCTGAGCACGACCTCCCGTGCTTCCCCGCTAGTGATTGCGCCTTTCTGCACCAGCATGACCATCAGGTCGGCGAGTGCGTATGTTGGCACGAAGGCGCTGTCGATTGCGGCCTCGGCGGCCAACTCTGCCATTCGCTGGGCGCTCACCCCATCCTCCATCGGTCGTGTCGCAACGCCGATGATGGAAGGGGCGCGCGGGGCGGTCCATCGCTCCGTGCGTCCCGCTCTCTTGTCCGGCGCGCCCGCCTGACCATGGCCCCGCGGCACCCCGCACAGCCCGACCTGCTGGAATGGCAGCCGCCTGAGACGGTGGTCGCCTTCGAGCCGGCTCAGGTGCGGGCCGCGTCCGTCGCCGCCAGCATCGCCCGCGCGGTCGCCGCAACGCTGCGCGACTGCGGCCTGCCGCGCGACCAGGTCGCGGAGCGCATGTCCGCCTATCTCGGCGAGCGCGTCTCTAAGGCCATGCTCGATGCCTATGCCTCCGAGGCCCGTCGCGAGCACGCCATCCCGGTCACCCGCCTGATCGCGCTGATGCACGCGACCGGAGACCGGCGCCTGCTCCAGCTGATCGCGGAACCTCTGGGCTGGGCCGTGATCGAGGCCCGCCACCTTCCCCTGATCGAGGTCGCCGCCATTCGCGAGCACGAAGACGAGCTGCGCCGCCGGCGCGAGGCCCTGACCCGCCGCGCGCGGACCGGAGGCGGGCTGTGACGGAGGATCTGCCCTGGTTCACCCTGGCCGAGCTCAGCGGCATGTCCCTTCCTGGTCTGCCGGACACGCGCCGCGGCATCGCCATGCAAGCCGAGCGCGAGGAATGGACCCATCCCGACGCCGAGGGCCGCCTCTGGCGCAAGCGTCGTGGTCGCGGTGGCGGCGTCGAGTACTCGATCCACGTCCTGCCGTCCTTCACGCGTGCCAAGCTGCTCGCGCGCCTCGGTGCCGGTGAGAAGGTCGACGCCCGCGAAGCCAAGCTGAAGCAGCTCTCCGACGAGGCCGCCTGGACGGCCTTCGAGCGGACCACAGACAAGAACAAGGCCCGGGCGCGCGACCGCCTCGCGGCCCTGCAGGACGTCGAGACGCTGGTCAGCGCCGGGCGTCCCAGGACGCAGGCGATGATGGAGGTGGCCGCCGCGCGTGGCGTCTCCCGCTCGCAGCTTTACGCCTGGGCCGCGCTGGTCGACGGCGTGCCGCGCGAACACTGGCTGCCGCGTCTTGTTCCTCAGTTCACGGGCGCGGCTGGCCCACGCGCCGCCTGGAACGAGGACGCATGGGAGCGCATGCGCGCGCTCTACCTTGAGAGCAACCAGCCGACATTCGAATGGTGCTGGCGCGAGCTGCAGAAATTCGCCGCCGCGAAGGGCTGGACGCTACCGTCCCAGCGCACCATGCGACGCCGGATCGACGCGCTGGACCCCGTCGTCGTCGCCCATGCGCGCCTGGGACCGGATGCGGCAGAACGCATGTTCCCGGCCCAGCGCCGCGACCGATCCATGCTGCATGCCCTGCAATGGCTCAATGCAGACGGCCACCGCTTCGACGTCTTCGCGAAATGGCCGGATGGGACGGTGGCCCGGCCCATGGTGGTGTTCTTCCAGGACCTCTACTCCGGGAAGCTGCTCTCCTGGCGCGTTGCGCCGGCCGAGACCGGGGACACCTTCCGCCTGGCCTTCGGCGACGTAGTCGAACGCTTCGGGATCCCGGACGCGGTCACCATCGACAACACCTTGGCTGCCGCGAACAAGACGATGTCGGGGGGCATCAAGCGCCGCTTCCGGTTCAAGGTGCGGGCTGAGGAGCCGCTCGGCATCTTCCCCACGCTTGGTGTGCAGGTGCATTGGGCGAGGCCTTACAGGGGCCAAGCGAAGCCGATCGAGCGCGCCTTCGGGGACCTCGCGCGCGACATCGCGCGCCACCCCGCCTTTGTCGGCGCCTGGACGGGCAACAGCACGTCGAACAAGCCGCATGACTACGGCACTAAGGCCGTGCCGCTGGCCGAGTTCGTGCGGGTCATGGAAGCTGGCATCGCCGAGCACAACGCCCGGCCGGGCCGCACCGCCGCCAACTGCCGCGGCCGATCCTTCGACGAGACCTTCGCCGCGTCCTACGGCGAGGTGCCGGTCCGGCGCGCGACCGAGGCACAGCGGCGGATCTTCCTGCTGGCGGCCGAGGAACTGCGGGTGCGCCGCGACGGCACGATCCACCTTCTCGGCAATCGCTACCATGACCCCGCACTCAGCCGCATCACCGGCCGGCGGGTCGTCGTCCGCTTCGATCCCGACCGGCTGCACGCGCCGGTGCACGTCTACCTCGCCAACGGGGACTTCTTCGTCACTGCCGAGTGCTGGGCCGATACCGGCTTCGGTGATACCGAGGCAGCCCGGCGCCAGGCCGCGGCCGACAAGATGCGCCGCAAGGGCATCCGCCTGCTGACCGAGGCCGAGAAGCGCATCAGTGCCGAACAGAACGCCCGCGACATGGCGGATCTCGAGCGGCCGGACGGCGCACCGCCAGCGCCGCAGGTCATCCGCCCGATCTTCGGCAACACCGCGCTGAAGCCCATCACCATGCCTGCAGAGGAGGAGCCAGAGACCGCTGATGAGCGGTTCGTCGCGTCGTTCGCCCGTGCGCTCGAGCGGCAGCGGGGAGCTCGACCCTCCCCGCTGCTCCGGCCCGTGCCGGACGAGGATCCCGAGGATCTGGCCTGACAGCGGCCCTCGGAAACCCACGACAGAGAGAGACCTAGCATGCCCAGTGACGCCCTCGAAACCACCATCTCCGCCGAGGAGCAGGACGCCATCCGCGCACGGATCCGCCAGGTCATGGCGACGCGCGGCATGGCGCAGACAGATGTCAGCCGCCAGATCGGCATCCCGCACGGGACATTCAGCCCCTGGCTGACCGGCAAGTACGGCGGGCGCACCAGCCCGATCGCCGAACAGGCCCTCAAATGGCTGAACACGCTCGATGCCGCGGAGCGCACCAGCATCTTCGCACCGCGCGTGCCGGCCTTCGTCGCGACGCGCACCGGGCGGGAGATCTTCGACGCGCTTGAGCATGCGCAGCACATGCCGGAGTTCGTGGTCGTCACCGGCGCGCCCGGTGTCGGCAAGACGTCGGCGGCCAAGGCGTACAAGGCACGTTCCAGCAACGTGTGGATGGTCACCGCCGAGCCGGCCATGTCCACGCCCCGCGGCCTCCTCGACGAACTGGGCGATGCGGTCGGCGTGCAGGAACGCGGCCTTTCCTCGCATCGCCTGTCGCGTGCCGTCGCGCGCCGCATGACGGGCACCGGCGGCCTGGTGCTGATCGACGAGGGCCAGCACCTGCCGAGCCAGGTGCTCGACCAGCTGCGCGTGCTCTATGACCTCGCCGGCATCGGCATCGCGCTGATGGGCAACGAGACGATCTTCGCGCGGCTCGAGGGCGGCACCCGCGCCGCGCAGTACGCGCAGTTGTTTTCCCGCGTCGGCATGCGGGTGCAGCGGCCGCGCCCGCTGAAGGACGATATCGACGCGCTGCTGACCGCCTGGGGCGTGGAAGGCAAGCGTGAACGGACGCTGATGCACGCTGTTGCGCGGAAGCCCGGCGCGCTGCGGAACCTCACGAAATGCCTGCAGCTCGCGCACATGACCGCCGGCGGCGAGGGCGCGGAGGCGATGGATGAGACGCACATCCTGATGGCGGCCAAGCGGCTCGGCATCGACGTGCAGCCGCAGGCGGTGGCCGAGTGATGCCCGAGCAGATGGATGGCCCGCTCGACGGCCGCGGCCTGCCGCTGATCGGGCAGGACGCGGCGCGCGAGCTGCTCGCGGTGCTGCAGGATGCCCGCGGGATCATCGCCGAGGATCGCGACGCCTACCTCGACGGTGTCGCCCTCCACACTGTCAACGGCCCCGACCCCTCGAGCCTCGACGCGCACGAGGCGTCGATCCTGGCGGGCTATGACGAGCTGCTCGCGCGCATCGATGCCGTTGTGGATCCGCTGCTGCCGAGACAGCGCCTCAGCCGAGCGGAGGGCCGCTGAGATGGCGATGCTCTCGTGCGACCGCCGCGGCGTCATCCGTATCGGGGATGACGCACCTCGCGGTGACCTGGTGTTGGCCTCAGCCACCCGGCCGGAGCGGCTGATGAAGGCGGTCCAGGCCATCGCCCGCCACGGCTACGACAACGCCACCTGGCTCGTGCCGGGGGTGCCGGAGGCCGACAACGACGACGCGGCGATGGAGGCCGTGGTGGCCTTCCAGGAGCGCCTCCATCGCCATCTGCGCCGGCATCCCGATCGTAGCGGAGGTCGGGCATGACACCCGATCTCCACCGTCGGCGCGAGCAGGCTTTGACCCAGGAGATCGATGACCTCCGGAGCCAGGTCGCCCACCTGCGGAAGCAGATCGAGGCCGGGCCTGTCATCATTGCCCAGCCGACCATTCGCCGGCTGGTCCAGGCTGCAGCTGCGGAGTTCGGCATCACGCCGATGCAGCTGCTGTCCTACCGGCGTGCACGCGCCTACGTCGTGCCGCGTCACGTCGTGATGCACATCGCGATCGTGCGCATGGGCCATAGCCTGGCGCGCGTCGGCCGCGTGCTGGGCCGCGATCACAGCACCGTCTTCCATGGCCTCCACGTCATGGCGGCGCGCGTCGCCGCCGACCCCGCCTTCGCCGCCCGCGTCGAGCGTGTGGCGCAGGCCGCCATCCCTGCAACCCCAGAGGAGATCACCGATGCCGACGCCGGCTGAGGACGACACCGAGGTCGGCGGCATCGCCGCGGACCGGCTGCGCTCGATCATCGAGCGGGTGGAGCGTCTCGAGGAGGAGAAGAAGGCGCTCTCCTCCGACATCAAGGACATCCTGGCCGAGGCGAAGTCCGCCGGCTTCGAGGTCAAGGTGATCCGCCAGATCATCCGTCAACGGAAGCAGGAGCCCGCGGAGGTCGAGGAGCAGGACACGCTGCTCGACCTGTATCGCCGCGCGCTCGGGATGTGAGGGAGCACAGCACCATGACCAGCATCACCACGCCCGCCGTCCCGGAGGGCTTCCTGCAGGACGCGGCCGGCCGCCTCGTTCCCATCGCGAACATCAAGCCTGAGCATCTCCTCGAGGACGAGATGGTGCGCGAGCTGCACGCCGAGGCCGAGGTGGTCCGGCATGCCTTGGCCAGCTTCAAGGCGGGTGCCTTCTCGCGGGTCCGCGCCTTCATGGAGCTCCTCGCCCAGCAGTACGGCAGCACCCGTGGCGGTGCGAAGGGCAATGTCCGCTTCACGAGCTTCGACGGCACCCTGTCCGTCCAGCTGGCGGTCGGCGAACACATCGGCTTCGGGCCGGAGCTGCAGGTCGCGAAAGCGTTGGTCGACGACTGCCTGCGCAGCTGGACCGAGGGCGCGAACGACAACCTCCGCGCCATCGTCAACGACGCCTTCCAGGTCGACAAGGAGGGCAAGGTCAACGCCGATCGCATCCTCTCGCTGCGCCGCCTCGCGATCACGGACGAGACCTGGCAGCGCGCCATGGCGGCGATCGGCGACGCCGTGCGCACCACGCGCAGCAAGGAATACATCCGCTTCCATGTGCGCGAGACGCCCGAGAAGGATCCGGCGCTCGTCCCACTCGATATCGCGAGGGTTTGAGCCATGAGCTGGGAAACCCTGGGCGGAGCGCCGCGGCACCGCACTGCCGACGAACCTGTCACCGTCGCCACAAGCGCCGGCACCGGGCGCCTGCGGCCAAAGCTCTATATCGCTCTGCGGCTGCCCCTGTTGCCCGCTCTGCCGTTCTTGCAGCGTGGCGCGACGTGCGACGTGCTGTTCGGACGCGGCGAGAACGCCGGCCGGCTGCGCATCGTTGCGGGCAGGACGTCGATGATCGGCGCGACCGGGCGTGGCGCCGCCACGACGACGACCGCTCTGATCCACCTGACCTGCCCCAACGGCATCAAGCCCGCGAAGCGTCCCCCCGAGTCCGTCGCGTTCACGCATGGCGCCGACTGGTTCGAGATCGCGCTTCCCGACTGGGCGATCGCCGTGGAGCGCGTCACGACGCCCGCGCCGCCCGCCGGCCGCACCAGCATCATGGACCGCGTGCCCGATCCCGCCGCCGAACTGCGCGGGAGGGCTGGCCGATGACGCCCCCGACCCTTGACCAGCTGATCCGCCGGATCGTCGGTGCGGCCGTGGATGCCGGCGCCAGCGCCGCGGGCCGCCCTGCCGCCGACCGCGCCAAGGTCCGGCAGGACCAGGTGGAGTACGCCGTCGCGGTCCTCAAGGATCGCGCCGAGGCCGAGGTCGCCCGCCAGGTCGAGGAGCAGTCCGCATGCGCCGCTGGCTGATCCCGGCCCTGGCCGTCGCCGGCCTGGTTGCCGTCGCACCGCCCGCCGCGCCGCAGCCGGCGCCCGAGCTCCGCGTCATCGACGGCGACACCATCGCCTATCGCGGGCAGACCATCCGCATCCGCGGCCTCGACGCGCCGGAGATGCACGGCCAGTGCGAGAGCGAGATCCGCCGCGCGCACCAGGCGCGCGATCGCCTGGCCGAACTGCTGGCCGGCGGGCTGCGCATCTATCCGCATGGTCGGGACCGCTATCGCCGCGTGCTCGCGGTGGTGCGCGATGCGCGCGGCCGCGATGTCGCGCGGGTGCTGATCACCGAGGGCCTGGCACGGCCCTACAATGGGCGCGGCCAGCGCCAGGGGTGGTGCCATGGCTGACGATCGCGAAGCCCTGAAGGCGCGGATCCGCGCCCTGCTGTCCCGCACCACGACGCGCGGCTGCACCGAGGCCGAGGCGCTGGCCGCCATCGCCAAGGCGCAGCAGCTGATGGCCGAGCACGGCCTGACGCAGGACAGCGTCGAAACGGGCCGCGCGGTCGTCGGCCTCGGCCGACGTCAGCGCCGAGACCACGACATCCTCTGGGGCGCGGTCGCCTATGTGTGCCGGTGCCGCAGCTTCCGCCGGGTCGGTGGGCCGGAGATCCTCGTCGTCTATGTCGGGCGCCAGCCATGGCCCGACGTTGCGGCCTGGATGCACGAGGTGGTTGCGGGTGCGATCGCGCGCGCCTCCCGCGAGTTCGGGAAGAGTGCGGAGGCCAAACGCCGCCGCACCACGCGCACCCGCAATGAGGCGCGAAAGGCGTTCATGGCCGGCTTCATCGCGGGCCTGTATCGCAGCATCGCGGCGTTGGTCGGCGAGCATGACGCCCAGGGCAAGGCGGACCTCGAATTCGCCGAGGAAGCGTTGAAGGCGGAGGGGCCAATGGCGTCGGCGAAGATGCCCAAGCTCTTCTCCGGCGGTGCACGCTATGACGATGCACGCTCGGCCGGCCATCGCGCGGGGCGCGAGACGAAGGTGACCTGGGGTGTCGGGGGCGACCAGGCGCTCCGCGCGATCGGACACGACGGCTGATGCCCGCCCCGGCCCCGCATCCCCGCTTCTGGCTCGGCGTCACCGTCGCCCTCCTGCTGAGCGTGCCGCTGTGGGCCGGCCTCGTCTTCGCGGTCCGACAGGTGCTGCCATGACCGCACTCGTGCCCGGTTTCGTCCCGGACCTCGCGGCCATCTACCGCCTGCTGCTGCGGCTCGAGGACGGGGAGCGTGCTTCCCGCACCCTCGACGCCGATGTCTTCGAGGCGCTGGGCTGGCGCGTGCTGCGCGACCGCGCGCTGGTGCTCAGCCCGCTGTCCCGCACGGCGCTGCCGCTGCCGCGCGCCAGCCGCCGCGTCGACTGCGCGGCCCTTGTCGTGCCGCCGCGCTGGGATTGGTCCGCCGGCATGCGCGCCGGCAAGGCGACTGCCTGGTGCCGCAGTCCACACCCCGAGGGCCACCCCGAGCTGCTCTGGTTCGAAGCGTCGGTTTCAGTCGGGCTTGGTCCGGTCGGTTCCGTCGTCCCCGCGCTTGCGCTGCTCAAGGCCGGCCTGCACGCGCAGCGCGCCCTGCTGCTGCGCGCCAGCGAGGCCGCCTGCGCCATCCCCGCCGACCGCTGGGCCTGCACCTGCGGGTGGGTCGGCCCGCAGGACGCCGCGCGCGCCGGCGCCTGCCCCGACTGCCATCGCCCCATCCATGAGGCCGCCGCATGAGCCAGCGCAGACTGTTCCCGAAAGATGGTCTTCCGCGCGGCCTAAGAGCCGATTTCGACGCCTTCTGGAAGGCCTATCCGCCGCGCCGCCCGAACCCGCGTGTGCTGGCCGAGGCCGCCTTCGCCGCCGCCGTGCGCAACGGCGCGGACCCCGAGGCGCTGGTCCGCGCGGCCGACGCCTACCACGCCGAAGTTCGCAAGCAGGGCATCGGGCAGGAATTCGTCGTCCACGCCGCGACCTTCTTGCGACAGCGGCGGTACGAGGACTATCTGCGCGCCCCGGTCGCCGAGGCACCGGCGAAGGCGCGCGAACCAGATCACTACCTCTGGCCTTTCCTGCGCGACCGCATCAGCGCCGCCGATTTCCGCCTGTGGATGGAGCCGCTGCTGGTGCTCTGGCACAGCGAGGGACATGCCGCGCTGCTGATCGCGCCGACGCGCTTCCACCGGGATTGGCTGCGTCAGCACCACGCCGTCGCGCTGAAGGCGGCGCTGCGCGTGCTGCGCCTGGATATCGACGTGAGCGAGGACGTGCAGCCATGAAGCCAGCCCCCGACCGCCGCGCCATGATCGCGAAGATCCACCTGGCGCGGAAGCAGCTCGCGCTGACCGAGGACAGCTACCGCGATATCCTCCGCCGCATCACCGGCCTGGATAGCGCGGCGGCGATGCGCGCGGACCAGCTCGACGCCGTGCTGCGCGAATTCGCCCGCCTCGGCTGGAAGCCGAAGCCGGCCAAGCGCCGCAGCGAGAAGCCGCAGGTGCGGATGATCTGGGCCATCTGGAAGGACATCGTCGCGCTGCAGGGCCACGGCGACGACGCCGCGCTGCGCGCCTTCGTCGCGCGCCAGACCAAGACACCCGCGCATCCGGACGGCATCAGCAGCCCGGAATTCCTCGACGCCGAGATGGGCAACCGCGTGGCCGAGGGCCTGAAGGCCTGGCGCGCGCGGCTGCGCAGGCAGGCCGCGTGATGTCCAGCCGCCGCAGCTGCCGTGCCCGCCGCCTCCGGCGCCGCCTGCGGCGGCTATGGGAACGCCTGCCGCTCGACGTGCAGGCCGTGCTGGCGATCGCCCTGGTGCCGCGGCGGTGATGTCAGCGGCGCCCGGATCCGAGGTCGATCTCGTTCACGAGCGCCTGCGCCCGCGCCTGCGCCTGGCTGCGGCTCTGCGCGTTAAGCCGTCCGCAGTCGAAGCGGACATTGGCCGTGTCGCTGCTGTCGGCCTCCGCATGTCCTTGCGCGACGATGATCAGGCGCCATGCGCAGCTTTCAACGTGGTTCGCAGCGACCCCCGGGGTCGTTCCGCGCAGCATGAAGGCCACGTTGCGCTGGGCACTGTACTCGCCGGCGAAGGCGCGCCGATAGGAGGTGATGAAGCCAGTGCGATTGATCTCGCACCACCTGGCGTCGTCTCCGCTGAGATTGGCGCAGCTCATGAGGTGACCTTCTGCCTCCCGCTGAAGGCGCGAGCCCGCTGCGTTGCGTTGCGCATGCACGAGCGCAGGAGCAGCAATCAGAAGCGCAGCAAGGGCGATCGGGAATGGCCGCACGGTGTTCTCCAGCCTTGGACACGCCATCTGAACCCGGTGGCCGTCCGGCCGGCAAGTGACCGATGACACGGCCATCCGCACCGCCTGCCATCGACTGGTCACCCGCGGAACTGCGCTTTCTCACGGACCTGATCGGCGTGCCCGCAGCCTTCCGCCTGATCGAGCTGCATGGCGGCGCCCGGGTCAGTGTGCCGAAGGGCGTCAACCAAGGCAGCCGCCTGGCGCGCGATATCGGGCTTGCAGAGGCGCGTCGCCTCGCGGCCCGGTGGGGCGGCGACACGCTGAAGGTGCCGCTGGCGCGCTACTGGCGTGCCCGCGTGTATAGGGCGCAGGGCTTGTCGTATCGCGCGATCGCGCGCCGCCTCGGCGTGACCGAGGGCACGGTCCACACCTATCTCCGCGCGGCTGGCATGACCGGCGACGCGGTCAAGCAGCTGGACCTGTTCCCCGCCGCGTGACTGCCGCCCCTGGCCAGGGGCACTCCGTTTCCGCCCCGGCGTCCGCAGTCTGGCCTCCTCACTGAGGAGGCGCGCATGCCCGGCCAACTGCTCCCGCGCGACCATCAACGCCTGCAGGGTGTCCATCCCGACCTGGTCCGCGTCGTGGAACGCGCGCGCGGGCTCGCCTCCTTCATCGTGACCGAGGGTCTGCGGGCGCGCGAGCGTCAGCAGCACCTGGTCGCGATCGGCGCCAGCCAGACCATGAACAGCCGTCATCTGACCGGGCATGCCGTGGATCTCGCCTACTGGCTCGATGACGGGGACGCGGTGCCGGAGAACGGTGAGATCCGCTGGGACTGGCCGCTCTACGAGCAGCTCGCCCGCGCGATGAAGGCCGCGGCGCAGGATCTGGGCGTGCCGATCGTCTGGGGTGGCGACTGGCCGCGCTTCCGCGACGGCCCCCACTTCGAACTCGACCGGAAGATCTATCCGTGAAGCCGGGCGTCTCGCACGCGCTGATCGGCCTGGCGATCTGGGCGGTCGTGACCGCGCCCGCCGCTTGGGTGCTGCTGTGGGCCGGGATCACGCCGGCGGTCGCCCCATGGTTCGGCGTCGTCGCCACGGCGGCGGCCTACATCTCGCGCGAGCGGCGGCAGAGCGAGGAGTGGTTCGGGTCCAACCGCGTCGCGCTCTGGAAATGGCGCCCGCGCGCCTTCCGGGACATGGCGTGGCCGATCTTCGCCGCGCTCGGTGCGACGCTCGGCTTCATCGCGGTCGATTACGGCGCCGGCATCCTGTTGATGCGCGCGGTGATGGGGTGACCATGCTGCCGAAATCCTCCCGCACCTTTTCCCGCGGCACCGTCGCCATCAACTGCGCCGCCGCCTGGGGAATGGTCGGCTACGCCATCCACCAGGGCGAGGGCGTCGCGGCGATTGTCGTTCCGGCGGCGCTGACGCTGATCGCGTGGCTGGTTGCCGGGTACATGGGCGTCGGGGCGCTGGACTTCCGCACCGCTGTCGTCGCCGCGCGCCCCGCGATGCCGCCCGCGCCGGCGGCCGCGCCATGACGAAGCTCCTCACCTGGCTGACCGGCGGCAAGACGCTCGCCTGGATCGCCGGCATCGTCGTGCTGCTCGTCCTCGGGCTGGCCGGCTGGCTGCGCATCGAGCAGCTGCAGCGCCAGGCTGCCGACGCCCGCGCCGAGAAGGCCGAGGCCGCCCGCGCCGCTGCTCAGGCGGAGACGGCGCAGCGGGACAAGCAGATTGCCGCGCTCGTGCGCCAGGCAGAGGCCGCCGCGGCGACCGCAGCGCGCATCGAGCCCATCCGGAGATCCGTCAATGCGGCGCCCCGCACCTCGGCCTGTGTGGCCAGCCCTGTCATTCGCGCTGGCTTTGACCGCCTGCGCGCAACCCGGCCCGGCGGCACCGCACCTGGTGCCGCCGACCCTGACCGAGTGCCGGCCGGAACCGGCCGTCCCTGAACTGACGGAGGATGCCGTGCTGATGCTCTACGTGCTGGACCTGATCGAGGCCGGCGAGGACTGCCGCAGCAGGCTCGCGCGCGTGCGGGAGATCCTCGGACCGGAGGCCTCGGGCGGACGATGACGGACCATGTCGATCGCGCGCAGGAGCTCGAGGAGCGGGAACGTCAGGCGGCCATCGCCCGCATCCGTGCGCGCATCGCCGCCTCGGCACCCATGGCGCCCCCGCCGCCGGCCGAGCTGCAGGAGCACAACGCGTGATCCAGCTCGAGGGACGGGACATCGGCTGGCTCCTGGGAGTGATCGCCCTGGCGGGCGGCGGCCTGATCGCCTGGATCCGCTACCGGCTGTCCGGCGACTTCGCGCGGGCCGCTGACGTGACCGCGCTCGCAGCGAGGGTGACGGCGATGGAACACCGGCTCTCCCAGATGCCGAACCATGAGGACCTGCGGCAGTTGCAGGTGCGCGTGGCGGAGGTGGAGCGGGGCGTCGCGGTCGTCGCGGAGCGCGTCGCCGGGCTCAGCGAGATCATGAAGCGGGTCGAGCACCAGACGGGCCTGCTCGTGCAGCACCAGCTGCGGGAAAGGGAAGATTGAATGGCGGGTCTCGCGAAGATCCTGGCCGAGGACCGGCGCCTGGTGATCCTCCGCACCCTCGCGGAGGATCAGGACTATTCCGTCAATGATTTCGTGCTGAAACGCGCGTTGGCGATGCTCGGCCACGATGTCTCCCGCGACGTGCTGCGCGGTGACCTGACCTGGCTGCAGGACCAGGCCCTGCTGCGCGTGAAGCAGCTCGACGATGGCGGGATCTGGGTTGCGGTGGCGACCGAGGACGGCGTGGACGTGGCCAAGGGCCGGCCGCACCCGGGCGTCGCGCGCCCCGCGCCGCGCTGAGGCCGCGCCATGGCGCGCCCGTCCAGGATCGACCGCATGGACCCCGAGATCCGCGAGATCATCGGGCGCCTGCGCCAGCACGGAAAGACGATCGACGAGATCCGCGAGCACCTGCGGTCGATGGAGATCGACGTCAGCCGCAGCGCGCTCGGCCGCCATGTGCAGTCCCTGGAAAAGGTCGGCGAGCGGATGCGCCGGTCCCGCGCGATCGCCGACGCCCTGGCGCGCCAGATCGGCGACACCTCCGAGAGCAAGCTCACGAGCCTGAACATCGAGCTCCTGCATGGCTTCGTCTTCGACTTCCTGGCCTCGGCCGAGGGCGACGACGATGACGCGGCCGGCGCCAAGGCGCTGCTGCGAGATCCGATGGCCATGAAGCTGTTCTCGGAGGCCGTGGAGCGGCTGACCAAGGCGAGCCGGCACAACGCCGACTTCATCGAGCAGGTCGAGAAGCGCGCCGAGGTCCGTGAACGCAAGGCTGCCGCCGGACGCGCGGCCGAAGCGGCAAAGGCACGCGGCATGTCGGCTGAAACTGCCGAGTTCATCAAGGCGCAAGTGCTGGGGGTCGCGGCATGACGGATGAAGAGCGGGTGACACTGCAGGGCGCGGTTTCGATCCTGAATGAGGTCGTCGCGGAGCTATATCGGCGGCACGGCGAGGCGATCCGCGTCGTGCCGCGCGTGCACTACAACACTGACGAAGGCTATGCCGCTGTCTCTGTCGAGGTTACCACCGGCGTCGAGACGTTCCGGTGAGCGCGTCCTTCTTATTCGCCGACCTGCCGGTCCAGCATCCACCCGCGATCATCGAGACGGATCGGCACGAGCTCGCGCCCTGCCGTCGCTGCGACGGTACCGGCCGGGAACGGTGCCCGTATCCGCGTCACTACTATGTGGCCCAGACCTGGGATCCCACCTGTCGCGGCTGCGCTGGCGCCGGCGCTCGCCTGCATCGCAAGATGGCCTGGTACCAGCGGCCATGACCGCGCATCTCGCCGCCGGCCTGCCTTCGGTCCTGCTGCCGTACCAGCAGCGCCTGGTCGCGGCCGTCGAAGCCAAGCGCAGCGTCGTCGTCGTCGAGAAGTCCCGTCGCACCGGCTATTCCTGGACGGCGGCCGCGATCGCCGCCCTCCATGCCTCCCGCTCCCGCGAAGCCGGGGGGATGGACGTGCTCTACATGGGCTATGAGAAGGAGATGACGCGGGAGTTCGTCGGCTATGTCGCCGACTGGGCCGCCGCCTTCAACCTGGCCTGTGGCGAGGTCGAGGAGTTCGTCTGGAACGACCCGGCCCACCCCGAGCATGACATCGGGGCCTTTCGCGTCCGCTTCGCCAGCGGCTTCGAGGTGGTGGCGCTGCCCAGCGTCGCGCGTGCCTTCCGCGGTAAGCAGGGCCTCGCCATCCTGGACGAGGTCGCCTTCATGGATGACTTCCCGGCCTGCTGGAAGGCCGCGATGGCCTACCTCATGTGGGGCGGCAAGGTGCTCGCCTTGTCCACCCACCTCGGCGAGGACAACCCGTTCAACGCCCTGGTCCAGGACATCCGCGCGGGCAAGACGAGCTATGTCCTGCAGCGCTGCACCTTTGACGAAGCCATGGCAGAGGGTCTGTATCGGCGCATCTGCCTGCGCACCGGAGACGAATGGACGGCGGAGGGCGAGGAGGCCTTCCGCGCCGAGACCCTGGCGAAGTACCGGGACAACGCGGATGAGGAGCTGCACTGCATCCCGTCGAGCGGCGGCGGCATCCCGATCCCGTCCAGCATCGTTCGCGCCCGCGCCTCAGCCGACGTGCCGGTCCTGCGATGGAAGCAGGAGCGCAGCTGGGCCCTGCTGCCGGAAACACAGCGCGAGCAGGAATGCCGCGGCTGGATCCGCGAGGTGCTCCGGCCGCATCTTGATGCTCTGCGGTCCGATCGGCCCTATGCGGTCGGACAGGACTTCGCGTTGGTGCAGGACCTGTCGGTCATCTGGCCGCTCTGCATCGAGCGCGACACGTCGCTCCGCACGCCCTTCGTGATCGAGCTGCGCACCATCCCGTATGAGCAGCAGAAGATGATCCTCTGGGCCGTGATGGATGCGGTGCGCATGAAGCGCGCTCTGGCGATCGACGCCAATGGCAACGGCCAGGTGCTGGCCATGGCCGCGGCCTCTCGGTTCGGTGGCATCGTGCACCAGGTGCACCTGCAGGAGGCCTGGTACCGCGAGCACATGCCGAAGATGAAGTCGGCCTTCGACGAAGGCGCGATCACGGTCCCGCAGGATGAGGACACGATCGGGGACTTCCCCATGCTTCGCATGGTGCGGGGCGTCATCCGGGTTCCGGCGCGCCGAACGCAGGCCAGTGATGGCGCGCGCCACGGTGACGCGGCGATCGCCTGCGCGCTGGCCGTGTTCGGGGCGCATCAGGAGGCGGAGGAGTACGGCTACCAGTCCGCCGGCCGGGGAGCCCGGCCGGCGGCGCCCGGCACAGACGACGACGATGACCTGCCGCGGCCGCGCCGCGAGCTGAGGGGGGCGCTGTGACGCCATGAGCATCCTCGACCAGTTCGGCAACGCGATCCCGGCCAGTGAGATCCGCCGCCTGCGCGAAGAGGTTTCGGCGCCCACCCTGGCGGGCGTCCGGCCCGTCTGGTCCGGGCATCCGGCCGAGGGCCTGACGCCGCGCCGCCTCGCCGCGATCCATCGCGCCGCGGCGCAGGGCGACGCTCTCCGCTACCTCGAGCTCGCGGAGGACATCGAGGAGCGGGATCTCCACTACGCCGCCGTCATCGGCACGCGGAAGCGCGCCGTGGCGCAGCTGCCGATCACCGTCGAAGCCGCGAGCGACGACGCCGAGCATGTGAAGCACGCAGACTTCCTGCGGGACTGGCTCACCTCGGGCTGCCTCGAGGAAGCGCTGCACGACATTCTCGACGCTGTCGGCAAGGGCTTCTCGGTCCTCGAAATCATGTGGCGGACCGAGCCTCGCGCCTTCGTGCCGGAGCGCCTCATCTACCGCCCGCAGCGCTTCTTCGACGTGTCGCAGGAAGACGGCGATACCATCATGTTGCGGGAAGGCGCCGGGCTCGAACCGCTCGCCCCGCACAAATTCCTGGTGCACCGGCACCCGTCCAAATCGGGCCTGATCATGCGCGCGGGCCTCGCCCGCGTCGCGTCATGGGCGTGGATGTTCAAGTCCTTCACGATGAAGGATTGGGCAATCTTCGTGCAGAACTACGGCCAGCCGCTGCGCATCGGCCGCTACGGCCCGGAAAGCAGCGGGGAGGACCGCCGCGTGCTGTGGCAGGCGGTCGCCAACATCGCCGGCGACTGCGCCGCCATCGTGCCCAAGGGCATGGAGGTCGAGTTCGTCGAGGTCAAGAACGCGACGGACGGGTCGAAGCTGTACGAGCAGCGGGCGGACTGGCTCGACCGGCAGATCTCGAAGTTGGTGCTCGGGCAGACCACGACGACCGACGCCGTCTCCGGCGGCCATGCGGTCGCGAAAGAACACCGCCTGGTGCAGGAGGACATCGAGCGATCCGACGCGCGGGTGCTGTCGATGTCGGTCACGCGCCAGATCGGGCAGGCCATCATCGCCTTCAACTTCGGGCCGCAGGCGAAGTATCCCGTCATCCGCATCGGCCGCCCGGACGAGGTCCCGCTGCAGGAGGTCGTGGACACTATCCACAAGCTCGGCCCGATGGGCCTGACGGTCGAGGCGAGCCAGATCCGCGACCGGATCGGCCTGTCCGAACCGGCCAAGGGCGAGGAC
>JAFADX010000186.1 GCA_023424475.1 Pseudomonadota bacterium
GCCCCGCGGGGTGGGGCGTGGCTGGGTCCGCCGCATGCGGCGCGCGACGCGGGCGTCGCTCTGGGCCGTCGTGATCGCGCTGCTGCCGTCCTGGGCGGTGCTGTGGGAAAGTGCCGCCGTGCTGCGCGCGCTGGGGCAGGACCCGGCGCTGGCCGCGATGTCGCAGGAATATGCGCGGGCGGCGATGTTCGGCATGCCCGGCTTCTGCGCCTTCGTGGTGCTGCGCGGCTTCCTCGCGGCGATGGAACGGCCGGCGGCGGCGATGTGGGTCTCGGTGGCCGCGGTCGTCCTGAACCTGCCGGTGGCCTGGGCACTGATATTCCCCGCCGGGCTGGGTGTCGCCGGGGCGGGGCTTGCGGTGAGCATCGCGAACTGGGGGATGCTCGGCGCGACGCTGGTGCTGATCCGGCGCGACCGGGTGTTCCGGCGGTTCCGGCTGCTCGGCCGGGCCTGGCGGCCGGAGGCGGCGCGCATCCGGGAGGTCTTCGCGGTCGGTCTGCCGATCGCCGGCGCCATGCTGCTCGAGATCGGGGTATTCTCCGCCGCCGCGCTGGCGATGGGCTGGTTCGGCGCCACCGCGGTCGCGGCGCATGCCATCGCGATCCAGACCGCTTCGGCGACCTTCATGGTGCCAATGGGCATCTCCCAGGCCGCGACGGCGCGGGTGGGGCTGGCGGCGGGGGCGGGGGACCCTGAGGGCGCCGCGCGCGCCGGCTGGGTGGCGATCGGGATCGGCGCTGCCTTCATGGCGACGATGGCGGTGACGCTGGTGACCTTTTCGCCGGTCATCGCCTGGGCCTTCCTCGACCCCGCGGAGCCGGGGGCGGCGGAGGTGGCCGCGCTGGGCGCCTCGCTGCTGGTGGTGGCGGGGTTCTTCCAGCTCGGCGACGGCATCCAGGTGGTCGCGGCGGGCGCGCTGCGCGGGCTCAAGGACACGCGGGTGCCGATGCTCTTCGCGGCGCTCGGCTATTGGGGGATCGGGCTGCCCTTCGGGCTGGCCGTCGCGCATTTCGGCGGGCTGGGCCCGCGCGGGGTCTGGTTCGGGCTCGGCACCGGGCTCGGGATCGTCGCGGTGCTGATGCTGCGGCGCTGGCGGTCGGTCGCGGCGCGCGGGCCAGAGCAGATCCTGTCCGGATGAACCCACCCGGACAGGTGAGGATGCTCGCAGAAACGAAGGGCTGGAGACGTTGCCGTGAGCCAGGGCGAACGGCAACGGCTCTAGGCTGACAGCACGCCGCGCGCGACCACCATGCGCTGGATCTCCGAGGTGCCGTCGAGGATGCGCAGCAGGCGCACGTCGCGATAGAGCCGCTCGACGGCGCTGCCGGTCATGTAGCCCTCGCCGCCATGGACCTGCAGCATGCGGTCGGCGGCGCGGCCGAGGGCCTCGGTCGCGAAGAGCTTCGCGGCCGCCGCGTCGGCGGGGCGCAGCGTGCCGTCGTCCCGCGCGCGGGCGAGCTCGAGGGCCATGCAGCGCGCGGCGAGCGCCTCCGCCGCGCTGTCGGCGAGCAACGCCGCGACGGCGGGCTGCTCGGCGAGCGGCTTGCCGAACTGGCGGCGCTGCAGCGCGTGGTCGCGCCCGAGGTCGATCAGGCGCTCCATGAGCCCGGCGGACAGCGCGGCAAGATGGAGCCGCACCTTGTCGAGACCGGCCAGCGCGAGCTTCAGCCCTTCGCCCTCGGCGCCGACCAGGGCATCGGCCGGCACCCGGCATTCCTCGAGGAGGATGTCGGCGACCGGCGCGCCGCGCATGCCCATCTTGGATTGCGCCGGCTGGATCCGGACGCCGGGCGTGGCGGGATCGACGGCGAAGGCCGAGATGCCCCGCGCGCCCTCTCCGCCGGTGCGCGCCATGACCATCAGCATTCCGGATTCGGGCGCATTGGTCGCCCAGCGCTTGCGGCCGTCGAGTCGCCAGCCGTCGCCCTCCCGGCGCGCGGTGGTGCGCAGGGAGGCCGCGTCCGAGCCTGCCTCGGGTTCCGAAAGGCAGAAGCAGGCGATGCGCTCGCCACTGGCGAGGCCCGGGAGCCAGCGGGCCTTCTGCGCCCCGGTGCCGGCGCGCAGCAGGATCTGCGCGGCGCCGCCGCTGTTGAGGGCATAGACCGCGCGATAGGCGGGCGCCGCGCGGCCGAGGACGAGCATCAGCCCGGCCTCCTCCTCCATCGTCAGGCCGAGCCCGCCGAAGGCTTCGGGGATCGAGATGCCGAAGAGGCCATGCGCGCGCAGCGCGGCGCGGGCCTCGTCCGGCATGCGGTCCTCGGCATCCATCTGCGCCTCGGCGGGGATGAGGACGTGCTCGAGGAGGCGGCGGGCGGCGGCGAGGCGGGTGGCGTGGTCGGCGGCGTTGCGGATCATGTTGTCCTCCACGGGCGGGGCGGAGGGGCGCTGCCCCTCCGCCCCACTCCGGCAAAGGCCAAAAGGCCTTTGCAAACCATGAGTCCGCGTGCGGCGCGCGGTCTCCGGGGTGCCGGTTTCCAGAGGCCTTTCGGCTTTGGTGGGGCGGCTTGGAGAGGCAAGGCCCCTCCAATCGGCGTTCAGTCGCTCTCGGGTGGAATGACGTTGGTGTTCAGCCCCTCGACCAGCACGTCGCGCATCGTCTCCGCCGACTTCAGCCGGATGTCGTCCCAGGCTTCCGGCGTATGGAAGGCGATATGCGGGCAGATGATGAGCCGCCCGTTCAGCCATTCCTCCTTGTCGCGATAGGCGCGCAGCAGGCCGGGGAGGGGTTCGGCGGGCGGCTCCACCGGAATGACGTCAAGGCCGGCCGCCGCGACGTGCCCTTCGCGCAGCACGCGTTCCAGCGCGTCGATGTCGAGGATCGGTCCGCGCGCGGTGTTGATGACGACGGCGTTCTGCGGCAGCAGCCGCAGTTCGCGCTCGCCGACCAGGCCGCGCGTGCTGCGGGTCAGCGGGCAGTGGATCGAGAGCACGTCCGCCTGGGCCAGCATCTCGTCCATGGTGCGGCAGCGCGTGACGCCGATGGCGCGGTCGGCGCCGTTGGGCAGCGCCGGGTCGTGGAAGACGACGCGGTAGCCGAGCGCCTTGGCGCGCAGCGCCGCGGCGGTGCCGATGCGGCCGAGGCCGAGCACGCCGAAGGTCTGCACCTCCTGCCGGCGCACCGCCGGGTGGGGCATCACGCCCCAATGCGCCGGGTTCGGGCCGCGCTGGGTGTCGTGGTAGAGCGTCAGGCCGCGGCGCAGGGCGAGCGCCATCAGCACGGCGAATTCCGCCACTTCCTGCGTGCCGTAGTCGGGCACGTTGCACACCTTGATGCCGCGCGCCGCGGCGGCGGCGCGGTCCACCCGGTCGTAGCCGACGCCCATGCGGATGATGACCCGGAGCTTCGGGAAGCGCGCGATCTGGTCCGCCGGCACCGCCATGCGCAGGGTCATCAGCGCGTCGGCCTGCTGGCAGAGCGCGTCGGGGAGCTCGGCCAGCGAGGCCTTGCAGGCGCCCTGCACGATGCGGACGGAGGGACCCATGATGCGCTGCTCGAGCGAGGTGTCGGGATAGAGCCCCTCGGGCTCGAGCACGGTCAGCGTCATGCGGTCTTCTCCTGGACGGGGCGGGAGGATGCGGGGGCGGCGCGGACGAGGCAAGACGCCCCGCGGCGGCCTTCCCGAACGGATTCTCAGCGCATCGCGAAGAGTTCCTGGTGGAAGTGCTCCCTCACCGGGAAGCCCTGGGCGGCGAAATCCCGCCGCAGTGCCTCCCCGAAGCGGGCGGGGCCGCAGAACCACAGGCTCGCCTCGCGCCAGTCCGGAACCGCGGCGCGGATGCGTTCCCCGTTCAGGCGACCGTGCCGCGCATCGTGCAGGACGTGCAGCCGCACGCCCGCCCGCTCCGCATCGGCCGTCAGCCTGGCGATGGCATCGTCCGAGAAGTCCGTGGTCGGGTGGAACAGGTCGATCGGCGGGAGGCTCGCGCCGGCGGCACGTTCACGGGCGGTCTGCTTCAGCCGCGCGATGAACGGCGTGATGCCGATGCCCGCACCGATCCAGATCTGCCGCGGGCGGTCGTCGTCGAAGGTGAAGCAGCCGTAGGGACCTTCGATCCGGACGGCCTGGCCGATGCGCAGCCGGTCGGGCAGCCGGCTCGTGTGGTCGCCGAGTGCCTTGGTGATGAAGGTGATGCGGCGGTCGGCGTCATGCCAGGCCGAGGCGATGGTGTAGGGATGCGCCCCCTCCGAGGCATCCGACATCGCGAAGGCGAACTGCCCCGCCCGATGCCCGGGCCAGCCTTCCGGAATGGCGATCTCCGTCTCGAGCACGCGCAGTTCGGGGTAGCGGGTAAGGGCGACGATGGTTCCCTCGACCTGCCGCGCGGCGCCCACGCGGCGCAGCAGCACGACGATGGCGGCGTAGGTGCCGTAGGCCAGCAGGCCCGCGAGAACGACGCCGAGCGGCGTGGACCAGTAGGTGAACTTCGTCAGCACCGCCGCGTGGAAGACGAGCACGAGATACGAGACCGCAAGGAACCGGTGGGTCCTGAAGAACCACCGATAGGGAAAGCGCGTGACCAGGGCGAGGAGGATCAGCGCGACCGCCGCGTAGAAGGCCCATTCGCCGAGCCCTTCCGCCGTGCCCCGCTGGCCGCGCAGGAGGGCCTCCACGGCATTGTCGATGGCGGGCCGCGGCCCGCGTTGCGGCCGCGTCAGCCAGCCGAGGCCGACCGCCCATTTCGGCCCCTGGGTCCACAGCCAGTGGATGACCGAGGCGACCAGGGCAGCGATGCCGAGCCACTTGTGCAGCCGGTACATCTTGTCGAGCCCGCCGCACCAGCCTTCGGGCCAGCGCGGGCGGAGCGCGAGGATCATCGCGACGCTCATGCAGGCCACGGCCAGCAGGCCCGTCCACTGGATCATGGCATCGCGCAGCGGGAAGAAGGCCGCGATCCGCAGCGCGGCCGGATCGGCCGCGACCCAGAGCAGCGTGACGAGGCCGAGCAGGCCCCACAGGGCGAGGCGTATCGGCCTCATCGGCCTGCCGACCCGCCTGGGGCAGCCTGGGCGGGGGAGGGTGGCGCTGCAGGCATCATGAAGCGGCTCCGGGCATCGTGCGGCAAACCTAGCCGTTCGTCCTGGGTGGCAGCTTGATTTCGCTCAGCGCGTGGGTTTCGCCCGGGTTTCGGTGCGTAACGGCTTGTTCCGGCAGCGCCGGGTCAGCCCGGGTCGCGCGGCTGCAGCGCAAGGCAGCTCGGCGAGCCGAGCTGGCAGATCGAGATGTAGGTCCGCCGCTGCCCGCAGCCGGAGACGCCGACCGTGTACTCGGCCCGTTCCAGGCCGCGCCAGGCGACGGGCTGGAGCACCTGGCTCGACAGCAGGGTCGCGGTCGCGGCGGGGCAGTTCATCTCGAACCGCGCGCGGCGCAGGGCGGCGTCGGTCGCGGTGGCCTGTTCGTCCGCAAGGACCTGCTGCGGGCTTTCGCAGGCGGCGAGCGCGAGGAGGGCGGCGGCCAGGGACGGAAGGGAAGGGCGGAACATGCGGGCGCTCCATGCGCGGTCGATTTGAAAATGATCCGCAGTTGCGAAAATTTTCGCAAGCCGCGGCGGCAAGTGGTATTGCAGCTTATAATAACGCTGCTTATTATCTGTCGCGACATGGCAGCCGCCTTCGACCGAGACCTGCTCTTCCTCCTCTCCGACGTCGGGCGCCTGGTCCGCATTCACGCGGACCGGCGCGCGCGCGAGGACGGGATGACGCGCGCCCAGTGGGTGATCCTCGCCCGGCTTTCCCGCATCGGCGGGCTGAGCCAGAAGGAACTCGCCGACGCGCTCGAGGTCGAGCCGATCACGGTCGGGCGGCTGATCGACCGCCTGCAGGCGCGGGGCCTGGTCGAGCGCCGCCCGGACCCGGCCGATCGCCGCGTCTGGCGGCTGCACCTGATGCCGGCAGCGGCCCCGATCCTCGAACGGATCGAGGCCTATCGCGCCGAAATCCATGCCACGATCACCGCCGGGCTGGACCATGAGACGGTCCGGCATGTGGTCGAGGCTCTCCTGAACATGAAGTCGCAGCTTCTCTCCGACGACCGGGTGCCGGACGAAGCTGCCTGAGGATACGCCTGTCATGCCCGATGATGGCCCCCTGAAAGACATGCCGCGCGCCGAGGCGCGCACGAGCCAGGCCGCCCCCCCGCGCGGCCCCGATACGTCCGGGACCGCGCGGCGCCGCGCGCGCCGCGCCCTGATGGCGGCGGGCGTGCTCGCCGTGCTGGGCGTGGCTGGCTGGATGTGGCTGACCGGCGGGCGCTACGTGTCCTCGGACAACGCCTATGTGCATGCCGACCTGCTCATGGTCTCGACCGACGTGGCGGGCATCGTGCGCGATGTTCCGGTCCACGAAGGCCAGGAGGTCAAGGCGGGCGATGTCCTCTACCGCCTCGATCCGAGGCCGTTCGAGATCGCGGTCGCCGGGGCCGAGGCGCGGCTGCGCCAGACCATCCTGACGGTCGAGGCGATGCGCGAGGACCTCGTGCGCATGCAGCGCGACGTGGCGGCGCAGGAGGCCGCGGTCGATCTCGCCCAGGCGCAGTTCGACCGCGCCGCGAGCCTCGTGAACACCAACGCCGTCTCGCGCGCCTCCTACGACGATGCGCGCTTCCGCCTGCGCCAGGCGGAACAGCAGCTCGCCAGCCTGCGCCAGCAGGCGGTGGTGCAGCAGGCGCGGCTCGGCGGGCATCCGGACCTGCCGGCCGAACGCCAGCCCGAGGTCCAGCAGGCGCAGGCTGCGCTGGACGAGGCGCGGCGCCAGCTCGCCGACAGCACCGTGCGCGCGCCCTTCGAGGGCATCGTCACGCGGGTCGAGAGCGTGCAGCCCGGCCTCTACCTGGCCGCCGCGACGCCGGCGATGGGCCTCGTCGGGTCCGGCAATGTCTGGGTCGAGGTGAACCCGAAGGAGACCGACCTCACCCATGTCCGTCCCGGCAATCCGGTGACCTTCACGGTGGATGCCTATCCGGGCCGCACCTGGCGCGGCACGGTCGCCTCGATCGCGCCGGCGACGAGCGCGCAGTTCTCGGTGCTGCCGGCGCAGAACAGCAGCGGCAACTGGGTGAAGGTGGTCCAGCGCGTGCCGGTGCGCGTGCAGGTCGAGCCCGAGGACGGCGCGCCCCCGCTGCGCGCGGGCATGAGCGTGGTCGCGAGCATCGACACCGGGCACCGGCGCAGCCTCGCCGACCTGTTCTGAGGCACCTCGTGTCATGGCCGATGCCACCAAGCGCGGGGAACCCAACCGCGGGCTGATCACCGTCTGCGCCATGGCGGCGACGCTGATGCAGGCGCTGGACGGCACCATCGCGAATGTCGCCCTGCCCTACATGCAGGGCGGGCTGAACGCGACGGCGGACCAGGTCACCTGGGTGCTGACCTCCTACATCGTCGCCGCGGCGATCATGACCTCCCCGGTCGGCGCCTTCGCCGCGCGGCATGGGCGCAAGCGGATCTTCCTGATCTCGGTGGGCGGCTTCACCGCCGCCTCGGTGCTGTGCGGCGCGGCGCAGTCGCTCGAGCAGATGGTGCTGTTCCGCGTGCTGCAGGGCGCCTTCGGCGCGGCGCTGGTGCCGCTCTCCCAGGCGACGATGCTCGACATCTACCCGCCCGAGAAGCGCGGTTCCGCCATGGCGGTCTGGGGCATGGGCGTGATGCTCGGGCCGATCCTGGGGCCGACCCTCGGCGGCTACCTGACCGAGTACTACAACTGGCGCTGGGTCTTCTACGTGAACCTGCCGGTGGGGATCATGGCCTTCGCGGGCCTGTCGATCTTCCTGCACGAGGACCGGCCGGCCCAGGCGCGCCCCTTCGACTGGTTCGGCTTCGCCGTCTTCAGCCTCGGCATCGGGGCGTTGCAGCTCATGCTCGACCGGGGCCAGCGCGAGGACTGGTTCCGGTCGACCGAGATCCTGATCGAGGCGGGGATCGCCGCGCTCGGCCTCTGGCTCTTCCTCGTCCACCTCTTCACCGCCGAGCGGCCCTTCATCCCGCCGCGCATCTTCAAGGACCGCAACTTCCTCTCGGGCATGATGATGATGTTCGTGGTGGGGGTGATCCTGTTCTCCACCTCGGCGCTGCTCGCGCCCTACCTGCAGACGCTGGGCGGCTATCCGGTGTTCGATGCGGGGCTGATGATGGCGCCGCGCGGCGTCGGGACGATGATGGCGATGATGGTCGCCGGGCGCCTCGCCGACCGGGTCGATCCTCGCGCGCTGATGCTGTTCGGCGTCTGCGTCATCGGCTGGACGCTCTGGGACATGACGGGCTGGACGCCGAACCTCGACGAGCACCACCTGATGCTGGTGACCGCGGCACAGGGCTTCGGCCTCGGCTTCATCTTCATCCCGTTGCAGGTGATCGCCTTCGCGACGCTCTCGCCCGAGCTGCGCACCGACGGCACCGCGCTGACCAGCCTGGTGCGCAACATCGGCAGCGCGATCGGCATCTCGGTGACCGTCGCGGTGCTGGAGCACGACACCCAGGCGCTGCATGCGGAGATCAGCTCGCTGGTGACGCCGCTGAACCGGATGCTGCACCTGCCCGGCGTCGCGCAGCACTGGGATCCCGCCACGGCGGGCGGCGCGGCGCTGCTCAATGCCGAGGTGACGCGCCAGGCGCAGGTGATGGCCTATGCCAACGACTTCCACCTGCTGTTCCTGCTCTGCGTGCCGACCGCGCTGCTGGTGATGATGATGCGGCGGCCGAGCGGGGTGCGGCCGGCCGGGGGAGCCGCGCACGCGGCGATGGACTGACCGGGGCGCCGCCCCGCCGGTCGCATCCCGCGCCCCGCGCACCTATAGTCGTCCCGGACCTCATCGGGACTTCCGGCGCATGGCGGACCGCAACATCCTCGTCACCGGCGCGGCCAGCGGCATCGGCGCTGCGGCCTGCCGCGCGCTCGCCGCGCCGGGCGTCGCCATCGCCGTCCATACGCGCGGCAACCGCGAGGGCGCGGCCCGCACCGCCGAGGCCGTGCGCGCCCGCGGCGGCGAGGCGGTCGAGGTGTTCTGCGATCTCTCCGAGCCCGGCGCGCCCGAGCGCACGGTGCAGGAGGCGGCGGAGCTGCTCGGCGGGCTCGATGTCGTCGTCTCCAATGCCGGCTTCGCCGACCGCACGCCGGTCGCGGGACTGACCGACGCCGCCTTCGCGAAGAGCCATGACGCCATCGCACTCGCCTTCCTGCGCCTGGCGCGGGAGGCCGGGCCGATCCTGCGGCAGGGACGCGACCCGCGGCTCGTCGCGGTGTCCTCCTTCGTCGCGCATCTGTTCCGCAACGATGTCACGCTGTTCCCGGCCTCGGCGGCGGCGAAGGCAGCGGTCGAGGCGCTGGTGAAGGCGCTCGCGCTGGAATGGGCGCCGGCGGTGACGGTCAATGCCGTCGCCCCCGGCTATACGCGCAAGGACCCCGGCGCGCATGCGGCGCTGAACCAGACGCAGTGGGACGAGATCGCGGCCCGCATCCCGCTGAGGCGGATCGGCACGCCGGACGACGTGGCGGCGGCGATCGCCTTCCTGGCCTCGCCGGCCGCGGGCTACGTGACCGGCCAGGTGATCCATGTGAGCGGCGGGGTGGTCGTGTGATCGCGCGCCTCGCCCTGGCGCTGGCGGTGCTGGCCATGCCGGCCCTCGCCCAGGACCGGGGCGCGGTGCATGGCGGGCCGGTGCGGGCGCTGGCCGTTGCGCCGGCGGGCGACACCCTGGCCTCGGCCGGCTTCGACCAGTCGGTGATCTTCTGGAACCTGGCGACGGGGCGCGCGCGGGCCGTGGTGCGCTGGCACGCGGGGGCGGTGAATGCGCTCGTGGCGCTGCCGGGCGGGCGCTTCGCCTCGGGTGGGGAGGACGGGCGGATCGCCGTCTGGGGGCCGGACCCGCGTTCGGGCGTGCCGGAGCGGGTGCTCGAAGGGCACCAGGGGCCGGTCGCCGGGCTGGCGGCGCGCGGCGGGGTGATCGCCTCGGCCGCCTGGGACGGGACGGTGCGGCTGTGGCGCCAGGGCGCGGCGCCGGTCGTGCTCACGGGGCATCAGGGCAACGTGAATGCGGTGGCCTTCCGCAGCGATGGCGTGGTGGTCAGCGCCGGCTTCGACGGCACGCTGCGCGCTTGGCGCGAGGACGGCACGGCGGAGCCGATCGCCGCCTTCGGCCTGCCGCAGAACGCCCTGGCGGCGCTGCCCGATGGAACGCTGGCGAGCGGCGGGGTCGATGGCAAGGTCCGGCTCGTCGCCCCGGACGGCACGGTCCGGGAGATCCTCGGCGGCGGGCGGCCCGTGGTGGCGCTGGCGCCGGATCGCGTGGGCAGGCTTCTCGCCGCGGCGACGCTGGGCGGCAGCATCGCGATCCTCGCCCTGCCCGAGGGGCGGCTGCTGCATACGCTGGACGGGCCGGGGACGCCGGTCTGGTCGGCGGTGTTCGACGCGGACGGGCGGACGCTGTGGACCGGCGGCGCCGACCGCCAGGTGCGGCGATGGGACGCCGTGGCCGGGCGTGCCATCGGGCCGGTGGCGGGCACGGTCGCCGAGGACGGCCGTGCCGGCCTCGACCCGCATGGCGCACGGGTGTTCCGCGCCTGCGCAGCCTGCCATGCGCTGACCGAAGGGGGCGGCAACATGGCCGGGCCGACGCTGCATGGGCTGTTCGGCCGGCGGATGGGCAGCGTGCCGGGTTACGCCTATTCGGAGCGGCTGGCGCGCGGGGATATCGTCTGGACGCGGGAGACGGTGGCGGATCTCTTCACCCGCGGGCCGGACGTGGTGACGCCGGGAACGAAGATGCCGGTGCAGCGGATCGGGAATGCCGAGGACATGGCGGCGCTGCTGCGGTTCCTGGAACAGGCGACGCGGTAGGACGGTTCCCCTTCACCATGGCTCGAGGCGAGGCAGCGTCTCTGGAGCATGTTCCTGTCTGTCGGAACCGGGGCCGGTGCCGGCCGATCGAAAAGGCTCTAGAGACGTTCCCGTTCGCCCTGGCTCACGGCAACGTCTCCAGCCCATTGTTTCCGCGAGCATCTTCACCCGATCAGGTCATTCCACCTGATCGGGATCTGCTCTAGCCCGTTGTCCCGGCGAGCAGCCGGAACAGCGTCACCTCGCGCAGCGTGCGGTCCTCCAGTTCCAGCGTGGTCGGCACCGCATGGCGGGCAAGGGGTTCGAGCCCCTCGCGCGGCAGGTAGGCGCGGCCGGGATCGGCCAGCAGCACCTCCGCCCCGGCCGCCGCCATGCCGCGCAGCCAGGGCAGGACGTGGCCCGTCATCGGTGCCTCGTAGCAGACGTCGCCCGCCAGGATGACGTCCCAGCGGCAGCGGGCGCCGACGATGTCCCCCTCGGGCGTCGCGACGCTCACGCCGTTCAGAGCGGCGTTGAGGCGCACCGCGGCGAGCGCGAGGGGGTCGATCTCGGCGGCTTCGACCAAGGCCGCGCCGGCCATCGCCGCGGCGATGGCGGCGATGCCGCAGCCGGCGGCGAAGTCGAGCACGCGCCGCCCGGCGACGCGCGCCGGCTCGTCGAGCAGCAGCCGCGCCGTCGCCTGCCCGCCGGGCCAGGCGAAGGCCCAGAAGGGTGGCTCGATGTTGCGTTCCTTCAGCCATTCCTCGGTGGCCTGCCAGATCGGCGTGATCTCGCTGGCGAGGTGGAGCGCGATCTCGGGAACGATGGGCGCGCGCGCGACGGCGGTATGCGCGCGGACGAAGTCCCCGGCGTTCACAGCCGGCCGATCAGGAAGGCGAACGCGATGGCGAGGCCGACGTCCCGGTTCGCCTTGAACAGGACCAGGCACAGCGCGGGGTCGTGGATGTCGAGCCGAACGACCTGGCGTGCCAGCAGCGCCGCCGGCAGCAGCAGCGCGGGCGCGAACCACCAGGACAGCCCGCCGAGCCGGCCCGCCAGCACCAGCAGCGCCAGCGCGATGCCGTAGCAGGCGACCAGGAAGGGCCGCGTGCTCTCGCCGAATTGCAGGGCGGTGGACCCGATGCCGACCAGAGCGTCGTCCTCCCGGTCCTGATGCGCGTAGATCGTGTCGTAGCCAAGGATCCAGAAGAAGCCCGCGGCCCAGAGCGCGACGGCCGCCGCATCCACCCGTCCCGTCGCGGCCGCGTAGCCCATCGGCGCGGCCCAGGAGAACACCAGCCCCAGCATCGCCTGCGGGAAGTTCGTGACGCGCTTGGCCAGCGGATAGAGCACCACCGGCAGCAGCGAGACGACGCCGAGCAGGATCGCGGCGGGCGGCAGCATCAGCAGGATGACGAGGGAGGCCGCCAGCACCCCGGCCAGGAAGGCCAGCGCCTGCTTCGGCCGCACCGCGCCCGAGGCCAGCGGCCGCCCCGCGGTGCGTTCCACCTTGCGGTCGATGTCGCGGTCCCAGAGGTCGTTCACCACGCAGCCGGCCCCGCGCATCAGCACCGCGCCGAAGCCGAACAGGGCCGTCAGCCAGAGCCCCCGCCCCCAGGACGGCGCGGCCATGGCGAAGGCCCAGAGCCCCGGCAGGAACAGCAGCCAGGAGCCGATGGGACGGTCGAGGCGCATCAGCAGCGCATAGGGGCGCCAGCCCTCGGGCAGACGCGCGACCCAGCCGCCGGCGCGGATGTCGGTATAGCCGCTCACGCGCCGTATAAGGGGCACGGAGACCCGCCATGTCCACCCCGCGACTCTTCCACGACGCCGCCCTGGCCGAGGGCGCCGAGATCCAGGGCACGCCCGCCCAGGCGCACCACCTCGGCACCGTGCTGCGGCGCGGGCCGGGCGACGGGGTTGCCGTGTTCAACGCCCGCGACGGGGAATTCGCCGCACGCATCGCGCATCTGCGCAAGGACCGCTGCGCCTTCGCCCTCGGGGAGCGGCGGCGGGCCCCCGCGCCCGAGCCCGACCTGCGCCTGCTGGTCGCGGCGCTGAAGCGCGACGCGATGGATTGGGTGGTGGAGAAGGCGGGCGAGCTCGGCGTCTCGGTCATCCAGCCGGTGACGACGCGGCGCAGTGTTGCCGACCGGGTGAACCTCGATCGCCTGACGGCCATCGCCCGTGGCGCTGCGGAGCAGTGCGAGCGGCTCTCGGTGCCGGAGGTGCGGACCGCGCTGCCGCTGCACGCCGCCCTCGATGCCTGGGACGGGGCGCCGCTGCTGGTCGCCGCCGAGCGCAGGGGTGCCCTGCCGATCCGTCATGCCGCAGGCGGATTGAGGCTTCCCTGCGGCTGGCTGGTCGGGCCGGAGGGGGGCTTCGACGGGGGTGAGCTTGACGACGCCCTGCGGCGCCCCTTTGTTACCGCAGTCGCCCTCGGCCCCCGCATCCTGCGGGCGGAGACGGCGGCGGTCGCGGGCCTCGCGGTGCTCCAGGCGCTGGCGGGTGACTGGGACGTGAGCTGAACGCGCCGCGTCCTGCGGCGACCGCGGAAAGGGCTGCATGTCGAATCCTGGCGAGTCGGATCCCACGCCGATCACCTCGGTGCGGCAACTGGCCGGCTGGTTCGCCGCCGGCAGCAAGCCGCGCGGGCAGTGGCGCATCGGGACTGAGCACGAGAAGTTCGGCTTCCGCCGCGACGACCTTTCCCCTCCGCCCTACGAGCCCGGCGGCATCCGCGCGATGCTCGAGGGGCTGGCGCGCTTCGGCTGGGAACCCATCCTCGACCGCGGCAACCCGATCGGCCTGAAGCGGGGCGAGGCCTCCGTCTCGCTGGAACCGGGCGGGCAGTTCGAGCTCTCGGGCGCGCCGCTGGCGACGCTGCACGAGGCGCGCGACGAACTCGCGAACCACCTCGACGAGGTGCGTGAGGTGGCCGGGCCGCTGGGCCTCGGCTTCGCGCCGCTCGGCTTCCATCCGCTCGCGACGCGGGCCGAGATGCCGTGGATGCCGAAGGGCCGCTACGCGATCATGCGGGAATACATGCCGCGGGTCGGGCATATGGGCCTCGACATGATGCTGCGGACCTGCACGGTGCAGGTGAACCTCGACTTCGGCGAGGAGGCCGACATGGTCGAGAAGCTGCGCGTCTCGCTCGCGCTGCAGCCGCTCGCGACCGCGCTCTTCGCCAATTCGCCCTTCACCGAGGGCAAGCCCAACGGCTACCGCACGCTGCGCGGCAAGGTCTGGACCGACACCGACCCCGATCGCACCGGCATCCCCGCCGTGGCGTTCGAGGACGGCTTCGGCTTCGAGCGCTTCGCCGACTGGGTGCTCGACGTGCCGATGTACTTCATCATGCGCGACGGGCAGTGGATCGACGCGGCGGGGATGTCCTTCCGCGCCTTCCTCGAAGGCCGCGCGGAGAAGCTGAAGGGCCACACCGCGACGATGGGGGACTGGGCAGACCACGTCACCACCGTCTTCACCGATGTGCGGCTGAAGCGCTTCCTCGAGATGCGCGGCGCGGACGCCGGCGCGCCCGCCTTCCTCGACGCGCTGCCGGCCTTCTGGGTCGGGCTGCTCTATGACGATGCCGCGCAGAAGGCGGCGCGGGCGCTGACGAAGGGCTGGTCCGTCGCGGAGATGCGGGCGCTGCGCGAGGCGGTGCCGGCGCAGGCGCTGCAGGCGAGGATCGCCGGGCGCGACCTCCGCGACGTGGCGCGCGAGGTGCTGGCCATTGCGCGCGACGGCCTCAAGGCGCGCGGCGCAGGGGAGGAGATGTTCCTCGACCCGCTCGATGCCGTGGTCGCGACGGGGCAGACCCAGGCGGATCGCTGGCTGGAACGCTGCGAGACGGTGTGGGGCGGCGACGTGTCGAAGGTGTTCGACGAAGCGGCAATCTAGAGCAGATCCCGATCGGGCGGAATCACCTGATCGGGTGGGGGTGCGGGCCGGTGCCGGTTCCGACAGATCGGAACATGCTCTAAGCGTTCGCTCCTCGCGACTGCCGGAGGCCAAGCCGCCTTCGGCATGGGCGGGCCCTCTTCAGCGTCCTCGACAATCAGGGACCGGCCGTCGCGGGAGCACCGGGAAATCGGAAAAGGGAGGGGGATCGGGGGAGGTTCCCCTCCCCCGACCTTCACTCACACAGCCGCGATGCTCTCGCGCCGCAGTTCCACCGCCAGCGCGTCGAGGGACTTCTCCACGCGGTCGAACATCTCGGTCACCTCGGCCTTGGTGATGATCAGCGGCGGCGAGAAGCCCATGCTGTCGTTCATCATGGCGCGCAGGATGACGCCGTTCTCCTCGCCCAGCTTGCACAGCCGCGCGCCGGCCTTCTTCGCGGCGTCGAAAGGCTTCTTCGCCGCCTTGTCGCCTGACAGCTCGATCGCGCCGATCAGGCCCACGCCGCGCACCTCGCCCACGATCGGGTGGTCGGTGAAGCGCTTGCGCAGTTCCGCCTGCATGTGCGCGCCGACCTCGGCCGCGTGGTCGATGAGCTTCGTCTCGTCGTAGATCTTCAGCGTCTCGATCGCGACGGCGGCCGAGACCGGGTGGCCGGAATAGGTGAAGCCATGGCCCCAGGTGCCGACGGTATGGCTGCCTTCGGCGATGCCCTGGAACACCTTCTCGTTCACCATCACCGCCGAGATCGGCAGGTAGGAGGAGGAGAGCGCCTTGGCGCAGACCAGGATGTCCGGCTGGATGTTGAAGGTCTGCGCGCCCCAGTAGCTGCCGGTGCGCCCGAAGCCGCAGATCACCTCGTCCACCACGAAGAGCATGTCGTACTTCTTCAGCACGGCCTGCACCTTCTCGAAGTAGGTCTTCGGCGGGACGAGCACGCCGCCGGCGCCCATCACCGGCTCGGCCCAGAAGGCCGCGCATTCCTCGGCGCCGCCTTCCTCGATGATGCGGGCTTCCAGTTCCTCGGCGAGCCGCGTCGCGAAGTCTTCCTCGGTCTCGCCAGGCTTCGCCTCATGGTAGTGGTGCGGCGTGCCGACATGGACGAAGCGGCCGCCGGCGATCGGCGCGTCGAACAGCTTGTGGTTGGCCGGCAGGCCGGTCAGCGAGGCGGCGGCCAGCGTGATGCCGTGATACGCCTTCAGCCGCGCGAAGACCTTCTTCTTCTTCGGCTTGCCGATGGCGTTGTTCATGTACCAGATCATCTTCAGCGCCGAGTCGTTGGCCTCGGAGCCGGAATTGCCGAAGAACACCTTGCTCATCGGCGCGGGGGCGCGCTCGATCAGCATCTCGGCCAGGTCGATCATCGGCTCGTGCGACTTCGCCGTGAAGGAATGATAGAAGGGCAGCTTGCGCATCTGGTCGGTCGCGGCCTTGACCAGGCGCTCGTTGTCGAAGCCGAGCGAGGCGCACCATAGCCCGGCCAGCGCCTCGATGTACTCCTTGCCCTGCTCGTCGAAGATGCGCACGCCCTTGCCGCGGGTGATGACCAGCGGTCCGTTCTGCAGATGCGCCTTGGCGTCGGTGTAGGGGTGCAGGACATTCGCGATGTCCCGGGCGGCGTTGGAATTGCGCGGCGGTGTCATGCTTGGGGCCTTCCTCGGCAGAACAGGTCCGGCATTCTAGGCCGGCGAGCCGTTTCACCCAAGGGGCGGCTGTTGCGGCGCAGCCATGCCCGCGCCACCTTGGCGTGCGAAGGAGCCGCGCCATGACCGAACTGAAGCCGCACGCTGCCCATTGGGGCAGTTTCGACGCCGTGGTGCGCGATGGCCGCGTCGTCGGCGTGAAGCCGTTCGCGCGCGACCCCTTCCCGGGCAGCCTGATCGAGGCGATGCCGGATATCGTCCATGCGCCCTGCCGCGTGGACCGCCCCCATGTCCGCAAGGGCTGGCTGGAGGGCCGCCGCAAGGGGACGCTGCGCGGCGGCGATGCCTTCGTTCCCGTATCCTGGGATCGCGCGGTGCGCCTGGTGGCCGGGGAGACGCGCCGCGTGCGCGCGGAGCATGGGCCGACCAGCATCTTCGGCGGCTCCTATGGCTGGTCCTCGGCCGGCCGCTTCCATCACGCGCGTTCGCAGCTGCAGCGGTTCCTTGGCCTCGCCGGCGGCTATACCGGGCAGATCAACGCCTATTCCTATGCGGCGGCGCAGGCGCTGCTGCCGCATGTCCTCGGCACCAACGAGGTGCTGCTCGGCCGCACCACGGACTGGGCGGCGATCACGCGCCATGCGAAGGTCATGCTCTGCCTGGGCGGGCTGCCGCTGCGCAACGGGCTCGTCACCTCGGGCGGCGCCGGCCAGCACACCAACGAGATGAACCTGCGCGCGGCCGCCGAGGCGGGGCTGCGCTTCATCCAGGTCTCGCCCAACCGCGCCGACGTGCCCGACTGGTGCAACGCCGAATGGATCCCGATCCGGCCCGGCACCGACACCGCCCTGCTGCTGGCCATGGCGCACGCGATCGTGACCGCGGGCCGGGAGGATCGCGACTACCTCGCCACCCGCTGCGTCGGCTGGGACCGCCTGCGCGCCTACGTGACGGGCGAGAGCGACGGCCAGCCCAAGACGCCCGAATGGGCCGAACCGATCACCGCCATCCCCGCCGAGACCATCCGCCGCATCGCCATGGAACTCGCCGACCAGCCGGCGATGCTGACCGCGACCTGGTCGCTGCAGCGCGCCGACTACGGTGAGCAGCCCTACTGGATGCTCGCCGCCCTCGCCGCGATCCTGGGCAAGATCGGCAAGCCGGGGGAGGGCGTCGCCTACGGCTACGGCAGCGTGAACGGCATGGGCCAGCCGCGCCGCGAAGTACCCTCCTTCTCGATGCCCGCGACGCGCAACCCGACCGGCACCTTCATCCCGGTCGCGCGCATCACGGACATGCTGGAGAATCCCGGCGGCGCCTACGATTTCAATGGGCGCGAACAGCGCTATCCCGACACGCGCATCGTCTGGTGGGCGGGAGGCAATCCCTTCCACCACCACCAGGACCTCAACCGCATGCTGCGGGCCTGGGCGAAGGCCGAGACGGTCATCGTGCAGGAGCAGCACTGGACCGCCGCCGCCCGCCATGCCGACATCGTGCTGCCGGCGACGACCACGCTCGAGCGCAACGACATCGCATCCAGCGGCCGCGACCGCTTCCTGCGCGCCATGCACAAGGCGATCGACCCGGTCGGACAGGCGCGCAACGACCACGACATGCTGGCCGACATCGCCGAGGAGCTCGGCTTCCGCGACCGCTTCACCGAGCAGCGCAACGAGGATGCCTGGCTGCGCCACCTCTTCGAGCAGTGGCGGCGCCATTCGGCCGGGCTCGGCTACGAGACGCCGGACTTCGACAGCTTCTGGGCCAAGGGCTGGTGGGAGGCCGAGGCCCCCGCGCGCGGCGAGGAATACACCCAGTTCGCCGAGTTCCGCTCCGACCCGGAGGAGCATCCGCTCGACACGCCTTCCGGCAAGATCGAGCTGTTCAGCGAGACCATCGCCTCCTTCCGCTACGACGACGCGCCGGGCCATCCGGTGTGGATCGCGCCGCGCGAATGGCTCGGCGCGCCGCAGGCCGAACGCTTCCCGCTGCATCTGCTCTCCTTCCAGCCGGCGACGCGCCTGCATGGCCAGCTCGACCCCGGCCGCGTCGCCGCGACGAACAAGATCGCCGGGCGCGAGCCGATCACGCTGAACCCGGAGGATGCCGCCGCGCGCGGGCTGCGGGCGGGCGACATCGTGCGCGTCTTCAACGACCGCGGCGCCTGCCTCGGTGGCCTGCGCACCGATCCGGGGCTGATGCGCGGCGTGGCGATGATGGCGACGGGCGCCTGGTTCGATCCGCTGGAACCGGGCGTGCCCGGCAGCCTCTGCGTGCACGGCAACCCGAATGTGCTGACTGCCGACATCGGCACCTCGCGTCTCGGCCAGGGACCCTCGGCGCAATCCTGCCTGGTGCAGGTGGAGAAGTGGACCGAGGCGCTGCCCCCGGTGCGCGTCCACCTGCCGCCGCGCATCGAGGCGGAGGCGCCCGCATGATCCGCCGCCGCGGCCTGCTGCTCTCCGCGCCCGCGCTGCTCGCGGCGCCGACGTTGCGCGCGCAGTCCCTGGTCATCCGGCAGGACGACTACGTCGCGCCGGGCTGGACCCGCGGCGTGCTGATCCGCTGGGGCGACCGCGTGACCTTCGACGCGCCGGACTGGAACCCGGACTATCCGAGCCGGGAGGCGGCCTCGGCCCAGTTCGGCTGGGACGCGCGCATGCTTGCCGTCATCTCCTCCGGGCCGCAGGCGGACAACGTGCCGCGCGCGCTCCTCGCCGTCGGCCATCCGACCGTGAACGCCGCCATGGCGTTCCGGGAGGGGCGCGACATGCCCGAGGTCGCCGGGGCGATGCAGGGCGTGTCCATCGTCAATCTCGAGCGCCGCGGCACGGCCTGGAAGGTCGTGGATGGCGGCTTTCAGAACCGGCGCTTCGATGCCCGGACACTGTGCCGGAACGGCGCCGGCGGCGGGCCGCTCACCGGCATCGCCGGCGTCACGGGCGGCTGCGCGACGCCCTGGGGCACGCTGCTGCTCGCGGAAGGTGCTGCTGCCGGATGGCGCCAGCGGCTGCCCGGCCTCGAGCCCGGCGCGGTCGGGATGCTGGTCGAATTCGACCCGGCCGATCCGGGCTATGTGCCGGTGAAGCACGCCGCGCCCGGCCGTTTCGGCCCGGTGGACGTGGCGGCCGCGCTTTCGGCCGACGGGCGCGCGGTGGTCTGGATCACCGATGGTCGTCGGGGCGGCTATCTCTATCGCTTCGTCTCCGATGCCACGGCCGGGATCGGCGCGCTCGATTCCGGCCGCATGGCGGCGGCGCGGATCGAGGGCGGTTCGCTGCGATGGGTGCCGCTGCAGCCAGGCGACCCGATGGCTGCCGCGCGCAATGCCGGGGCCACGGCCTTCGACATGCCGGCGGGCCTGGCCTACGAGCCCGGCCGCAAGCGCCTGTGCCTTGCCGTCAGCGGCGGGGCCGGTCGCGTGCTGGACCTGCGCATGGCCGCGGGGGACGCGGCAGCCGAAACCGGCGTGGCGGAAACCCTGCTTGAAGGCCGCGCAGCGCCGCTCCCCGCCGGCCGGCGCGGCGATGCGCCCCAGCCGGTGCCGGCCTGGCCCTGGGCCCCGGCGGTGCTCGCCTTCGATGCCGAGGGCGGCGTGCTGGTC
>JAFADX010000200.1 GCA_023424475.1 Pseudomonadota bacterium
ACTCCTTCGGCTTCGGCGGAACGAACGCCAGCATCGTGTTCCGCGCCGCGCCCTGAGGCGCCGCCGGGCATGTTCGACGCGCCCGTGCCACCGCCGCAGCCGCCGGCAGTCCGCCGGCGCTTCCGGCGGGCCGTCGTGGCCCTCCTGGTCCTGCTCCCGCTGCTCGGCGCCGCCGCCTGGGGCGCGGTGGCCGTGCAGCGCGCCTGGAGCGGCCCGGGACCGCTGGCGGAGGCGACGCAGGTGGTGATCCCTCGCGGCAGCACCGGGCGGATCGCCGGGACGCTGCTGGAGCGCGGCGTCATCCGCGATGCCCGGGCCTTCACCGCCGCCGCCTGGCTGACCCGGCGGCACGGACCGCTGCGGGCCGCCGAATTCGCCTTCCCCGCCCACGCCCCGCTGCGCGAGGTCCTGCGCATCCTGCGCGAGGAACGGCCCGTCCAACGCCGCCTGACCATCCCCGAAGGCCTGACCGCCCACCAGATCCGCACCCTGCTGGAGCGCAGCGAGGGCCTGACGGGCGACATCCCGGACTTCGCCGAGGGCGAGGCGCTGCCCGAAACCTATGCCTTCGAATGGGGGGAGAGCCGCGCCGCCATCCTGCGCCGCGCCAAGGCCGCGATGGACCGCGCCCTGGCCGAAGCCTGGGCTGCCCGCACCCCCGACCTGCCGCTGTCGAGCCCGCGCGAGGCGCTGATCCTCGCCTCCATCGTCGAGCGCGAGACCGGCCGGGCGGACGAGCGCGCCCATGTGGCCGGCGTTTTCATGAACCGTCTGCGCCGGGACATGCCGCTGCAGTCCGACCCCACCGTGGCCTATGCCGCGACCAGCGGGGCGCCGATGGACCGGCCGATCACGCGCAGCGACCTCGACCGCGACCATCCCTTCAACACCTACCGCAACCGCGGCCTGCCGCCGGGGCCCATCGCCAGCCCCGGCCGCGCGGCGCTGATCGCCGTGACGCGGCCCGAGGCGACGGACGACCTTTATTTTGTCGCCGACGGCACCGGCGGCCACGCCTTTTCCCGCACGCTCGAGGAACACAACCGCAACGTCGCCCGCTGGCGGGCAATGGAGCGCGGCGGCGCTAGCGGGACGGAGGCGGCCCCGGCGCCGGCAGGACGCTCTCCGTCCGGCCCATCAGGCGGTAGGCGATAAGGCCGAGCCACTCCCGGAAGCCCCATTCGAACTGGCCGAGCCGTTCGGGGAAGGGCGCGTCGTACCAGACATCCCAGGAATGGCCCGTCCGGTAGTTCACCGGCCAGGGGACGATGTGCGTCCACCCCGCTGCGCGGAAGACGCCGACCGAGCGCGGCATGTGCGAGGCCGAGGTCACCAGCAGCCAGGTCTCGTCCGGCTTCGGGTGCAGCAGGCGGAAGGTGTTGACCGCGTTCTCGTGGGTGTTGCGGGCCTGGTCCTCGTAGATCACGCGCTCGGGCGGGATGCCCATGGCGGTCCAGAGCTGGCGTGCGACATCGGCCTCGGTGACCCGGCCATGGACGAAGGAGCCCTGCCCGCCGGTGAAGACGAGGCGCGCATCCGGGTAGCGCCGGGCCAGGATGACGCCTTCCGTCATCCGCTCGGCCGCGCCGTTCAGCGTCGGGATGCCGCGGTCCTGGGTGATGTTCTGCTCGACGGCGCCGCCGAGCACGACGATCCCGTCCACATGTGCCGGCGCGACCGCCGGGCGCGGGAACCGATCCTCGAGCGGCAACAGCACCCACTGGTTCACCGGCGTGATCACCAGCATCAGGAAGAAGCCGAGCGAGGCGAGCACCAGCCACCGCCCGCATCGCCGCCCGCGCCAGACCAGGGTCAGGCCGACGAAGCCGACGATCAGCGCGAAATGCCCGGGACGCGCGGGGAACCAGAGGATCTTCGAGAGGGCGAAGAGCAGGTCGTTCATGGCCGGGAGATCATGCGCATGGATGTGCCCATAGCATGGCGCCGAGGCGCGGCGCCGGTATCAGGCTGCGCCCTGCTGCCGGCCCGCGCCGTGCAGCGCCGCCCAGCGCGCCACCGCGTCGCGGTAGAGCGTGACGTCGCGCGCATAGCGCCGGCCGACGATCTGCCGCGCCCGGTCCGTCACCTCGACCGGGATGGCGATCGAGGCATTGGCCCGCGGCAGGGCCCCCGCGGCCACGCCGAGCCGCGTGCAGACCAGCCGCCAGGACTCCGCGAGGCTCGGATAGGGCGCGAGGATGGTGACCATCGGCAGCCCGGTCCCGGGGTCGCAGACCAGGTCGGATTGCAGGGCGAAATGCTCCGAAGCCGGCTCGACGAAGGCTTCGAAGCTGCGATGGGCGCGCAGCCAGCGTTCGAGCTCGCCCGGATGCTCGAAGCTCTGGATCCATCTGTAGTAGGAAACCAGGCGATCCAGCGGATCGCGCACGATGGCGTAGGAGAAGAGCTGGCGGAACCGCTCCTGGCCCACCTGCCCGGCGATATGGGCGGCCGAGGAATGTTTCCCGACGTGCAGGACCTCGTCGTACCAGTTGTCGAGGCTGCGCCGCCACGCCGCCAGCACCACGTCCCCGAAGCGGAGATGCGGCTTGTAGGCCTGCTCGACCGCCGTGCCGCCGGTCTTGGGCACATGGACGAAGCAGAAGTTGCGCGCCGGGGACCAGATCATCAGGCGGCCTGCTGCCCGCCGCCCGCCAGCGGCGCGAAGACGTTCTCCGCATGCGCGACGAGGGCGACGTCGCGCGCATAGACCTCGTGCAGCATGGCGCGCGCCGCCTCCGGCACCTCGACCGCGATCCTCGGCGAGGAGGCGTTCACATGCGGCAGCGGCGCCTCGATGCCGAGGCGTGCGGCGACCCCCGCCCAACCCTCGGAGAGCCGGCGGAACGGGATGAGGTGCTTCACGATCACGTCGTTCGTCTTCGGGTCCGTCACCATGTCGACCTGGTGCAGCAGGAAGCGACACACCTTCTCGGCAAAGGCACTGAAATCCTTCACTGCGCCGAGTTCCCGCTCGCGCTGCCCGGCATGCGGCGTGGAATGGATCCAGCGGTAGTAGGAGACGATGCGCTCCACCGGGTCCCGCACCACGGCGATGGACAGCATCCGGTCCCAGGCCATGCGCCCGGCGAGCAGCCGGATGCGCCGCGCCGGCGTATGCTTGCCGACCGACAGGTGCCGCCCGTACCAGGTGTCCATCCCCTCGGGCAGCGCGGCGAGGATGACGTCGCCGAACCGGATATGCGGAATGTAGGCGGCTTCGACCGACGTCCCGCCGGTCTTGGAGACGTGGACGAAGCAGAAGCCCCGGCTGGGCGAGAAGATCATCGCGGCATGGTCCCGTGTCCCGTCCCGCCAGGCCGGGTGGGCGGGATGGCTTCACCGATACCGCACGGCCCGGCGCCGCGGCAAATCTTCGTGCCGGCCCTCAGGCCGGGTCGAGGCGGGAGAGGTAGAGCAGCGTATCCTCCGAACGGCCGAGCACCTCCTCCGCCGTCACGGGGTGCGCGCGGGCGTCGAAGCCGACCTCGCGCAGCGCGAAGTGCGCGGCGATGTCGGCGAGGGTCGCCGCCGCGTCACGGCAGCGGCCGGGGTTGAATTCCATCACGATGCGGATCTGCGGGCTGCGCCCGATCAGCCGCTGCATGCCGCGCCAGGCGAGTTCCTCCGCGCCTTCCACGTCGATCTTCACGAAGTGGACCGGCCCCTCCACGGCTTCGTCGAGCGCGACCACCGGCACCGGCGTCAGCACCGCGTCCGGCTCGGCCGGAGTATCCTCGCCCGGCATCAGCAGGCGGCCGTTCTTGGGCTCACGCTCGGTCGCCGCGAAGGTCATGGGCGGGCCGGAGGCCTCGGCCACCGCCGCGCCATGCAGGCGCACCGTGTGCCAGAACCCGTTGAGCGCGACGGTGCGCGACATCAGGTCGAACAGGCGCGGGTTCGGCTCGAAGGCGTGCACACGGCCGTGGGCGCCGACCAGGTCGGCCATCAGCAGCGCGTAGTAGCCGTGGTTGGCGCCGACATCGAGCGCCACCTCCCCCGGCTGCACGTTCCGCCAGATGAACTCGGTCAGCCAGTATTCCCAGAAGCCTTCGAACATCAGGTGAGGCGCGAAGCCGATGTCGCGGCGGTCGAGGTACATCTTGTAGCGGCCGAGGATGCGGCAGAGCGCCGTCGCCGCATCCACCGGCACCACCATGCAACGCGCGCGCATCGCCGCCTCCGCCTCGATGCGGCCGAGGGCGCGCAGATCGGCGGTGCTGACATAGGGCATCCGGTCATGCGCCGCCTGCCCGGCCGTCGCGCCCGCCCGCGCGGCGAGCGTCGCCTCGATGCGCTCCAGCCGCTCGAACAGCCCGCCGAGCGTCGCGAGCCGCCCCTCCGCGGCGTTGAGCCGTTCCTCGACCAGCCCGATGCGGCCGCCGAAGCGGGCGAGCTTGTCCTCGAAGACCGGCACGGGATCCTCCCGCGCCTCGAGCGCGACGAGGGAGCCGGCGATGCCGTCGAGCCTCTCGTAGAGCGTCCCGAGGTCGCGACCGACCAGGTCGATCCGCCCGAGGATCGCGCGCCGCGCCGTGATCCGGTCGATCAGCGACCCCGCCTCATGCTCCATGCCCACCGCATCCCGTCCGCCTGCGTCGAGCGGCAGTTTCTGCCGGGCGGCATTGCGGGATGGTTAACCGGGCCGGGGGTCAGCCTTCCCCGGCATAGGGGTTCCGCGTGCCGCGCAGCTGCAGGCGCACCGGCACGCCCGGCATGTCGAAGGCCTCGCGGAAGGCGTTGACCAGGTAGCGGCGGTAATCCTCCGGCAGTTCCTCGGCGCGGGTGCCGAAGACCGCGATGGTCGGCGGCCGTGCCTTCGGCATGGTGGCGTAGCGCAGCTTCACCCGCCTTCCGTCCACCATCGGCGGCGGATGCCGCGCCAGCGTCGCCTCGAACCAGCGGTTCAGCTCGCCGGTTGCGATGCGGCGGTTCCACAGCGCATAGGCGGCGCGCACCGCCGGCATCAGCCGGTCCACGCCGCGCCCGGTCTGCGCCGAGAGCGGCACCACCGTGATGCCCTTGAGCTGCGCGAGCGAAGCGGTGAGTACATCGGCAAGCCGCCGGCGCGTCGCCTCGCGGTCCTCGACCGCGTCCCACTTGTTGAAGGCGATGACGACGCCGCGGCCCTCGCGCTCGGCGAGCCGCGCGATGCGCAGGTCCTGCTCGTCCATGCCGAGCAGCGCATCGACCACCAGGACGACGACCTCCGCCTCCTTCAGCGCGCCGAGGGTCGAGGCCACCGACATCTGCTCGAGCCGCTCGGCGATGCGGGCCTTCTTGCGCATCCCGGCGGTGTCGACGAGGCGCACGCGCCCGCCGGTCGAATCCCGCCATTCCACCGCGACCGCATCGCGCGTCAACCCGGGCTCGGGGCCGGTGATCATCCGCTCCTCCCCGATCAGGGCATTGAGCAGGGTGGACTTGCCGGCATTCGGCCGCCCGACGATGGCCAGCCGCAGCGGGCGGTCGGGGTCGTCCCCGGCCTCCTCATCCTCCTCGGGCGGCTCGCCGAGCGCCTCGATCACCGCCTCGTGCAGCGCGCCCAGGCCCTCGTTGTGCTCGGCGCTGACCGCGATGGGGTCGCCGAGGCCGAGTTCGTAGGCCTCCATCGCCGCCGCCGCGCCGCCACGGCCCTCGGTCTTGTTGGAGACCAGCAGCACGGGCAGCGAGGAGCGGCGCAGCCAGGCCGCGAAGGCGCGGTCGGCTGGCATCAGCCCCGCCCGCGCATCCACCACGAACAGCACGAGGTCGGCCGCGCGCAGCGCCGCCTCGGAACTCTGGCGCATGCGGCCCGCCACGGTGTCGGGCGGCGCTTCCTCGAGGCCGGCGGTGTCCACCAGCGTCACCGTCCGGCCGCCGACCTGCGCCTCGGCTTCCTTGCGGTCGCGCGTGACGCCCGGGGTGTCGTCCACGATGGCGATGCGCCGCTGCGCCAGGCGGTTGAACAGCGTCGACTTGCCGACATTCGGCCGGCCGAGGATGACGATGGTGGGGCGCATGGCGCGGCCTGGCGGTCAGCCGCCGGAGAAGGCGACGAGGTCGCCGCCATCCGTTGCCGCGATCAGCATGTTGCCGGCCACGATCGGCTGCATGGTCACGCTGCCCGAGGCCGGCGTGCGGCCCTGGACCTCGCCGGTCAGAGGGTCGATCGAGACGATCTCCTCCCGCCCGGTGCCGACCAGCAGCCGCCCGCCGGCGAGCACCGGGGCCGAGAGCTGGATCGGGTCGGGCCGCCGGTCGCCGCGGGCCGGCGGGCGCAGCGAGGTGGCCCAGCGGACCTGTCCGCTGTCCCGCCCGAACGCCGCCACCTGGCCGACATCGTTGGTCAGGAAGACCCAGTCCCCGGCCATCCAGGGCGCTTCCGTCCCGCCGGTCTCGAGTTCCCACAGGCGGCGGCCCGAGCGCAGGTCGACGCAGATGCTGAGGCCGCCGACGCCGACCGCGATCACGCGCCCGCCGCCGATCACCGGCGGCGCCCGCACCCCCGCGATGTCCGACAGCGCCGTCGAGCCGGCCGCGGCGAGGCTTTCGGTCCAGAGCACGCGCCCGTCGGTGACGCGCATGGCGAAGAGCTCGCCCGAGGGGAAGCCCGCCACCACCACCTCGCCCTCCACCGCCGGGGAGGCGAGGCCGAGGGGGATCGTCGTCGTCGGTGTCGCGCGATGGCTCCAGGCGCGGCTGCCGTCCTCCATGGACAGGCAGAGGATCTCGCTCGACACCGTGGGCACGAAGATCCGGCCATCGGCCACGGTCGGCGCCCCGCGCGCCGGGGCCGGCAGGTCCACCCGCCAGCGCACCGACCCGTCGGCGGCGTTCATCGCCAGCACCTGGGCGAGCGAGGTGGCGACGTAGAGCGTCTCCCCCGCCGCCGCGACGCCCGCGCCGAGGTCGGTCGAGCTCTCGTCCTCGCGCCCCGTGCCGCGCCGCCAGCGGCGCCCGCCGGTGGCGAGGTCGATGGCGGCGACGTCGCCGGTCGCG
>JAFADX010000227.1 GCA_023424475.1 Pseudomonadota bacterium
GCGCGAGCGCGCCGATGCCCGCGTCGCCGCCGCGCCGTTGCGCGCGCGGATCAGGGAGATCGAGTCGGGCCTCGACCGGCTCGCGCGCGAGGATGCGCTGATCGAGAAGCGCCTCTCCGACCCCGCCACCTATGCCCGGTTCAAGCCGGAGGACATCGCCTGGGCCAACACGCGCCGCGCCGCCATCGCGAAGGAGGTGACGGCGCTGGAGGAAGAATGGCTCGAGGTCTCGGCCCGGCTGGAACCCGCGTAGGCGGGTGTCCCGCCGCGCGCAGACCCCGGCCGCGACCGCTCCGGGGAGGTTCCCCGTTCGTCATGGCTCACGCCAACCTCTGCGGCCTTCCGCCTTGGCGGGCATCTCCGCCCGGTCAGGCGCCTCCACCCGATCAGGTGATTCCACCTGATCGGGATCTGCTCTCAAGAGACGTTGCCGTGAGCCAGGGCGAATGGGAACGGCTCTAGCGCGGGCCGCCCATATGCGGTGCGGATGCGCGCACCTGCTCCTCCGCGAGGGTCCGCCGCATGAAGGTTGGCCACAAGGCGCGGCCGGTCGGCGGTTCCTGCAGCGGGCGCTTCTCCGGCGGTGGGGTCCGGGCGGCCTCGCGGGCCGGCCGGGGCGGTTCGATGTGATCCATCACGCCCCTCCATCCACGTTCGCAGTGCAAAAAGCCTAGCGTCCGGCCGGCGTGAAAAACAACGAAAGGATACGTGAACGCGCCGTGGCGCGGGCTGGACCGCCGGGCGCCGATGCGCGAGAGGGATGCCGAGGCCGGCGCGCCCCCGCGCCGCCGGGAGGAGACCACCATGATCCGCCGTCGCGCATTGCTCGCCACCCCCATCCTTGCCGTGCCCGCCGCGGCCCGCGCCCAGTCCTGGCCGTCGCGCCCGGTGCGCGTCGTCGTCGCCTATCCGCCCGGCGGCTCGACCGACGTGCTCGCGCGCGGCGTTTCCGCAGCGCTGCAGGAGGCCTTCCCGGGCAGCACCTTCGTGGTGGACAACCGGCCGGGCGGCGCCGCCGTGGTGGGCACCCAGGCGGTCGCGCAGGCGGCGCCGGACGGCACCACGCTCTCGCTCGGCAACAACCAGACCCATGCGGCCAATGCGGCGATGCTGCCCACGCTGCCCTTCGATCCGGTCGCCGACTTCGCGCCCATCGCGCGGCTCGCGGCGGTGCATCATGCCATCGTCGTGCCGGCCAGCGGCGCGCGGACCCTGGCCGAGCTCGCCGCCAAGGGGAAGAACGGCGGGCGCGTGACCTACGCCTCCTCCGGTGCCGGCTCGGCGAGCCACATGATCGCCGCGACCTTCGTGAAGCGCGAAGGGATGGACGCGACGCACATTCCCTACCGCGGCGGCGCGCAGGCGACGACCGACACGGTGGCGGGGACGGTGGACTTCTTCGTCTCGACCTGGCCGCAGGTGGTGCAGCTCGTCCGCGAGGGACGGCTGCGGGCGCTGGGCATCGGCGCGCCGGCCCGGCTGGCCGAGGCGCCGGACGTGCCGACCTTCGCCGAGCAGGGCGCGCAGGACCTTGCCGTCGATGCCTGGTTCGGCCTCTGGGCCCCGGCGCACACCTCGCCCGACATCGTCAATCGCCTGTCCGACGCGCTGATGCGCATCCTCGCCGAGCCGGCGATGCAGCAGCGGCTGGTGTCCCAGGGTTTCGTCGCCGCGCCGATGCCGGCCGACGCCTTCGCCGCCTTCCAGCGGGAGGAAGTGGCGCGCTGGCGTCACATGGTCGAGGTGACCGGCATCCGCCTGCCGGGCTGAAGGCCGTGCCGGGCGGAGGGGTGCCCGCCGCCGAGCCTCAGCCCTTCTTCTGCCAGCCCCCCGCGCCCTGCTGCCAGTAGGTGAGGGCATGGCCCGCCGCCTTGGCCGCCGACCAGCGGCGGCGGGCGGCGGCGACGGCGGCCTCGTCGGCGCCGTCGAACAGGTCGAGCACGCGGTCGTAGTCGCCGGCCCGCGCGCTCTCGGCGCCGTCCACCAGCAGGAGGAAGCGGGCGCCGTTGCCGGGCGGGATGTCGGCGGCGCCGAGCAGGATCGGCTGCAGCGGGTCGTTCTCCCCGCCCGCGAGGCCGTGCGGCAGCCAGTCGGGATCCGGCGCGGTCCAGAGCGCGGCGTCGAGCGCCCTGGCCCGTTCGGGATCGGCGCACAGGACGAAGGCGCGCCCGCCGCTGCCCAGCACGCGGCCGAGCAGGCGCGGCAGGGCCTGTTCCAGCCGCGTTCTTGTCAGGTGGTAGAAGCCGATCTCGGTCACGGGGCTATTTGCGCGGCAGATCCTGGCGGCACCGGATCCGATAGAAATTGTACGCAGGCCGGTCGGCGCCGGGCTGCCGGACCCAGGTTTCCACCAGCACCATGCCGTCCTGCCCGACCACCGCGCGGTTGAACACGGCGGTCACGCGGCGGGGGTCCTGCGGATCGGCGAAGGTGGTCAGGCGCACCGAGACGCCGTCGCCCATCGGGGAGAAATCCGTCGTCGAACGCCGGTTGTTCTCGAGCGTCAGGACGATCCGCCGCACCGTGCCGTCCACGATCGCGGCCTCGTAGGCGCGGGAGGCCATCATGCCGGGGCGGGTGCTCGCCTCGATCCTCTCGCAGCCCGCGAGGGGCTGGGCCGAAGCGGCGGCCGGCAGCAGGGTCAGGGCCAGTGCGGGGATGAGCCGTAAGGTCATGGTTCCTCCTCGAAGCGCTGGGCGACGAGCCGGTCCAGCAGGCGCGCGCCGAAGCCGGTCGGGCCGGCGGGTCCGAGGGCGTGCGGCGCCTCGGCGGTATCCATCCCCGCAATGTCCAGATGCGCCCAGGGCGTGTCACCCACGAATTCCCGCAGGAAGGCCGCGGCGTGGCTCGCGTCCGGCAGCAGCCGCCCGCCGAGGGCGCCGGCTCCCTCGGAGGCGCATTGCTTCAGGTCGGCGATGTCCGAGGCCAGGTCCTCCCGGTGCCGCGCGCCGATGGGCAGCGGCCAGAGCGGCTCGCCCACCGCCTCCCCGGCCGCGGCAGCGGCGGCCATGAGCGCCGCCTCGGTCCCGAACAGCCCGGCGCGGTGGTGCCCGAGGGCGGTGATCTTCGCGCCGGTCAGCGTGGCGAGGTCGATCACCGCGCGCGGCCGGAAGCGCCGGATCGCATGGTGCAGCGCATCGGCGAGCACGAGGCGGCCCTCCGCGTCGGTGTCGAGCACCTCGACCGTGCGGCGGGAGGCGGTGCGGATGATATCGCCGGGGCGGTAGGAGCGCGCGCCCGTGGCGTTCTCGGCGATGCCGAGCACGGCGACCGCGGGGGCAGGGGATTTCCGGCGCGCGAGGGCCAGCATGGCGCCGGCGCAGGCCGCCGCCCCCGCCATGTCGGCGCGCATTTCCTCCATCCCGGCCGCTCCCTTGATGGACAGGCCGCCGGTGTCGAAGACGAGGCCCTTGCCGACGAAGGCGACCGGGGCAACCGGCAGCACGCCGCGCCAGCGCAGCACCGCGAGGCGCGGCGGGAAGGCGCTGCCGCCGCCGACCGCCAGGATCGCCCCGAAGCCGTGGCGCTTCAGCCAGCCGCGGCCATGGATCTCGACTTCGAGCCCGTCCTCCTCCAGCGCCGCGAGCCGGTCCGCGAAGGCGCGCGTGGTCAGGCGATTGGCCGGTTCGACGACGAGGTCGCGCGCGAGGAGGCATCCGGCAACGCCGGGGGCGAGGGCCGCGTAGGCGGCCGCAGCCGCATCCGCCTCGGGCACGTGCACCGTCAGGCGGCGCAGGTGCTTCGGCACCGCGCCGGCCCGCAGGGCGTCGAAGCGCCAGGC
>JAFADX010000240.1 GCA_023424475.1 Pseudomonadota bacterium
CCGCCGTGCCCGCCGCCGCCCGCGCGGTGCCGGTGCGCGCGACCGCCCCGCGTCCGTCAGGCACCACGCCGGCGAGGCGCAGCCCGGCATCGATGGTCGCCCGGCCATAGGGCATGCCGCCGAGCTCGTGGTGGATGATGGCCTCGACCAGCGGCCGCAGGTCCCTGTGGCGGTGGAGGTCCAGCGCCGCGCGGGGATGCCGGTCCATCCGCGCCGCGACGGCGGCGATATAGGCCTCGGTGTCGTTCTCGTGCCCCGGTGCCCACCGCGTGACGACGCCCCGGATCGTCCTGAGGCCATGGCGGTCCTGGTAGGTCGTCAGCAGCAGCGCCAGGGCGCGGATGCCGTATTCATGGCTGGCGAAGCGGGCGAAGCGCGGCGCCCCGCCGCCGGGCGGGGGCGGCTCGAGGGGCGGCTCGGCCAGGCCCTGCCAGCGATTGGCCGGCACATGCACGATGTTGCCCGGGTTGCGGTTGCGGAAGCCGCGGGTCTGTCGGGGGTCCATGCGGGTCCTCGGGGGCTTGGGGTGGCGCTGGCCCGCCGCCTGCCTTCCGGGGCATCCTGAATTCGTGATGGGGAAGGAGGCGGGGGTGAGGCTTGGCGTCGCGGCGCTGCTGGCGGCGATGCTCGCGGCGGGAAGCGCGCGGGCGTCCTGCATCCACATCGTCCGGCACCAGGATGCGCGGGACGACGCGAACGCCTTCGCAGCCGGGCTTCAGCGAGAGACGCGGATGGCGATCGAGCGCGGCGGGTCCTGCACGCCGGAGCTGCAGGTCTCCTTCATGGTGCTCGAGCTCTCGATCATCGCCGGACGGCGCGGGCAGGGGTTCCTCGTCACCTACGCCGTGGTCGACGAGCGCGAGGGCGATTTCCGCCCCCGCATGGGTGCGACCTGGGGCCGGGACCGCACCCAGGTGCTGATCGACGCCGGCAGGTCGGCGGGCGGGGTCATCATGGCCGGCACGCCATACTGAGCGCGGCGGTCAGTCCGCGAGCACGGCGAGGCTCTCGGCCGGGATGGTGATGCTGCCCGCCGAGGTCAGCGTCGCCGGGGCGCCGAGAGTCGCCCAGGCGAGCGGGTTGCCGCCGCTCGCCGCGTCGTAGATCCCGACATGGGTCAGCGTGCCGGTGGCCTGGCCGAAGTTGAAGCGGAGCTGGGCGGCGTTCTTCTGCGAGCCGGTCCCGGTGAAGGACGCCGGCTGGCGGGCATAGCCGGTCGCTGCCGCCGGTTCCCCGGTCAGCCCGGCGGCGTCGGTGCCGCCGGTGCCGAGGCCGACCCAGACGGCGACCGGCAGGCTCGGCTGCCGCCCGACCAGGGCGCGGGCGAGGAGGTTCTTGGCATGGTCGGTGAGGGCGGTCATGGGGCGTGTCTCCTTGGCTCTCGTCGCGCGGTCAGGACACCACCGCCCCGTCCGGCCAGCGCCAGGACGTGCCGTCGCTGATCGCCAGACGCTTGTTCGCCGTGCCGTTCGAGACATGGACGATCCCGCGCGGGTAGGTCGCGGCGGCCGGCAGCGTCGCGACGGTGTAGGCCGCGAGTTGCAGCGGTCCCGCCAGGCTGACCATGCCCGTGCCCTTGCCGGCGAGCCGCAGCCCGACATTGGTGTCGGACCCGGTGGCCGAGACGCCCGGCATGCCTGCCGCCGCGGCCGCGCGGAGCTCGACCTGGTTCACCGAGCCGGCCGGCGTGACGACGCGCGCGCCGGGTGCCGCGGGCGGCCCGCCCAGCGTCACCGTGCCGGCGGAGGTGCCGCGCAGCACCTCGGCCCCGCCGGCAACGGCCGAGAGCTCCCCGCTCGCCGGCAAGTAGAGGCCGTTGTCCTGGCCGCCCACCATCACGCCCGGGCGGTCGATGCGTCCGGCGGGCCCGCCCGATGCGACGAAGCCGTTGGTCGCCCCGTTGGCGAGCGGCCCGCCATTGCCGTTCGCGAGCAGCGGCGGCGTACCGACATGGACCGCGTTCGCCGTCCCGGAGGCGACATTGGCGACGTGGATCGCCGCCGAGCCGTCGTTCAGCGAATTGTATCGCTCGGCGCGGAAGGAGAAGACGTCGAGCCGGTTGCCGCTGCCGTTGATGCTGATGGCGTTGCTCTCGACCGCATCGACGCGGAGGTTGGCGATATGCAGCCGCGCGTTGCTGCCGTCGATGCGGATGCCGCTGCTGCCCGCGAGGATGCTGCCCCCGGGCGCGGCTGCCTCGCCCTGCGTCGTGGCATTGGCGACCTGGCCATCCACGCCGCTGCCGTCGATCCAGATCCCGTATTTCGCGAAGTCGGCGTAGAGGCTGCCCAGGTAGAACTTGGTCGTGACGCCCGAGGCCGAGGCGGCGAAGCGCAGCACCGATCGCGCGCCGAGGGCGAAGATGTCGTCGAGGAAGATGCCGTCGTTGCGCCGCAGCAGGATCGCGTCGAGGGTCTGCTGCTGGTAGGCGAGCACATCTGCGTCCGAGGTCGCGAAGGTCCAGAAGTGGACGTGGTCGATGCGGCCGATGTCGTAGGAACGATCGATCTCGATGCCGGTGGTGAAGACCTGGCCGCGCAGGCGCTGGATGTTGAAGCGCCCGGAATTGTCGATCCGGATGCCGCGGTTCACCGCGCAGAGGAAGACATTCCCGAAGTCGACCGAGCCGAGGCAGTCCTGCACCCGGAAGACGAAGTCGTAGCCGGTGGGCGTCCAGCCCGGCGCCTGCGCCGCGCCGTGGGCCTGGTGGACGGCGATGTCGCGCACCGCGCAGCCGCGGGTGTTGACGCCGGTGAAGGTGAAGGGCGTGAAGCCCGTCGTGTCGATCGTCAGCCAGGTGCCGTCGCGTGGGGAGGGGCCCTCGGTGAAGCCCGCGCCCTGGAAGATGATCGAGACGCCGTTGACCGTGACCGGGCTTGCCAGGCGATAGCGCCGCGGGCCGAACTGCAGCACGCCGCCGCCCGTCGCGGCCATGGCATCGATCGCCGCCTGGATGGCCGGCGCGTCGTTCGCCACGCCGTCGCCGACGGCGCCGTATTCGCGCACATGAACAGGCCGGTCGGCGAGCAGCCCGGCGCGGAGCTGGGCGAGGCTCGCCCGCCGCGTGGCCGCCGCGCCGCCGCTGCCCTGCACGAGGGGCAGGAGGTCCGCATCGGCGGCGGCGGCGATGGCGGGCAGGGCACTGATCTTGGTGTCGGACATCGGGGTTTCTCTCTGGGGCGGGGGCAGGGCGTCAGGGGATCAGAGGAGCAGCGTGCCGCCGCTCTCGGTCAGCAGGCGGCCGCCCCCTTCCGTCAGCAGCCGCGGCCGGGCGGCGACCACGAAGGGTGCGGAAAGGTCGAAGAGGGCGGGATCCGCGGCGTCGGCGGCGCTGAAGCGGTAGCCGCTGCCGGGCGCCGGCACGAGGAAGGTGGCGCTGGCGCGGCCGGCGCCGACCGGCACCGTCTGCGGCGGCCGCGCATCGGCGCCATCGGCGTCGCGCAGCGCGAAGGTGACCTGGACCACCGGGCCGGAGACGGCGGCGCCGACGGTCACGCCCGCGCCCTCCTGCACCAGGCCCGGCACCGGGTCGAGCAGCACCGCGCGCGCCGTCGCGGCGGCCGAGACTATGACGTCGACGAGCAGCGTCGCCGAGCGCAGCAGGTTCGGCGCATGGCCCGCCAGGTCCACCGTCACGCCGCCGCCGGCGAGCGCGCTGCCGCGGATCGGCACCAGCGCCGTCGCATCGGCGGCCTGGACGATGACGATGTCGCCCGGCAGCAGCGGCGGCTCGGCGGCGGCGAAGTAGCCGGGGGCGACGACCACCGCGCGGTCGTCCGGCGTGCGGTAGTGCCAGAGGGTGAAGCCGTTTGCCGAGGTGAGGGCCGTGAGGTCGCTGGAATCGAAAGACATGCGGGGCTCCTCGCCCGCCGGCGGGCGCAGGGCATCGCTGCCCTCCGCCGGGGCGGGGGTTCGAAGGGTTCGGGCTGTCGGGAAAGGGCGCGGGGCGTTGCGGACGCAGTTCGCCCGTTGATGCGGCGGAGTTAGCCGGGCGACCCGGCATTGGTCAAGAAAAAAATCCTACATATCCGCCGCGCATGCCAGGGCTTGCGGCGGCGTGGCGCGTGGTAGTCTCGTGCCTCCGCCGCCCGTCGCCCGAGGGACCCGCGCCGATGCCCCGACGCCTGCTGCCGCTGCTCGCCCTGATGCTCGCCGCGATGCCGGCCGCGGCGCAGGAGAGGGTGCTGAACGTCTACAACTGGTCTGACTACATCGATCCCGCGGTGGTCGAGCGCTTCACGCGCGAGACCGGCATCCGCGTCCGCTACGACGTCTACGACAGCCTGGAGACGCTGGAGGGGCGTCTCTCGGCGGGCCGCTCCGGCTACGACATCATCGTGCCGACCAGCGAGCCGAGCTTCGCGCGCCTGCTCCGCGCCAATGCCCTGCGGGCGATCGACCGGGACAGGATTCCCAACTGGCGCAACCTCGATCCGCTGTTGATGGAACGCGTCGCCGCGATCGATCCGGGCAACCGGCACGGCGCGATCTACCTGTGGGGCACGGTGGGGCTCGGTCTCAGGCTCGACCGCGTGCGCGCGGCGCTGCCAGGCGTGGCGCTCGACAGCCTCGACGTGCTGCTGAAGCCGGAGACCGCGCGGCGCCTGGCCGGTTGCGGCATCATGATCATGGACAGCCCGACCGACGTGCTGCCCTCGGTGATGCACTGGCTGGGGCGCAACCCCGATGCCTCGGGCCCCGAGGACCTGCGCGCCGCCGAGCAGGCGCTGATGGCGATCCGCCCCCAAATCCGCGCCATCCTGCCGTCCAGCGCCATCCTCGATGCGCTCGCGACCGGGGAGGCCTGCGTCGCGCTGACCTATTCCGGCGACGTTATCCAGGCCGCGGCCCGCGCGCAGGAGGCGAACCGCGGCGTCGAGGTCGGCTATGCCATGCCGCAGCGCGGCGCGCAGCTCTGGTTCGACATGATGGCGATCCCCGCCGACGCCCCGCATCCGGACGAGGCGCACGCCTTCATCAACTTCATCCTCCAGCCCGACGTCATGGCCGCCATCACCAACCAGGTGCGCTACCCCAACGCCGTCCCCGCCAGCCGGCCGCTGGTGCGCGAGGCGGTGCGCAGCGACCCCAGCGTCTTCCCGCCGGCCGGAGCACTCGCCGCCACCTTCGTTGCCGGCACGCCGCCGCGCGAGGTGGAGCGCCAGCGAACCCGCCTCTGGTCCCGCTTCAAGGCCGGCCGTTGACGGTGCTGCTGCGCGTCGAGGCGATCACCAGGCGCTTCGGTTCCACGCTCGCCCTCGACGCCCTGGACCTCGACATCGCCGAGGGCGAGTTCTTCGCCCTGCTCGGCGGCTCGGGTTCGGGCAAGTCGACGCTGCTGCGCATCGTCGCGGGCCTCGAGGCGCCGGATTCCGGCCGCCTGCTGCTCGATGGCCGGGACATCGCCGCGACCCCGCCCTGGGCACGCCCGGTCAACATGATGTTCCAGTCCTACGCGCTGTTCCCGCACATGCGCGTGGCCGGCAACGTCGCCTACGGCCTGCGCCGCGCCGGGGTGGCGAAGGCCGAGGTGGCCGCGCGCGTCGCCGCGGCGCTTGCGATGGTCGGGCTGGCCGGCTTCGAGCGGCGCCGGCCGCACGAACTCTCCGGCGGGCAGAAGCAGCGCGTGGCGCTGGCGCGCAGCCTGGTCATGCGCCCGCGCCTGCTGCTGCTCGACGAACCGCTCGGCGCCCTCGACGCCGGCCTGCGCGAGCGCACCGGCTTCGAACTGCGCGCCCTGCAGCGCGAGACCGGCGCCGCCTTCGTGATGGTGACGCACGACCAGGAGGAGGCACTGGCCCTTGCCGACCGCGTCGCGCTGCTCGACGGCGGCCGCGTTGCGCAGGTCGGCCCGCCGCGCGAGATCTACGAACGCCCCGCGTCCCGCTTCGTCGCCCGCTTCCTCGGCGCGGCGAATGTCCTGGAAGGCCGTGCCGCCGACGATCGCTTCGAAAGCCCCGAGGCCGGCATCACCTTCGCGGGCGCAATCCCGGCCGGCACCGTCGCGATGGCGCTCCGCCCCGAGCGCATCCGCTTCGCCGCACGGGGAGAAGGGCCCAACACCGCGCGCGGCACGGTGCAGGACGTTGCCTTCCGCGGGGATGACTCGCTCGTGCTGGTGCAACTCCCCGGCGGCATGACCCTGCGCGTCGCGCACGCCGAGGAAGGCGGCCCGCCGCCGGCGCGCGGCGACGCGGTGACGCTGGCCTGGGAGGCGGCCGACCTGGTGCCGCTCGCCTCGTGACGGGACGCCTCGCCGTCCTGCTGCCGGTCTCAGCCTGGCTGCTGCTCTTCGTCGCCGCGCCCGCCGCCATCCTCGGCGCCATCGCGCTGGCCGAGGCGGATCCCGGCATCCCGCCCTTCCATCTTGCCTGGTCCACGGCCGGCTTCGCGATGCTGGTGGCGGACGACTACTACCTCGGCGCCTTCCTGACCGCGCTGCGTGTCGCGGCGACGACGGCGGCGCTCTGCCTGCTGGTCGGCTACCCGATGGCGATGGGCATCGCGCGGGCGCGGCCGGACCGGCGCATTCTGCTGCTGGCGCTGCTGATGCTGCCCTTCTGGACCGGCTTCCTGCTGCGCGTCGGCGCCTGGATCGGGCTGCTGCGCGACCAGGGCTGGATCAACGGGCTGCTGCAGGGGCTCGGCATCATCGATGCGCCGCTGCCGATGCTCTATACCGAAGGGGCCATGCTGGCCGGCATGGTCCATGCCTATCTGCCCTTCGCGGTGCTGCCGCTCTTCGCCGCGCTGCTGCGGCTCGACCAGACCCTGCTGGAAGCCGCGGCGGATCTCGGCGCGCGCCCCGCGGCCGCCTTCCTGACCATCACCCTGCCGGCGACGGCACCCGCCGCGGCCGCGGCCTTCCTGCTCGTCTTCATCCCGGCCGCCGGCGAGTTCGTCATCCCCGAACTGATGGGGCCGCCGGAGGCGAACCTGGTCGGCCGCGTGCTCTGGCAGGAATTCTTCCAGAACCGCGACTGGCCGGTGGCCGCCGCGCTCGCGGTGGCCCTGCTCGTGCTCCTGCTGGTGCCGATCCGCCTGTTCCAGCGGCTGGAGGCGCGGCCATGAGGCGAGGCGGCGTGGTCCGCGCCGGCCTGGTGGCGGGGCTGGCTTTCCTCTGGCTGCCGATCCTGCTGCTGGTCGCCTATGCCTTCAGCGCCGACCGCATTCCGTTCCAGTGGGGCGGCTTTTCGCTGCGTTGGTTCTCGGCGCTGGCGGCGAACGAACGGCTGGTCGAGGCCGCCTTCCTCTCCCTGCGGATCGCCGCCGGCGCGGCGACGCTCGCGGTGCTGCTCGGCGGCGCGGCGGGCTGGGCGCTGGCGCGCTTCGGCGCCTTCCGCGGCCGTGCGCTGTTCGGCGCGCTGATC
>JAFADX010000280.1 GCA_023424475.1 Pseudomonadota bacterium
CCTCGATATGGCCGAGACGGGCCTTGCGGCGGGGCGCGCGCGGCGGGAAACAGGGCGCATGACCGATTATGCGACGGATGTGGTGGTCCTCGGCTCCGGCTCGGCGGGGCTGACCGCCGCGTTGACCGCGGCCGCGCAGGGCCTGTCGGTCGTGGTGCTGGAAAAGACCGGCCGGCTTGGCGGCACCACCGCGATGTCGGGGGCCGGCACCTGGATTCCCGCCAGCCACCACGCCGCCGCGGCCGGCATCGAGGACAGCCCGGAGGAGGCGCTGGCCTATATCCGTGCCGCCGCCCCCGAAGGCTGGGCCGCGACCGAGGACGCGCTGTGGCGGGCCTTCGTCCATGCCGCGCCCGGGATGCTGCGCTTCGTCGAGGCGCGGAGCCCGCTGCGCTTCGCGCTGACGCCGGAGCCCGATCCGCTGAAGGACCTGCCCGGGGCCAAGGCGCGGGGGCGGATGATGTCGCCGCTGCCGCTCAGCCGCTGGCGGGCCGGGCGCTTCGCCTTCCGCATCCGCCGATCCACCATTCCGGAGATCTTCACCTACCACGAGGCGGTGGAGACCGATCTCTACCACCACCCCTACCGGACCGCGCTGTCGCTATGGCCGAAGCTCGCCTGGCGGCTGCTGACCAATACCCGGGGCAAGGGGACGGCGCTGGTGACGGGGCTGCTGCGCGGCTGCCTCGACCACGGCGTGCAGGTGGTCCATTCCGCGCGGGCGGTCGAACTGCTGCGGGGCGGCGCCGGCGCCGTCACCGGCGTGCTGGCCGAGCGGAACGGGCGGCGGGAGGCCTGGACCGCGCGCGCCGGCGTGGTGATCGCGACCGGCGGCTTCGAATGGGACCCGGCGCTGATGGCCGAGCATTTCCCGGGGCCGGTCGACTACCTCGGCAGCCCGGCCGCCCATACCGGGGACGGGCAGCGCATGGCCGCGGCGGCCGGCGCCGCGCTGGCGCGCATGGACCAGGCCACGCTCACGCCCTCGGTGCCCACGCCCTATGAAGGGCGGATCCTCGCCCAGCCGGTGCCCTTCCACACCGAGCGCAACGCCCTGCTGGTGAACCGGCACGGGCGGCGCTTCGTGAACGAGGTGACCTTCAACATCGGCGAGGCGATCGACGCCCGCGACCCCGCCACCGGCGAACCCGTCCACCTGCCGGTCTGGGTGGTGACGGATGCGCGGATGCTGGACCAGGTCCCGCCCGTGCGCTGGGGCGCGAAGGCCGATCCGGGCTGGATGCGCCAGGCGCCCGACATCAAGGGCCTCGCCGCGGCGATCGGCGTGCCGGCGGCGGCGCTCGAGGAGACGGTGGCGCGGTTCAATGCCGCCGCCGAGGCCGGCGAGGACACCGCCTTCGGCCGTCCGGCGCGGGTCGTCGAGGCGCCGGCCGACAAGCGCCGCCGCATCGGCATGGAGCCGCTGCGCGTGCCGCCCTTCCTCGCCTTTCCCTTCAGCCGGTCGATCCTCGGCACCAAGGGCGGCGCGCGGACCAACGAGCATGCCGAGGTGCTGCGCCCGGACGGCAGCGTCATCCCGGGCCTCTTCGCCTGCGGCGTGGCGATGGCGAACCCGATCGGATCGCGCAACGTCGGCACGGGCACGACCATCGGGCCGAACATGACCTGGGGCTACATCGCCGGGATGCGCCTCGCGCAGCGGAACCGGACGGGACGCGACGCCGGGGGCGTGTAATCCTGCCGCGGGGAAGGCGGGAGGAAACGCCATGGGTGCATGGTCGGTGCGGCGGCTCGGGCTGATCATCCGCCCGGAGATGGACGGACGGATGGGGCGCAACCTGCAGGGCCCATCGATGATCCGGGTGCCGGACTGGGCCGAGGGCGCGCTCGGCCGCTACTACCTTTATTTCGCGGACCACAAGGGATCCTACATCCGGCTCGCCCATGCCGACGCGCCCGAAGGGCCGTGGCGGATGCACGAGGCCGGCAGCCTCGACCTGCGCGACAGCCTGTTCCCGACCGAGCCGCCCGGGCGCCCGGCCGAAGGGGCGCCGCCCGACCTGGTGGACCGCCGCCCCGGCAGCGCGGCCGCCGCGACGCCGGGGCTGCTCACGGCGGAGGCGGAGGCGTCGCATCCGCACATCGCCTCGCCCGATGTCCATGTGGACCACGCGAGCCGGCGCATCGTGATGTATTTCCACGGCCTGCTGGCCTGGAACACGCAGCGGACGCGCGTCGCGATCTCGGCCGATGGGCTGCGCTTCACGGCGCGGCCGGAGGTCCTGGGTCCCTCCTATTTCCGCGTCTTCCGCCATGGCGGGGCGCATTACGCGCTGGCGATGCCGGGCATCCTGTTCCGCTCGGCCGACGGGCTGGGCGGCTTCGAGCGCGGGCCGGCCATCTTCGAGCCGGCGCAGCGCCACACCGCGCTGCTGCTGCGCGACGGCATTCTGCACGTCTTCTGGACCCGCGTGGGCGATGCGCCGGAGCGGATCCTCCATTCGCGCGTTCCCCTGCGTGGCGACTGGCGGGACTGGCGCCCCGAGGGCGAGCCCGCCGAGGTGCTGCGCCCGGAGGCGCCGTGGGAAGGCGCCGGCCTGCCGCTGGTGCCCTCGGTGCGCGGGGCGGTGAACGCGCCGGTGAACCAGCTGCGCGACCCGGCGGTGTTCGAGGAGGATGGCCGGCTCTGGCTGCTCTACGCGGTGCAGGGGGAGGCCGGGATCGCGATGGCCGCATTGCGCGCGGGCCCGTCCTGAGCGTCAGACGCCGGCGACCTGGCGGGCATAGTCCTCGGCGTCGTACCAGCCGCGGGAAAGCCTCACGCGGAGATCCCGGTCGAGGTCCCATTCCTCCCAGCCGGTGACGCAGAGCGGGTTGCCCGTGCCGGCATGGGTGCCGGTGAAGGTCCAGATGAAGGCGACATGGTCGCCCGCCGCGCGGACCTCGTCGCAGAAGACGCGCAACGCATGCACTTCGGCATGGAAGCGGGCGGCCATTTCGGCGATCCGGGCGCGGCCTTCCCAGGATTCGCCGCGGTTGATGACGATCTTCGCGTCGTCGGCGAAGAAGGCGGCGACCGCGTCCGCAGAACCGGAGTTCCAGGCTTCCGTATAGGCCCTCGCAAGGTCGATCACCTTGCCCTGTTCGATCGGCATCGTCCTTCCCTTTGCGGAGAATCGGGCCGCTTGCGTCACGCTAACCTTTGGCTGCCGCCGAGTTCCACGCTCTTCCGTCACGATTTGCGGCACGGTGCGCCGCGGAGGCGGCGCCGGCCCGGCCGGGCGGTCCCGCACGCGGGCGCCATGCGGATGACGGGATATTGGTGCGGCGGCCGCAATGAGCGCCCGCCCGGGGGTGCCGGCGCGGAGCGGGGCAATTGTGGAAAACTCCGGGCTCGCATGGTGCGGCATGGAACGTTGTCATGAACGAAACGAGAACTCAGATACGGCTGTGACAAACCGGCGACTCTTGGCAAGGGGTCTCTGCGTCACCCGATTTGGTGGGTCCGTGAGTGTGGCAAGACTACATCTTGTGTGATTCCGGGCCCGAGCGGCAGGATAGGCGCTCAGGGGACGAGTTACCGGGGGGTTCATCGTGTTCGACGCCGTTCAGCTTGAGGGCCATGGCCAGGTCCGCATCGACCGCTCGCGCGACGCGCTTCTGACGGATTTCGGCAAGGCAACGCTCGACGACCGCTACTTGTTGCCGGGCGAATCCTACCAGGACCTCTTCGCCCGCGTGGCCTCGGCCTATGGCGACGACGCGGCCCATGCGCAGCGGATCTACGACTACATCTCGCGCCTCTGGTTCATGCCGGCGACGCCGGTGCTGTCCAATGGCGGCACCACCCGCGGCCTGCCGATCTCCTGCTTCCTGAACGAAGCCTCCGACAGCCTCGAGGGCATCGTCGGCCTGTGGAACGAGAATGTCTGGCTGGCCGCGAAGGGCGGGGGCATCGGCTCCTATTGGGGGAACCTGCGCGGCATCGGCGAGAAGGTCGGCAGGAACGGCAAGACCTCGGGCGTCATTCCCTTCATCCGGGTGATGGACAGCCTGACGCTCGCGATCAGCCAGGGTTCGCTGCGGCGCGGCTCGGCGGCCTGCTACCTGCCGGTGCACCACCCCGAGATCGAGGAATTCCTCGAGATGCGGCGCCCGACCGGCGGCGACCCGAACCGCAAGGCGCTCAACCTCCATCACGGCGTGCTGATCCCCGACGCCTTCATGCGGGCGGTCGAGAACGACGAGGAATGGGCGCTGCTCTCGCCCAAGGACCAGGCGGTGATGCGCAAGGTCTCGGCCCGCGCGCTCTGGATCCGCATCCTCACGGCGCGCATCGAGACCGGCGAGCCCTACATCATCTATTCCGACCATGTGCACCGGGCGCAGCCGGCGCACCACAAGCTCGCGGGGCTCGAGGTGAAGACCTCGAACCTCTGCTCCGAGATCACGCTGCCCACGGGGCTCGACCAGCACGGGCAGGAGCGCACGGCGGTCTGCTGCCTGTCGTCGCTCAATTGCGAGACCTGGTTCGAGTGGAAGGACGACCCGGATTTCATCCCGGACGTCATGCGCTTCCTCGACAACGTGCTGCAGTCCTTTATCGACACCGCGCCCGATTCCATGGCGCGGGCCAAGTACAGCGCGATGCGGGAACGCTCCGTCGGCCTCGGCGTGATGGGCTTCCATTCCTTCCTGCAGAAGATGAACGTGCCCTTCGAGTCCGTCGTCGCGAAAGTGTGGAACAAGAAGATGTTCAAGCACGTCCGCGAACAGGCGGACGTCGCGTCCCGCGTGCTGGCCGAGGAGCGCGGGCCGTGCCCTGATGCCGCCGAGTACGGCATCATGGAACGGTTCTCCCACAAGATGGCGATCGCGCCGACGGCCTCGATCTCCATCATCTGCGGCGGCGCCAGCCCGGGCATCGAGCCGATCGCGGCGAATGTCTACAACCACAAGACGCTCTCGGGCTCCTTCATCGTGCGCAACCCCTACCTGGCGAAGGTGCTGGACAGGCACGGGCGCAACGACGAGGAGACCTGGACCTCGATCACCGTGACCAAGGGCTCGGTCCAGCACCTCGATTTCCTGTCCGAGCAGGAGAAGGCGGTGTTCAAGACCGCCTTCGAGCTCGACCAGCGCTGGGTGATCGAGCACGCGGCCGACCGCACGCCCTTCATCTGCCAGTCGCAGTCGGTGAACGTCTTCCTGCCCGCCAACGTCCACAAGCGCGACCTGCACCAGATCCACATGAGCGCGTGGAAGAAGGGCGTGAAGTCGCTCTACTACTGCCGCTCGCTGTCGATCCAGCGCGCCGACACGATCAGCGAGAAGGTGGCGCCGCAGGTGGCGCTCGGCGCCAAGGCGGCGAACGACGCGGCATCGGTGCAGATCCCGCTGGTCGCCACGGCGCAGCCGGCCGGCAACGCGAACAACTATGAGGAATGCCTGGCCTGCCAGTAGCGGCAGGCTTGGGCCGGACGATCGCGCGGCGGGCCTCGCGCGACCCATCGACGTTGCGGCAATCCTCCCCCTAGATCTCTTTTCGATCAGGCGGCACCGGCCCGCACCCCCGGCCACCCATCCAGGATACTGTCGTTGGGTGGCCGGGTGGGGGTGCGGGCCGGTGCCGGTTCCGACAGATCGAAACATGCTCTAATCTGCGGCGTCAGCCGGCGTTCCGGTCCGGCACCAGGGAGGAGACAGGAATGATCACAAGGCGGAGCCTGGCCCTAGCGGGGGCGGGAGCGGCTTTGGCGTCGGGTGCGCGCGCGGCCGGCTGGCCCGAACGCCCGGTGCGCGTCATCATCGGCTACCCCGCCGGCGGCCCGACCGATCTGGTGGGCCGGCTGCTGCAGGAGCCGCTCCAGCGGGTCTGGGGCCAGCCCGTCGTCATCGAGAACCGCCCCGGCGCCAGCCAGATCATCGCCAGCGAGGCGGTCGCGCGCTCCGCCCCGGACGGCTACACGCTGCTGCTCGCCGCCAGCACGCATACGAGCAACGTCGTGGTGCAGCCGCGGCTGCCCTACGACACCATCGCCGACTTCACGCCGATCTGCGTGCTCTACGCTTCGCCGACCGTGCTCTTCGTCGGTTCCTCGCAGCCCTACCGGACCGTGCAGGACCTGATCGCGGCGGCGAAGCGGGAACCGGGGATGGCCTTCGCGTCCTCGGGCAACGGGTCCTCCGGCCACTTCGCGCTCGAGATGTTCCGCCGCAAGGCCGGCATCGAGGTGACCCATGTCGCCTTCCGCGGCGCCGCGCCCGCCTTGCAGGAAGTGATCTCGGGCCGCGTCCCGGCGACCTTCAGCACCCTCTCGGGCGCGATGGGCCTGCTGCGGGAAGGCGGGCTGCGGGCGCTCGCGGTCAGCACGCCGCGCCGCGCGCCCGTCCTGCCGGACGTGCCGACCCTCGATGAGGTCGGGCTGAGCATTCCCGACACCAGCCCGTGGTACGGCTTCATCGGCCCGAAGGGCCTGCCGCAGGAAGTGGTGCAGCGCGTGTCGCGGGATTCGCTGGCCCTGATGCAGGACGCCGCCCTCGCCGCGCGCATCCGCGATACCGGCGGCCTGGTCATCGCCGAGGGGCCCGGGCCCTTCGCCGAACGCATCCGCAGCGAGATCGAGGGCAACCGGGAGATGGCCCGGGTCGCCGGGCTGCGCATCGAATAGCCGCCCTGGGCGGCGTGCCGGGGCCGCGGACGCCGGCCCCGGCATGGCGCGCGAGTCGCCCGGAATCCGGCCTGACACAACATCTTGCGGGTGATTGATTGCCCTCCACACCAGTCATGGTAGAGAGGCGTCACCAGGGCATTTCCGGGGGATGGCTGATGACCGATGGCGTTGCGCAGGACGAACTGCCGGTGAAGTTCGACCTTCTGACCTCGAACCCCGTCTACAAGCCGTTCCGCTATCCCTGGGCCTATGACGCCTGGCTGACGCAGCAGCGCGTGCACTGGCTGCCGGAAGAAGTGCCGATGGCCGACGACGTCAAGGACTGGCAGAAGAACCTGACGGAGGCCGAGCGGAACCTGCTGACGCAGATCTTCCGCTTCTTCACCCAGGCCGATGTCGAGGTGAACAACTGCTACATGAAGCACTATTCCCAGGTCTTCAAGCCGACGGAAGTGCTCATGATGCTGTCCGCCTTCTCGAACATCGAGACGGTTCACATCGCGGCCTATTCTCATCTTCTCGATACCGTCGGGATGCCGGAAATCGAGTACACGGCGTTCCTCAAGTACAAGGAGATGAAGGACAAGTACGACTACATGCAGAGCTTCTCGGTCGATTCGAAGACCGAGATCGCCAAGACGCTCGCCGCCTTCGGCGCCTTCACCGAGGGCCTGCAGCTCTTCGCCTCCTTCGCGATCCTCATGAACTTCCCGCGCTTCAACAAGATGAAGGGCATGGGGCAGATCATCTCCTGGTCGGTGCGGGACGAAACGCTGCATTGCCTTTCGGTCATCCGCCTCTTCCGCACCTTCGTGCAGGAGAATCCTGAGATCTGGACCGAGGAACTGCGGCGCGACCTTCGTCTGATCTGCGCGACCATCGTGGACCACGAGGACGCCTTCATCGACCTCGCCTTCGAGCTTGGCGGCGTGCAGGGCCTCGATGCCGAGCAGACCAAGCGCTACATCCGCTTCATCGCCGACCGGCGGTTGCAGCAACTCGGCCTCGACCCCCTCTACAACATCGAGAAGAACCCGCTGCCCTGGCTCGACGAGATGCTGAACGCCGTCGAGCACACGAACTTCTTCGAGAACCGCGCGACGGAATATTCGAAGGCGAGCACCTCAGGTACCTGGGAGGAAGCCTTCGCGGATTCCGTGTTCTCCTCTCCGCAGCCGGAAGGCGCGATCGAGGGCGTGCGCCACTAGAGCAGATCCCGATCAGGTGGAATCACCTGATCGGGACCGGCTCCGGCATGACCCGAGCCTGCCCGGCGGGTTGCGAAACGTGACATGGGGCGCCCTTGCGCCCCCCGTGTCGCGGAGCCTATGTGCGGCGCATCATGCTGCGCGTCATTCGTCTCCTCGCCGTCGCCCTCGTCCTCCTGCTGGGGGCCGCCTGGGGGGTCGCCTGGTTCGGCCGGGCGCCGGGTGAATCGATCCCGGACGCGCTGATGCGCCAGGTTGCGGCACTCACGGGCAAGGACATGCCGGCGCCCTCGCCCGGCGGCGTGCAGATCGCGCAGGGCCTTACGCTCGGCGGGCCTTTCACGCTGGTCGACCAGACCGGCCGCACCGTCACCGAGCGGGATTTCGCCGGCAAGGTGTTGCTCGTGTACTTCGGCTATACCTATTGCCCCGATGTCTGCCCGACCGAACTCGGCACCATGGTCGCCGCGCTCGACGCCATGGGCCCGGCAGGGGAGCGGGTGACGCCCGTCTTCATCTCGATCGACCCCGGGCGCGACACGCCGGCCGCCATGGCCGACTACGTCTCGCGCTTCCATCCGCGCATGGTCGGCCTGACCGGAACACCCGAGCAGGTGGCTGCCGCCGCGCGTGCCTATCGTGTTTATTTCGCGAAAGTCCATCCACGCGACACGACCGAATATCTGATGGACCATTCGTCGTTCATTTATCTCGTCGGCCCCGATGGCAGGGTCCGGAGCCTGTTCCGGCCGGGGACGACGCCGGAGGCCATCGCGGCAGCCGTCACCGCACAGCTTCGCGCGCTCTGATACGCGGGGTTCCGCGCGGGGGCGCCAGTCGTTATCTTCGCCCGCCGGACATGCGGGTTCGACCGGAATTGGACCTGTCTTAGGCTGGGGGGCCTATGGGAGTGGAAGACCAGGGCGGCGCGTCGGGCGTCGATTCGGGACGCGGGGCCACGCCGGCACCACGGCATACGCGCCGGCTGTCGGACAAGATCCTGATTGCGTTCCATCATGCCTGCGACCAGAGCGACTTCGAGGTCGCGGAGGAACTCCTGCGCGTGCTCGAGATGATGCTCACGCGCCGGCCATCCTCCCCGGACACCAATCGCCGCAAGAACCTCGAAAGCCTGGTGGCGGCGCATGAGCGCCTCTGGCTGCTCCGCCACCCCGAGGTGAAGGACCAGTAGGTCGCGGCCCGGGGTCCGCCCGGAACGCCGGCACCGGCCCGCGCCCCGATGCCCGTCGAGGATGTGGCCGTGGGGGAACCGGACTCAGAGGCGCGCCGCAGGGCGCATGTCCGGTCAGCCTGTCAGGCGTCCGGCAGCGCGCCGGCGTCGCGCAGCAATGCCTCGGCTGCGGGGGTGAAGCGGCCGTCCCCTTCGTGAAGGACCAGCGGCGGCAGCAGCCGCGCCGGGCCGCGGCCGCCGCGCCGCGCACGGATCAGCACGCGCCTGGCCGTCTGGCCGGATCGCGGCGCAAGCGGCAGGAGGACCGTCGCCCCGCAGCCGGCCTCCCGCAACGCAGCAATGCCGGCATCGAAGCGCGCGGCGGGCAGCACGAGGCTCGCCGTGCCGCCATCCTTCAACGCCATGGCCAGGAAGCGCGCCCAGGCATCGAGGCCGCGCCCCGATTCATGCGTCGCGGCCCGCCGGACGGCGCCGGGTGGTGGCGTGCCGCCCGGCCAATAGGGCGGATTGGCGAAGGCATGGGCCACCGGGCCCAGCCGCCGCGCCAGCCCGGCATCGGCCACGTCGCCTTCCACCACCGTGGCGGCGAGGCCGTTGGCCACGGCGTTCTCCCGGGCCAGGGCTGCCATGGCGACGTCCCGTTCCACCGCCGTGACGGCCAGGCCCGGCACTCGCGCGGCGAGGCACAGGAAGGCGGCACCGCTGCCGCAGCCGGCCTCGAACACGCGATCCCCGGCGCGGGCCGGGACGAAGGCCGCGAGCAGCACCGCATCGAGCCCCGCGCGGAAGCCCCGCGCCGGCTGGCGCAGCCGGACCCGCCCGCCCAGCAGCCGGTCGTCGGTCGTGTCGCTCACGCGCTCTCCTCGTCCGCCTCGGCCATCACCACGCGGGCGCGGCGCTCGTCGGCCGCGGCGACCACGAGGCGGCGAGGGAAGGCACCGATGCCGCCCTCGATGGCGCTGACATGCGCGTCCAGCACCACGGTCGCGATTCCCGCATCGGCCAGCAGCGCCTGCAGGAAGGACAGCCGGACCGGGTCTGTCGTGGTCGCGATCACCCGCATCTGTCGAGGGAATCCCTTGATTTTCCGGTGCTTGCCGGCCTGCCGGGGCGTGACTATGGTGCCCGCCGCACCAGGAGAAGAGCAAGGGTGAGCGCCACTGCACCACCGCTCGTCGCCCCGCAGGCGCCGCGGGGGGAAGACGCGCTGACCACGCTGACGAAGCTCGTGAAGGACGACCTCGAGGCATGCAACCGCCTCATTGTCGACCGCATGCAGAGCGACGTCGCGCTGATCCCGCAACTCGCCGCGCATATCGTTGCCGCCGGCGGCAAGCGGATCCGCCCGCTGCTCACCATCGCCGCGGCGCGCATGTGCGGCTATCGCGGCGACCGCCATGTCGGCCTCGCCGCCTGTGTCGAGTTCATCCACACCGCGACCCTGCTGCACGACGACGTGGTGGACGAGAGCGCGCTGCGCCGTGGCCAGGCCTCGGCCAATGCGCTGTTCGGCAACAAGGCCTCGGTGCTCGTCGGCGACTTCCTGTTCTCCCGCGCCTTCCAGGTGATGGTCGAGGACGGCTCGCTCGAGGTGCTGCGCATCCTGTCGGAAGCCTCGGCCATCATCGCCGAGGGGGAGGTGCTGCAGCTGATGACGCAGAACGACACCGCGACGACCGAGGAGCAGTACCTCGCCGTGATCGAGGGGAAGACCGCCGCGCTCTTCGCCGCGGCGACCGAGGTCGGCGCCGTCGTCGCGGACCAGCCGGCCGAGCGCCAGAAGGCGCTGCGCGACTTCGGCATGGCGCTTGGCGTGGCATTCCAGCTCGTCGACGACGCGCTCGACTACAACGCGGACCAGGAAGCGCTCGGCAAGACCGTCGGCGACGACTTCCGCGAGGGCAAGATCACCCTGCCCGTGCTGCTCGCCTTCGCACGCGGCGGCGAGGAGGAGCGCGCCTTCTGGCGGCGCACGCTCGAGGACCGCGGGCAGGACGAGAGCGACCTGGCGCGGGCGCAGGCGCTGATGGCGCGGCATGGCGCGCTGAAGGACACCGTCGGGCGTGCCCGTACCTATGCCGACCAGGCGATCGCGCTGCTGGCGCCCTTTCCGGACGGCGCGGAAAGGCGCGCGCTGGCCGCGGCGGCGGATTTCGTCGTGGAGCGGGCGCGCTAGAGCCGTTCCCGTTCGCCCTGGCTCACGGCAACGTCTCCAGCCCATTGTTTCTGCGAGCATCTTCACCCGTTCAGGTCATTCCACCTGATCGAGATCTGCTCCAGAGCCGTTCCCGTCCGCCCTGGCTCACAGCAACGGCTCTAGGCAGGACGGGCTTCACCTTCACGCCTGGGGGCGACCAGGGCTTGCAGTCGCGGGCGCCGCCTGGGCCAAGGCGCACGGCCCAGCCCCCCCTGGCGTCCTGCGCCGGTTCCGCCCGCAGGATGCGAGGGGTTCGCCTGCCGGGCTGCTTCGACATATTTCGTTGAGCATAACGAAAACAGAGGAAGCCCCATCCTGCAACCGCCACCAGGCTGCCTTGGAGCGGGGCAGGCAATATGGCCATGCGCAGGCCCTCCACCGGCAGCCTCGCCCTCTTTCCCCTCCGGACCCGGCGGCCCTGGCCGGCATGCGTCCCGGCCGCCGTGGTGCGGGCGCGCCGATCAGGCCGGCCCGCCGACGAGATGCGAGACGTTCTTCGTCACCGTGTAGCAGGCGAGCCCCTCGCTGCCGCCCTCCCGGCCATAGCCGCTGTCCTTGACGCCCCCGAAGGGCGTCTCGGCGATGGAGGCGACCAGGTGGTTGATCGACAGGTTGCCGACTTCGAGCTCGTCGCTGAGCTGCTCCACCCTCGGCGCGGAATGCGTGAAGGCATAGCCCGCGAGGCCGAAGGGCAGCGCGTTCGCCTTGGCGATCGCATCGCCGATGCCGCTGGTGCGGTTGATCAGCGCCAGCGGCCCGAAAGGCTCCTCATGCATCGCCAGCGCATCGTCGGGCAGCGCCGCCGGGCCCGGCCTTCACTCCACCCCGACCATCACATCGGAGGCCTTGACCACCGCATAGGCCTTGCCGCCCTTCTTCAGGGCCAGTTCCTCGGCGGCCTCGTTGGTGATGGAGGCGGTGAAGACGACGCCCGGGGCGATCTCGAGCTTCACATGGGTGGTGGTGGCACCCTTGTTCACGTCGAGGACCGTGCCGGCGAACTGGTTGCGGGCGGAAAGCTTCATGGGGGGCATCCTTTGCCAGGTGACTGACGCGCAGTGGCGCGACACGTGCGCGGCGATGCCGGTGAGCGCGTGCGCGAGATCAAGCGGCGCCGGTGCATGTTCGCCATGAACCGGCGCATCCGCCCCGATCAGGCGGCCTCGTAGCCGATGACCGCCTTGATCTCGGTGAAGTCGTCGAGCGCCCACCTGCCGTATTCGCGCCCGTTGCCCGACTGCTTGTAGCCGCCGAAGGGCGCGGCGGTATCGCCGGCGGGATAGTTCATGAACACGTTGCCGGCACGCATCTGTGCCGAGACGCGCCGCGCCCGCGCGATGTCGAGCGACTGCACGTAAGCCGCGAGGCCATAGACCGTGTCGTTGGCCATCTCGATCGCGTGCGCCTCGTCGCGATAGGGCAGGATCGAAAGGACGGGGCCGAAGATCTCCTCCCGCGCGATGGTCATGTCGTTGCGGACATTCGCGAAGACGGTCGGCCGCACGAAGTAGCCGCGGTTGAGGTTCTCCGGCCGGCCCGGCCCGCCGGTGACGAGTTCCGCCCCTTCCTTGATGCCGGCCTCGATCAGGCGCTGGATCTTGTTGAACTGCACCTCGCTGACCACGGGGCCGATCGTCGTGCGCGGATCGTCCACCGCGCCGACGACGATGCTTTCCGCCGCGGCCTTGGCGATGGCCTTCACCTCGTCCTGCCGGTCGGCGGGGACGAACATGCGGGTCGGCGCGTTGCAGGACTGGCCGCTGTTGCCCATCATGCCCAGCACGCCCTTGGTCACCGCGACCTTGAAGTCCACGTCCGGCAGCAGGATGTTCGCCGACTTGCCGCCGAGTTCCTGCGCCACGCGCTTGACCGTCGCGGCGGCCGCCTGCGCGACCAGGATGCCCGCGCGCGTCGATCCGGTGAAGGACATCATGTCGATGCCGGGATGCGCCGACATGGCGCTGCCGACCACGCCGCCTTCGCCCTGCACCATGTTGTAGACGCCCGCGGGCACGCCCGCGGCGTGCATCACCTCGGTCCAGATGATGGCGTTCAGCGGCGCGATCTCGGAGGGCTTCAGCACCATGGCGCAGCCTGCGGCGATGCCCGGCGCGACCTTGCAGACGATCTGGTTGATCGGCCAGTTCCACGGCGTGATGAGGCCGACCACGCCGATCGGCTCGCGCGCGATCAGCGTCGTGCCCTGCACCTCCTCGAAGTTATACTCCTCCAGCACCTGGATCATGCGCCTGAGATGCGCCGTGCCGGTGGCGGACTGGCGTTCGAGCGCGAATTTCAGCGGCGCGCCCATCTCCTGCGAGAGCGTCGCGGCGATGTCCTCGCGCCGCTTCTCGTATTCCGAGAGGACCGCGCGCAACAGGTCCAGCCGGTCCTTGCGGGAGGTCTGCGAGAAGGAGGGGAAGGCCGCGCGCGCCGCGGCGACGGCGCGGTCCACGTCCTTCGGCCCGCCGACCGTGATCTGCGCGAAGGCTTCCTCGGTGGAAGGGTTCACCACTTCGAGCCGCTTCGGCTCGAGCGGGGCGACCCAGGCGCCGTTCACGTAGTGCTCATCCGTATGGTTCATCCGCCGATCCTCCTTGGCGCCCCGGGCTGCCGGGTCCAGGCACACCGCGTTGACGGCCGGCACCGCAGCCACGCTATATTTCATCGAATATATCGTATGACCGTTTCCTGGCAATCCGGCGCAGCGGCGGAGAAGGGTGGAAGCCGCGCCCCCCGTCCGGCATGGTCACCGCGCGATGACAACCGATGGATGACACGATGATCCGTCCGCTTCGCCGCGCCGTTCTCGCCAGCCTGCTCGCCGCGCCCGCCGTGGCGCAGGAGGCGCGCCGGCTGCGCGACGCGGCGGGACGCGAGGCCGTCGTCCCGCCGCGCATCGCGCGGGTGTTTCCGGCCGGCCCGCCAGCATCGATCCTGGTCTGGAGCCTTGCCCCGGATCTCCTGGCCGGCTGGCCGGGCCGCGCCCTGCGGCCGGAGGAGAGCGCCTTCATGGCTCCCCGCGCCGCCGAACTGCCGGCGATCGGCCGGCTGACCGGGCGCGACAACACCGCGAACGTGGAAGCGGTGCTGGCGCAGCGGCCCGACCTGGTGCTCGACTACGGGTCGACGCGCGGCACCTACGTCTCGCTCGCCGACCGGGTGCAGGCGCAGACGGGGCTGCCGGTCCTGCTGCTGGACGGCACGCTGCGCCTGATCCCGCGGACCTACCGGCTGCTCGGCGAAATCCTCGACCGGCGCGACGCCGCCGCCGCCCGTGCCGGCGCGGCGGAGCGCATCCTCGAGGCGGCGGAGCGCCACGCCGCCACGCTGCGCGCCGCCGGGCGGCCGCGCGTGCTCTATGTGCGGGGGCCGCGCGGCACGCAGGCCGGGCTCGCGGGATCGATCAACACCGAGATCATCGAGTTCGCGGGCGCCGAGAACGTCGCCGCCAGCGGGCTCGGCGCCGGCAGCCTGGCGCAGATCTCCTCGGAACAGGCCCTCGCCTGGGATCCGGACTGGGTGGTCGGCATCCACCCCGGTTTTCCGGCCTTCGCCGCGCAGGATCCGGTCTGGCGGTCGCTCAGGGCGGTACGGGCAGGGCGCCTCGTCCTCGCGCCCTCCCTTCCATACGGCTGGATCGATTTCCCGCCCTCGGTGAACCGCCTCGCCGGGCTCCTGTGGCTGCCGGTGCTGTTCGGTCAGGCGCCGGCTGCCGGGCTGGCGGATGCGCTGGTCGATCTCTACGAGCTGCTGTTCCATCGCCGCCCGGACCGCGGCCGCATCGACGCCCTGCTGCGGCCCGCCTTGCCGGCGCCGCCGAGGTGAGCCGATCCGGCCTGCTCGGCTGGGGCGTGGGCATCGCCGCGCTGCTGCTCGCCATGCTGGTGGCGCTCGCGGTCGGGCGCTTTCCCATCGCGCCCTCGGCCCTGCCCGGCCTGCTCTTCACCCGGGATGACGGGCCGGCGGCGACGGTGTTCTGGAACGTCAGGCTGCCGCGCGTCGCCGCGGCGATGCTCGTGGGGGCGGCGCTGGCCGGTGCGGGGGCCGCCTTCCAGGCGATGTTCCGCAACCCGCTCGCCTCGCCCGATCTGCTCGGCGTCTCGGCCGGTGCCGCGCTCGGAGCGGTCTGCGGGATCTTCCTCGGCCTGCCGGTGGTTGCAGTGCAGGGGCTTGCCTTCGGCGGCGGGCTCGTGGCGGTGGCTGCGGTCGTGCTGGTGGCCGGCAGCCTGCGGGGCGAGGGCGATCCGACGCTGCTGCTGATCCTCGCCGGCATTGCCCTGGGCGCGCTGATGGGGGCGGGGATCAGCCTGATGAAGGTGCTGGCCGATCCCTACAACCAGCTTCCGGCCATCACGTTCTGGCTGCTCGGTACGCTGTCCGGCATCACGCGCGACGATGTCTTCGCCGCCACCGCGCCGGCGGTCGCGGGCCTGGCCGCGCTGGTGCTGCTGCGCTGGCGGTTGAACCTCCTGACGTTCGGGGAGGACGAGGCGCGCGCCCTCGGCGTCAATACGGTCCTGCTGCGCGCCGGGGCCATCGCGGCGGCGACCCTCGCCACCGCTGCCGTCACGGCGGTCGCCGGCGCCGTGGGGTGGATCGGCCTGGTGGTGCCGCATGCAGCGCGCCTGCTGGGCGGTCCGGACCTTCGGCGGCTGATGCCGCTGTCGATGCTGCTCGGTGCCGCCTTCCTGCTGATGGTCGATACGCTGGCACGGAATCTCGGCCGCACCGAGTTGCCGCTCGGTATCCTGACGGCGGTGGCGGGAACGCCCTTCTTCCTCTGGCTGCTGGCGCGGCCGCGGCGGGGCGGGGAATGAGCGCGCTGCTGGAGGCTCGGGACCTGTCGATCGGCCATGGTGCGCGGGTGGTCGCGCACGACGTCGCGCTGCGGCTCGAGGCCGGGCGGGTTCTCTGCCTGCTCGGACCCAATGGCGGCGGCAAGACGACGCTGCTGCGCACCCTGCTCGGGCTGATCCCGCCGCTGGCCGGCGCGGTGCGGGTCGACGGGAGGGAGATCGGCCGGCTCGGGCGGCGGAACCTGGCGCGCCGCATCGCCTACGTGCCGCAGGCGGGGCTCGGCGGGTTCGCTTATGCGGCACGGGACGTGGTGGCGATGGGGCGCGCGGCACGGCTGCCGTTTCTCGCCGCGCCCGGCCGCAGCGACATGGCGGTGGCGGAGGCGGCGCTCGAGCGGCTGGGGGTCCGCCATCTTGCGGCCGTGCCGGTGACGCGGCTGTCGGGCGGCGAGCGGCAGCTC
>JAFADX010000334.1 GCA_023424475.1 Pseudomonadota bacterium
GGTCGTAGCCGACCACTTCCGGGTTGGACGACAGGTCGTCGCCGGCGAGCAGGTACTTGAAGGAGATCTTGTCGAAGTTGAGGCTCACGGACTCGCTCGGGCGATCGCCGCCGGAGGAGACGCTGTAGCCGGAGATGCCCGTGCCTTCGAGCTCGTAGACCATGTAGGGCTGCACCGAGCCGGAGGCGGTGCGCACCATCGAGATGGTCACCTTCTTGTCGAGCGTGCCGGTGAGCGAGGCGGTGAACAGCTTCGGCGAGGCGCCGTCGGAGGGCTTCGTCACCACGATCTCGCTGACCGAGGCGATGCTGCTCTCACGCGTGGACTGGCCGTAGGCGGAAGCGATGCCGCGCCCGATCCCGAACTGGAAGGAGTTGACTTCGATCTGCTTCTCGAAGCCCGTCGTGGTGGCTTCGCCGTCGATCCCGTCGTACTTCATGAAAATCGGCATGTCGTGGTCCCTTTCCATCCTGCCCCCGTGGGGCGGCACCACGCCGCCTCCTGGTAGGCCGTTTTATACTTCAGTTGACGTCGTAGCGGAACGACCCGTCGTCGTTCATACCCACCTTCACCTGAAGGATTTCATGCCCCTCCGCGAGACGCTCGAGGATGCGCGCGGAGAGTTCGGGCAGCAGCGTGCGGCTGAGGATGTTGTCGATGTTGCGCGCGCCGCTTTCGACTTCCTTGCAGCGCGAGACGATCGCCTCGGTCACGCTGTCATCGACCTGCAGCGGAACGCCGTAGGCCTCCTTCAGGCGCTTGCCGATGCTGCGCAGCTTGAGCCCGGTGATCTGCTTCAGGATCTCGTCCTTCAGCGGGTAGTAGACCACCACGTTGCAGCGGCCGAGGAAGGCGGGCTTGAACACCTTCAGCAGATCCTGCTGGAGCGCGTCGCGCAGCGCCTCGGGCTCGGGCGTCATGTCGGGGTCCGCGCAGAGCTTCGCGATGGTGTCCGTGCCCGCGTTCGACGTCATGATGATGACGGTGTTGCGGAAGTTGATGTCGCGGCCTTCGCCGTCCTTCATCGCCCCCTTGTCGAACACCTGGTAGAAGACGTCCTGCACGCCCGGATGCGCCTTCTCCATCTCGTCCAGCAGGACGACGGAGTAGGGGCGGCGACGAACGGCCTCGGTCAGCACGCCGCCCTCGCCGTAGCCGACATAGCCCGGCGGCGAGCCCATCAGGAGCGAGACCTTATGCTCCTCCTTGAACTCGGACATGTTGATGGTCGTCATGTTCTGCTCGCCGCCGTAGAGCAGGTCGGCGACCGCGAGCGCCGTCTCCGTCTTGCCGACGCCGGAGGTGCCGGCCATCAGGAAGACGCCGATCGGCTTGCGCGGATCCGTCAGGCCGGCGCGCGAGGTGCGGATCGCCTGCGCGATCGCGTCCAGCGCATGGTCCTGGCCGACCACGCGCTCCATCAGCTTGTCCTTCAGCTTCAGGACGGTCTGGACCTCGTCGGCGACCATGCGGCCGAGCGGGATGCCGGTCCAGGTCGCGACGACCTCGGCGACCGCCTGGCCGTCGACCACCGGGAAGACCAATGGCTCTTCGCCCTGCAGCTTCCTGAGCTCGGCGGAGGCCTCGGTGAGGTCCTTCTTCAGCGCCTCGAGGTCGATCGGCTCGGCCGGGGCGCCCTCCGGTGCCGGCATCGGGACGGCGGCCACGTCGATCTGGTGGCGGAGGTCCTTCAGCTTCGCGACGAGCTTCTTCTCCTCCTCCCAGCGGTTGGTCAGCTCCTCGAGCTCGGCGGAGACCTTGGCGTGCTCGTCCTCGAGCGCGGCGCGGCGGGCGGAGTGGTCGGTGCCGGCCGCTTCCTCGCGCGAGATGGAGGCGAGCTCGGTGTCGATCAGCGTCAGGCGGCGCTGGCGGTCCTCGACCGGCGCCGGGATCGAGGCCTGGGACATGCCGACGCGGGCGCAGGCGGTGTCGAGCAGCGACACGCCCTTGTCCGGCAGCTGGCGCGCGGGGATGTAGCGGGCCGAGAGCTTCACCGCCTCGGTGATCGCCTCGTCGAGGATGCGCACGCCGTGGTGCTTCTCGAGCGTGCCGACCAGGCCGCGGAGCATGGCGTTGGCGAGCGGCTCGGAGGGCTCCTCGACCGTGACCACCTGGAAGCGGCGGGTCAGGGCGGCGTCCTTCTCGAAGTACTTCTTGTACTCGGCCCAGGTGGTGGCCGCGATGCAGCGCAGCTCGCCGCGCGCCAGCGCGGGCTTGAGCAGGTTCGCCGCGTCGTTCTGGCCGGCCTGGCCGCCGGCGCCGATCAGCGTGTGCGCCTCGTCGATGAACATGATGATCGGCGTCGGGGATGCCTTCACCGCGTCGATGACGCCCTTGAGACGGTTCTCGAACTCGCCCTTCACGCCGGCGCCCGCCTGCAGCAGGCCCATGTCGAGGGAGTAGAGCTTCACCCCCTTCAGCGCGTCGGGCACGTCGCCGGCGGCGATGCGCAGGGCGAGGCCCTCGACCACCGCGGTCTTGCCGACGCCGGGCTCGCCCGTGAGGATCGGGTTGTTCTGGCGGCGCCGGGTCAGGATGTCGACCATCTGCCGGATCTCGCCGTCGCGGCCGAGGATCGGGTCGATCTTGCCGGCCTTCGCCTGCGCCACGAGCTCGGTGCAGAACTGGTCGAGCGGGCCGCCGGAACGCGGAGCCTCGCCCGCGGGCGCGCCGCCGGCCGCGGCAGGGGCGCCGGCCTCGCTGCTCGCTTCGGCGGCCTCCTCGCTGCCTTCGGCGAGCTCGCCAAGGTTCCGGCGCACCGCGTCGGCCGGCAGGTTGAGCAGGGAGGGCGCGCTCTCCTTGACCACGCGGCCGAGCGTGTCGTCGTTCAGCAGGGCGGCCAGCAGGTGCCCCGAGCGGATCTTCGGGCTGCCGCTTTCGAGGCTGGTCAGCAGCCAGGCCTCGCGCAGCCAGGTGACGATGTCGGGAGAGAGGGATGGCGCGCGCGCGTTGCCGGTCTTGAACTTGTCGAGCGCCCGGGTGATCTCGTTCGCCACCCGCCCCGCATCCACGCCGCCCTTGCGCAGCACCGCCGCGACATCGGAGCCCCCGGTCTCGACGAGTTTCAGCAGGACGTGCTCGATCTCGACGTTATAATGGGTCCGGGACAGGGTCAGGCCCGCCGCCGCTTCGAGTTGCCGGCGCGTGAGCGCGTTCATCCGGCCGACAAGAGATTTCAAGTCGATTGCAACCATGCCGGCGCATCCCTGTGTCAAATTACGCGGTACGCAGGCCGTCCGCGTCCGAAACGTTAGGAGGGCGTGCGAAACGTGTCCAGCGTGCTAGCGTGCGTTTGCGCACGGCGCGGCACAGGGTCGGCGTCGCAGGGTATCGCTTCGACGGGGGTTAGGGATGGCGGACGGGGTGCTCGACCTGGAGGCGCTGCTCGCGCCGCTGGAAGGCGGCGACGGCGTCGGTGAGGATATCCGGGAGGACTATTCGCCAAGCTCCATCTACCAGCGGATCCGGACCCAGCGGAACGACGCGCGGGCCGGCGAGCGCATGATGGACGGCGGCGATCCCGAGGCGAACCCGGCAACGATCCTGGGCGCCTGGCGGCAGGTGAAGTCGCTCGGCGCCGAATGTCTCACCTCCAAGTCCAAGGACTTCGAGATCGCCGCCTGGATGGCCGAGGCGGTGATCCGCATCGACGGCCTGAAGGGCCTCACCGATGCGTCCGAGCTGATCGCCGGCCTGTGCCGGCAGTACTGGGACAACGGCCATCCCCGCCTCGACGGCGAGGACGGCATCGACGGTCGGGCCTCGCCCATCGGCGGCCTGTCGGGCGACGGCGCCGACGGCACGCTGATGGCCTCGATCCGCAACTACCCGATGTTCCGCCGCGGCGACGGCGCGCCCTGCGACCTCTTCACCTGGCAGCGCGCCGAGGAGACCGCGGGGATCGCGGACAAGGCCCGCAGGGAGGCGCGGATCAAGTCCGGCGTCCCCGAGTTCGAGGTGCTGCAGAACGAGGCGCGCGCCGACGTGCCCTACCTGCGCGGCGTCGGGCTGGAGGCGCGCGGCGCGCTCAAGGCCTGGACCGCGATGGATGCCGCCCTGACCGAGAGGTTCGGCGCCGACGCCCCCTCGACCCGCCGCGTCACCGAGGCGCTGACGGCGATCATCGACATCAGCACCGCCATCGCCGGTGCCCCGGCCCCCGAGGCCGCCGAAGCGGATGGTGCGGAGGAAGCCGCCATGAGCGAGGCCGCTGGCGACGAGGGGGGCGGCGGGGGCGCCGCGGTGGCCATCGGCGCCGGTGCGCCGCGGGCGATGCGCACGCGCGACGACGCGATCCGCCAGCTCGAGGACATCGCCAACTTCTTCCGCAAGACCGAGCCGCATTCGCCGCTCGCCTTCGTGCTCGACGACGCGGTCCGGCGGGCCCGGATGCCGCTGCCCGAACTGCTGGCCGAAATCCTGCCGGATGCGGGTGCGCGCAAGAACATGCTTACCATTCTTGGCATTAGGGTTACGGAGTGACCCGTTACTCCCTGACCAGGATCATTTGGTGACCCAGATGCGTTGACCCCGGTCCGGGGGCCTGCGTAATCTTCTCCACGACCGTAACCTTTTTGGGCAACGGACCTCGCCCTTTGGAGGAACCTCAATGAGCAGCGTGCATGACAAGCTCGCGCGGGTCCGCAAGCCGCGCGTCCACATCACCTACGAAGTCGAGACCGAAGGTGCACAGATCGAGCGTGAGCTGCCCTTCGTCGTCGGCATCCTGGGCGACTTCGCCGGCGACCCCAGCGAGCCGCTGAAGCCCCTGAACGAGCGCAAGTTCGTCCAGATCGACCGCGACAACTTCAACGATGTCATGGCACGCATCCAGCCGGGCCTGAACATCAAGGTCGATAACACGCTCGCCGGCGACGGCAGCCAGATGGCGGTCAACCTGAAGTTCCGCAGCCTCGAGGACTTCGAGCCGCAGCGCGTGGCCGAGCAGGTGCCCGCGCTGAAGGCGATGCTCGAGACGCGGGCGAAGCTGCGCGACCTGATGTCCAAGGTCGATCGCTCCGACGAACTCGAAGGCCTGCTCGAGCAGGTGCTGCAGGACAAGGACAAGCTGGACAAGCTGTCGGCCGAACTCGGCCTCGACAAGAAGGAGGGCTGATCGATGAGCGAAGCCCAGTCTTCCGCCGCCGGCGCCACGACAACCGAACTCGAAGGCGGCCTCGGCCTCCTCGACCAGGTCATCGGCGCCACCAAGCAGACCGAGCGCGACCGCGCCCAGGACCTGATCAAGGCCCTGACCGAGGAAGCACTGAAGGGCACCGTCACCTTCAGCCGCAACCTGCAGCAGACCTTCGACCGCGCGATCGCCGCGATCGACCAGAAGGTCAGCGAGCAGCTCAACAAGGTGATGCACCACGAGCGCTTCTCGAAGCTCGAGGGCTCGTGGCGCGGCCTGCACTACCTCGTGCAGAACAGCGAGACCGGCACCTCGCTCAAGCTGCGGCTGCTGCAGGCGAGCAAGCGCGAACTGTCGCGCGACCTGCAGAAGGCGGTCGAGTTCGACCAGTCGCAGCTGTTCAAGAAGATCTACGAGAACGAGTTCGGCACCCCGGGCGGCGAGCCCTACGGCGCGCTGATCGGCGACTACGAGTGGACCAACCACCCGGACGACATCGAGACGCTGCGCCTGATCTCCTCGGTCGCGGCGGCGTCCTTCGCGCCCTTCATCTCGGCGGCCGCGTCGCAGATGTTCGGCATGGACGACTACCGCGAGCTCTCGAAGCCGCGCGACCTCGCCAAGATCTTCGAGACCGCCGAGTACACCAAGTGGCGTTCCCTGCGTGACACCGAGGATGCGCGCTTCCTCAACCTCGTCATGCCGCGCACCATCGCCCGCCTGCCCTACGGCGCCGCGACCGTGCCGGTGGAGGACTTCAACTACGAGGAGGCTCCCTACGACGCCAATGGCAAGGCCAAGGCGATGGAGCACAACGACTACTGCTGGATGAACGCGGCCTATGTCATGGGTGCGCGCCTGACCGACGCCTTCGCCCAGTACGGCTTCTGTGTCGCCATCCGCGGCGCCGAGGGCGGCGGCAAGGTGTCGAACCTGCCGACCCACGTCTTCACCTCGGACGACGGCGACGCGGACACCAAGTGCCCGACCGAGATCGGCATCACCGACCGCCGCGAGGCGGAGCTCTCGGGCCTCGGCTTCCTGCCGCTCTGCCACTACAAGAACACCGACTACTCGGTCTTCTTCGGCGCGCAGTCGGTGCAGAAGCCCAAGAAGTACGACCGGCCGGAGGCGACGGCGAACGCCGCCATCTCCGCCCGCCTGCCGTACCTCATGGCGACCAGCCGCTTCGCGCACTTCCTCAAGGTCATGGCCCGCGACAAGATCGGCTCCTTCATGGAGGCGAGCGACTGCGAGGTCTGGCTGAACCGTTGGATCAAGAACTACGTCAATTCCAACGAGAAGGCCGGCCAGGAGATGAAGGCCCGCTATCCGCTGCGCGAAGCGAAGGTCGAGGTGAAGGAAGTGCCGGGCAAGCCCGGCGTCTACAACGCCGTCGCCTATCTGCGCCCGTGGCTGCAGATGGAGGAACTCTCGACCTCCATGCGCATGGTCGCGCGCATTCCGCAGAAGGCGTGACCACGGCCGGGCGGGGCAGGGGGGTGCGGCGCCATGCCGCGGAACACCGGACCTGAACCGCCCGTGCCTCTCCGCGCGGTCGTCCTCTCGGGCCGCTTTCTGGGCCAGGGCGCCGGCGCCGAAGGCGCGGAGCGGATCGCGGCATTCATCACCGAGCCATCGGCGGCCGCGTGCCTCGACGAATGGTTCGGCCTGCACCTGTCGTCCTTGCTGCAGCATGACGGCAGCGCGGCCGGCCGCCGCCGCGCCATCGCGCGGCTGGAGGAAGCGGTGGACCGCGACATCGCCGCGCTCGACCGGCTGATCGGCACCCAGCTCGACCGTGTGCTGCACCAGGACCGGCTGCGCCGCCTGGAAGGCACGTGGCGCGGCGTCGGCTGGCTGCTCGAGCGCGTGCCTTTCGGCGCGCGCATCAGGATCCGGATACTCAGTGCCCGCTGGACCGAAATCTGCCGCGACTTCGAGCGCGCGCTCGAATTCGACCAGTCCAGCATGTTCAGGCTGGTCTATGAGGGCGAGTTCGGCACCCCGGGCGGCGAGCCCTTCGGGATGCTCGTGGCCGACTATGAGGTGCGTCACGCGCCTGGTCCCGGCAGCCCGACCGACGACATCGCGGCCCTCGACGGCCTGTCCGCCGTCGCTGCGGCCGCCTTCGCGCCGGCCGTCGTCGCCGCGCATCCGGCGCTGCTCGGCTTCGATGCCTGGACCGGGCTCAATGCCGCGGCCGACCTGACCGACGTGCTGCGCGCCAATGACCGGGCCCGCTGGCGGTCCCTGCAGTCGCGCGAGGACACGCGCTTCCTCAGCGTCGTCTTGCCGCGCGCGCTGGCCCGCCCTCCCTGGCCGGATGACGGGTCCCGTGCCGATGGCTTCCGCTACCGCGAGCATGCGCCGGATTCCGGGTCGCGCGTGTGGATGAACGCGGCGTTCGGTCTCGCGGCGGCGGCAATCCGCGCCTTCGCGCGGTCCTCCTGGCCGGCCGACGTGCGCGGCGCGACGGTGGCGCGCGAGCCGCTCGGCGGCGTGATCGAGGCCCTGCCGGCGGAGCACCTCCCGGGCGATCCGCGTGGAACCACGCTGCGTCCGCCCGTCGAGGTCGCGCTGACCGACGAGCAGGAACGCCAGGCCGTCGAGGCCGGCCTCGTGCCCTTCATCGGGCTCGAACTGCTGCCCGAGGCGACCTTCGCCGCGGTGCCGTCGATCCACCGCCCGCCGCGCCAGACCGGCGAGACGGCATCGATCGCCAACGCGAACCAGCGCCTGTCGGCGCAGTTCAACGCGATGCTCTGCGTCAGCCGCTTCGCCCACTGCATCAAGCTGATGGGCCGCGACATGGTCGGCTCCTTCAAGACGCATGACGAGATTCAGAGACGCCTGCAGAAATGGCTGCAAGGCTTCACGAACGTGTCCTCCGCCGCGGGCGACCAGGGGGCGCGCTATCCCTTGCGCGACGCGCGCGTCGAGGTGAGGGAGAAGCCCGGCCAGCCGGGCGTCTACGGCTGCATCATCCAGTTGCAGCCGCACTACCAGTTGGACGAGGTGGGGGCGGCCTTCCGTCTCGTCACGGATCTCCAGGCGGCGAGGCAAGCAGCATGAGCACGGCAGGCGAGGCATTCAAGGCGGGCGACATCGAAGGCGCGGTGGCTGCGGCGACCGCGGCGGTCAAGGCGGCACCCCGGGAACCCGGCCCGCGCTGGCTGCTCGCGGAGATGTTCTGCTTCGCAGGGGAATTCGAGCGCGCCGACCGCGCCCTCGACGCGGTGATCGAGGACAATCCCTCGCCGACCGTGATGGAGTTCCGCCAGCTCATCCGCGGCGAGGTCGTGCGGCGCCAGGTGATCCTCGAAGGCCGCGTGCCGAAGTTCCAGGGCGAGGACCCGACCGACGCGCAGAAGGCCGCCGCCGAGGCGATGACGCTGCTGCGCGCCGGGGATGCGGCCGGCGCCGCCGCCGCGACTGCCGAGGTCGAGGCGAAGCGCCCGCGCGTGTCCGGCAGCATCGACGGCGCCGCCTTCGACGACTTCCGCGACGCGGACGACGTCTTCGCCGCGATGATCGAGGTCATCACCGCCGGCGGCGAATACATGTGGGTGCCCACCGAGCGGCTGCGCATGCTCTCCTTCGATGCGCCGAAGCGGCCGCGGGACCTCTACTGGCGCCGCTGCACCATCGAGATGAAGGACGGCCAGGAAGGCGTGGTCTACCTGCCGGCCATCTATCCCTGGACGGCGAAGGACATGCCGAACCCGCTGCGGCTCGGCCGCGGCACGGAATGGCAGGACGACGGCGGCCTGGTGCGCGGCCTCGGCATGCGGGAATTCCTGGTCGGCGAGGACGCGAAGACCCTCGCCGAGCTGGAAGAGATCGCCTTCGACTGAACGAGGTGGGGTAGTCTGTACCGGTCATGAGCGATACCCGGACCAGCCCGCGGATCCGCCTGCCGCTGCTCGACCGGCTGCTCGATGCCGATCCGGACAGCCCGCGCGATCCGCCATTGTCGCAGTCCTTCGCGATCGAGCAGCTGCGGCAGGCGGTCCGGCGCGATCTTGAATCGCTGCTGAACGCGCGGCGGCGGCGGCTGCCGCCGGAGGCCGGGCTGTCGGAACTCCCGCTCTCGCCGGTCGGCTATGGCGTGCCGGACCCGACCGCCGGCTCCTTCACCGAGGAGGAGCGCCGCGCCGCGCTGTCGCGCGAGATCCAGGCGACGATCGCACGCTTCGAGCCGCGCCTGACCAGCATCAAGGTGCAGCTGCGCCGGGAGGAACGCGAGGCGGTCGACCGCGTGCTGCGCCTGCGCATCGAGGCGATCCTGCGCACCGACCCGGTGCCCGAGCAGATCTCCTTCGAGACCCTGGTGCGCCCGACGACGCTCGACGTCTCGGTGCGCGAGAACGGCTGACGTCATGTCCGAAAGCCTGCTGCCCTACTACAACCGGGAACTCGCCGCGATCCGCAAGGCGGCGGGGGAGTTCGCCGAGGCCTATCCCAAGGTCGCCGCCCGCCTGCGCGTCACGCCCGAGGCGGTCGACGACCCCTATGTCGAACGGCTGCTCGAGGGCGTCGCCTTCCTTGCCGCGCGCGTGCAGCAACGCCTCGACGACGAGCTGCCCGAGTTCAGCGAGACGCTGCTCGAGATGCTCTCGCCGCACCTGCTCGCGCCGGTGCCCTCGATGACGACGCTCAAGCTGAGCGCGCCGCCGGACGCGACTGGCCCGGTGCGCGTCCCGCGCGGCCTGATGCTCGAGACGGAGCCGGTGCGCGGCGAGCCGGTCCGCTTCACCACCTGTCACGACGTGACGATCTGGCCGGTCGCGATCGAATCCCTCCGCCTGAGCGGCCTGCCCATCGCCGCCCCTCCCAACAACCGCGTGCAGGGGGCGGCGGCGTGCCTGCGGCTGGTGCTGCGCACCACCGCGCCCGACCTCACCTTCTCGAAGGTGGGCCTCGACCGGCTGCGCCTGCACCTGCGCGGCGTCGGCGCGCTGCCGGCGCTGCTGCACGAACTCCTCTGCACCTCGACCCTCGGCGTCGCGCTCGCCGACGGCCCCGCGGATGCCTCGCCGACGCTGCTCGGCCCCGAATGCCTGCAGCCCGGCGGATACGACCAGAACGAATCCGCGCTGCCCTGGCCACGCCGCTCCTTCGCCGGCTACCGGATGCTGACCGAGTGGTTCGCCTTCCCGGAGAAGTTCCTCTACATCGACCTCATCGGGCTCGAGGCGCGCACGCTCGTGCAGGAGAGCGGCAGGCTCGAGGTCTTCATCTACCTCTCCCGCGCCATGTCGGAGCTCGAGCGTGCGCTCGCGCCGGAGAATGTCGCGCTCGGCTGCACGCCGGCGATCAACGTCTTTCCCCATCGTTGCGAGCCGATCGCCCTCGACGGCACGCAGTCCGAATGGATGGTGGTGCCCGATGCGCGGCGCCCGACGGCCCTCGAGGTCTTCGCCGTCGAGCAGGTGCGCGAGAGCCGGCCCGACGGCCAGCGCCGCCCCGTGCTGCCCTTCTACCGGCTGGGCCGGACCGAGGAGGATGCCGAGCAGGTCGCGCCGGCGAACTACGTCACCTTCCGGCGCGGCGCGACGCCGCCCGTCACCGGCACCCAGACCTGGATCGAGCTGCGCGACACCGCCTTCGACCCGATGCGCCCGGCCGAGGGCGTGCTGACGGTCGAGGCGCTGTGCTGCAACCGCGACCTGCCGGTGCTGCTGCCCTTCGGCGCCGGGCAGCCGCGGCTGCGGGTCTCGCAGGGCGGCATGCCGCTCGCGGGGGTGGACTGCCTCTCCCCGCCGACGCCGACGCTGCGGCCCGGGCTGAACGACCGCGGCGCCTGGCGGCTGATCTCGCATCTCGCGCTGAACCATCTCTCGGTGTCGGGCGGCGAGACCGGGGCGGCGGCGCTGCGCGAGATCCTGCGCCTGCACGACCTGCGCGACACCGCCGAGACGCGGGCCGCGCTCGGCGCCCTGGTCTCGGTCGATACGCGGCCCGGCGTCGCGCGGCTGCCGGGCGGGCGTGCCGGCTCCTTCGCGCGGGGCCTCGACGTCACCCTCACCTTCGACCAGCAGGCCTGGTCGGCGGCGGGGCTCTATCCGCTGGCGCAGGTCCTGGAACGCTTCCTGGCGCTGCAGGTCTCGGTCAACGCCTTCTCGCGCACCATGGTCGCGCTGCGCGGGCGGCCCGGCGTGGTCGCGACCTTCGCGCCGCGCAGCGGCACGCGGACGCTGCTGTGAGCGGCCCCGCGGGCAAGGACGCGCTGCCGCCGATCGAGGATCTCCCGATCGCCGGCCCCGGCCCGGAGCAGGACCCGCCTGCTGCTGCGCAGGCCGGGCCGGAAACGCCGCCGGGCAGCCCATCTTCACCCGACGCGGCGCCCGAGGACAACGCCGCAC
>JAFADX010000024.1 GCA_023424475.1 Pseudomonadota bacterium
CCACAACCCCAGCCACAGCCCCGGCCCGAGCCGCCTCGGCCGCCGGAGCCGCTGCCCGAGCCGCCGCCCGAACCCCCGCCGCCGCCGCCCGAGCCCGAACGGCGGCCGCCCACCCCGCCGCCGGGCACCGAGCCCTGCAACGTCGAGACGCAGTCCGGCGGGTCGGGCGAGACACGGACGCGCCATTTCCTCGGCCCCGATCCGGGACCCGTGACGGTGGACTTCGATACCCAGACGGTCCCCGACAGCATCGAGGTCCGCTATCGCGGCCGCGTCCTCGCGCGCACGCCGGGCATGGTCAGCGGTCGCGGGCGCATCGGCTTCGACTGGCGCCCTCAGGGCAACGACTACGTGGTCGAGGTGGTGGTGATCGGCCCCTTCGCGAACACGCGCTGGCGCTACCGCCTGAATTGCCCGGTGCATTGATGCGGCGCCGGGCAGACGACACCGGATTGGTGCGCGCAGGGGCGCGGGGCATCGGTTTCGTGCGCGCAGGGACGCGGATCACCAGTTCCGTGCGCGCAGGGGCGCGGATCACCAGTTTCGTGCGCGCAGGGGCGCGCAACGCCGGATTGGCGCGCTGCATCGCGCTGCGGCACACTCCGCGGCAAGGATAGCCATGTCCATGAGCAGCACGACCTTCGCCGGACTGATCAGCCTGGTGCCGTCCTCCGGCATCCAGTTCCTCGACATCGACTTCGATATCGACCGGCTGCCGCGCGGATCGCGGTCCTTCTGGGAGGAGAACCTGCGCGAGCAGGTGGACCACGAGGGCAAGTCCCCCGCGATCCTGCGGCTGCTGGAACCGGACGAGGACGGCAACCTCGCCGACCCCGTCACGCGCCAGGTGCCGCCGCCGGAGGAGACCTACGCCATCTCCCGCGCCCAGGCGCTCGAACCCTTCCTGAACAAGTGGGTGCCGCTGCCCTATTTCCGCGTCCATGCGCGCGGCGCGGACGGCAAGGAGGTCTATGACCGCGGCCCCTCCAATTGGGCCCGCGCCTGCATCGCCGAGAAGCCGGCGCGCGATCCGGACGGGCGCTCGCACCGGCTCGTGCTCGCCTTCGACACGGCGTTGATGCCGCGCACGCCGGAACGCCCCTATGTGGCGCCGGCACCCGAGGACAGCGCGCGGCAGCAGGAATTCGCCCCGGTCTTCAGCCATGCCGAGAACGCCTGGTTTCTCAACGAGGCCTGGGTCGGGCAATGGCTCGAGGAAGGCTTCCGCGAGCTGCGCCAGGCGCAGCGCGGCGGCCGCCCGCTGCGGCCCGAGGACTTCCCCCATGCCTGCGAGCATTGGGCGCGGTATCTCGCGCTGCTCGGGCTGCTGGACGGGATCGGCATCCTGCCGCGGGTGCGGCTGGTCGATGTGGTGTCCGACAACCGGGGCTATGCGCCGATCAACGTGGATCTGGTGCTCGACATCGGCAATTCGCGCACCTGCGGCGTGCTGGTGGAGGAAAGCCAGGACGCGCCGTCGCTGAACAATTCCCAGGTGCTGGCGCTGCGCGACCTGTCGCGGCCCGAGCAGAGCTATGCGCGACCCTTCGAAAGCCGCGTCGAGTTCGCGGTCGGCTCCTTCGGGCGCGATGCGATCTCGCGCCGGTCGGGACGGGCGAATGCCTTCCGCTGGCCGTCCCCGGTGCGCGTCGGGCCGGAGGCGATGCGGCTCGCCGCCGCGACGCAGGGCAACGAAGGCGCGACGGGCATTTCCAGCCCGAAGCGGTATCTCTGGGACCGGCGGCCGAACGTGCAGGGCTGGCGATTCAACGGGCGCGCCTCGGATGGCGTGACGACGGAACCGCCGGTGTCCGGCCCTTTCATGGCGCATGTGACCGAGACCGGCGAGGCGTTGCGCATGTTGCGCGGGCGCGGCCAGCCGGCGGTGCGGGCGCGCTTCTCGCGCTCGTCCATGTTCACCTTCCTGCTGACCGAATTGCTCATGCAGGCGGTCAGCCAGATCAACGCGCCGGCGACGCGCGCGGCCCGCCGCTTCGCCGATGTGCCGCGACGGCTGCGCCGGGTGATCCTGACGCTTCCGCCGGCCATGCCGCTCGCCGAGCAGAAGATCCTGCGCGAGCGCGCCGAGGGCGCGATCAAGCTCGCCTGGGACCTGCTGGGCTGGACCGAGGCGGGGCCGACCGCGCCGCCGGAGCCGCGCGTGCTGCTCAACCTCGACGAGGCGACGGCGACGCAGGTGGTCTGGCTCTACACCGAGATCACCCAGCGCCTGCAGGGCGATGCGGCGGGATTCTTCGAGCTCGCCGGGCGCGTGCGGCCCGAGCGGGGGTCCGATCCCTGCCTGCGCGTGGCCTCCATCGACATCGGCGGCGGCACGACCGACCTGATGGTCGTCACCTGGTCCGTCGAGAACCGCGACACCATCGTGCCGCGCCAGGAATTCCGCGAGGGCTTCAAGATCGCGGGCGATGAGGTGCTCGAGGGGCTGATCACGCACCTGGTGCTGCCGCAGGTCGCCGATGCGCTGCGCGCGGCGGGGATGGGCGACCCGAATGCCTTCCTGCGCCAGACCCTGGGCGGCGACCGCGGCGGGCAATCCGAGGTGGAACGCCATCTGCGCCGCCAGTTCGTCGGCCAGGTGCTCGAACCCGTCGGCCTCGCCGCGCTGCATGCCTATGAGCGGATCGAGGGTCGCGAGATGGGCGAGGTGTTCCGCGCCACCATCGGCACGGTGCTCGGCGCCGAGCCGCAGCCGGCGAATCCGCGGGCCATCGCCTTCTTCGAGACCGCGGCCCGCCAGGCCGGGGCGATCGGCTTCTCGATCGCCGATGTCGAGGTCGCTGCCGACGCCCGCCGCGTGGAGGCGGTGATCCAGGCGACGCTTGGCGCGGTGCTGGCCGATCTGTGCGAGGTCGTCTGGCACTACGATTGCGACGTGCTGCTGCTCTCCGGCAGGCCCTCGCGGCTGCGGGCGGTCACCGACATCGTGCTGGCCAAGTCGCCGGTGCCGCCGCATCGGATGATCGGCATGCACCGCTATGCGGTCGGCGGCTGGTATCCCTTCCGCGACGCCAATGCCCGCATCGAGGACCCCAAGACCAGTGCGGCGGTGGGCGCGATGCTCTGCGCGCTTGCCGAAGGGCGGCTCGAATCCTTCCTGATGCGGACCTCGCAGCTCGCGATGAAATCGACGGCGCGATTCATCGGGCGGATGGAAATCTCGGGCCAGATCCGCGAGCAGGGCGTCCTGCTGTCGGAGGTGGATCTGGAGAAGCGGCCGAACTCCGGCGACGGCGTGGAATTCACCATGACCTTCGCCGCGCCGACCTTCCTCGGCTTCCGGCAACTGCCGATCGAACGCTGGCCGGCCACGCCGCTCTATGCGCTGGAATTCGCGAACCCTGAAAGCGTTCCTCGCATGGCGCTGCCGCTCAGGGTGAAGATCCGCCGCGCGGACATGGACCCCGATGCGCCGGGCCAGGAGGAGAAGCGCGAGGATTTCCGCGTCGAGGAGATCGAGGATGCGGAAGGCACCGCGCTGCGCCGCACCGATGTGGAGATCAGGCTGCAGACAATGAAATCCGAGGCCGGCTACTGGCGCGACACCGGCGTGGTGGGGATGGCATGAGACTCGACGCCAGCACCGATGCAGCCCTTGCCGGCGCCGCCCGCGACACCGCCGAGGCGGCCTCCGAGGCGGTCGCCTGGCTCGGCGACAACCGCGCCAAGGTGCGGGAGGAGGCGCAGGCCATCGCGCGCGACTTCCGCAAGTTCGCCCGCCGCGCGCGGAAGCTGGAAGCGGCGGCGGAGCGGCCGATGTGCGTCGCGGTGTTCGGGCCGTCGCAGTCGGGCAAGTCCTACCTGATCTCGGCGCTGGCGCGGCGTGGGCAGGCGTCCGTCACGGCGATGTTCGACGGCGCCGCGCTCGACTTCGTGCGCGACATCAACCCGGAGGGCGGCCAGGAGGCGACGGGCCTCGTCACCCGCTTCACGCTGCGGCCGCCGTCCACGCTGCCGGGCCATCCGGTGGCGCTGCGGCTGCTGTCGCAGACCGATGTCATCAAGATCCTGGGCAATACCTTCCTCGAGGATTTCGATCCGGCCGAGGTGGACATTCCCTCGCCGGAACTGGTGCAGTCGCATTGCGCGAAATTCGCCGCGCGGGCGGGCGGGGAGGCGATGGACCGCCTGGCCGAGGACGACGTTGACGACCTGCGCGAGTATTTCGAAGGGCTGTTCCGCGGCCATCCGCTCGTGCCCGGTCTCGGTTCCGCCTTCTGGGTGCAGGCGGCTTCCATCGCGCCGCGGCTGCCGGTGGCGGAGCGCGCGGCCTTCTTCTCCATCCTGTGGAACGGCCACGAGGCCTTCACGAGCGCGGCGCGGGAATTGCTGGTCGCGCTCTCCGCCCTCGACTTCGCCGGCGAGGCCTTCGCGCCGCTCGAAGCGCTTTCGCCGCGCGAGACCTCGATCATCGATGTCCGCACGCTCGGGATGCTGGGCGATCCGGCCGACGGGACGCTGGCGGTGCGCACGCGGGCGGGCCGCCAGGCGGTGCTGCCGCGGGCGGCGCTGGCCGCGCTGGTCGCCGAACTGACCATCGCGCTGCGCGACAGGCCCTGGGACTTCTTCGAGGTCACCGACCTGCTCGACTTCCCCGGCGCGCGGTCGCGCGAGAAGCTGACCCAGCCCGGGCGCTTCCTCGCCGAAAAGGGCAAGCTGCCGGGCCTCTTCCTGCGCGGCAAGGTCGCCTACCTCTACCAGCGCTACTGCGCGGAGCAGGAGATCACCTCCATGCTCCTCTGCATCGGTCCCTCCAACCAGGAAGTCCGCACCCTGCCGCGGATGATCAAGGACTGGGTGGACGGCACGCTCGGCGTCACGCCGGAGGAACGCGCGCGGCACCGCAACGCGCTGTTCCTGGTGCTGACCAAGTTCGACACCGAGTTCGAGGAGAAGAAGGGCGCGACCGAGGGCACCGGCAGCCGCTGGACGATCCGGCTCAACGCCTCGCTGCTCGACTTCTTCGGCAAGGAATACGACTGGCCGCGGGACTGGGCGAACGGCCGCCCCTTCGCGAATACCTACTGGCTGCGCAACCCCAATGTCGCGGCGAAGCATATCCTCGACTACGACGCGCAGGGCAGGGAAGCCGCGCCGCGCGCATCGGAGGCGCCGCGCATCGCCCGGCTGCGGGAGGAATTCGTCTCCAACGAGGATTGCCGCCGTCACTTCGCCGACCCCGAGCGCGCCTGGGACGCGGCGATGACGCTGAACGACGGCGGCATCTCCTTCCTCGCCGAGAGCCTGCGGCCCGTCTGCGACCCCGCCATCAAGCGGACCCAGATCGCCGCGCGGCTCGAGGCGCTGCGGGCCGACATGGCCGGGCGCCTCGCGCCCTACTGGCATTCCGGCGATCTGACCCAGGAACTCGCGAAGCGGCGGGAGGAAGCGCGGGTGATCAGCCGCGCGCTCGTCGCCTGCGCCGCCGCCCAGGCCTTCGGCCGCCTGATCCGCAGCCTGCAGGTGACGCCGGAGGAACTGACCTCCGCCTGGTGGCGCATGCAGACCGAACCGGATGAGGAAGCCCCGGTCGGCGCGCGGGCGGGCGAGGAGGACTATCTCGCCGAGCTCGGCGACCTCGTCGCCCCCGCCGCGGAGGGCGAGCACCGTGCCCGCGACGCCTTCGAACGTTACGCCGACATGGCCGTCGCCGAATGGATGGAGAAGATGCACCGCGCCGCCGGCGAGCCCGAGACCGCCGAGCAGCTGAAGCTGCCGCGCGAGGCGGCGACGGCGCTGGTGGCGCAGCTCGGCGCCGGCGCGCGGCGCACCGGGCTTTCCGCGCGCATCGCGCAGCGGCTGCGGGAGGCCGCATCCTATCGCCAGAAGCTCAGCGAGAGTGCCTCCAAGCCCGTGATGGTCGCCGAGGGGCTGGTGAACCGCTACGTCCATACCCTCGGCTATGCGGACCTGCCGCCAGACCAGCGGCCGCGCGCGGGGCGCACCGACCGGCCGGTCTTCGCGCCGCGCCCGCCGGTGAACGGCATGCCGCATCTCGGTCCGCAGCCGGAGCCCTATGACAAGCAGTTCCATGTCGACTGGATCAGCGCCTTCTCGCGCCTCGCGGAGGAGAACGTGACGGCGCCGGGCGGGCACGAGGTGGACGTGGCGCAGAATGCGCGCCTCGGGAAGATCCTGGGCGCGCTCGGCCAGGCGGCATGACGAACGTCCTCGCCGCGGCGGATCCGGCGCATCCCGAGGGAGGGCACGCCGTCCTGCTGTTGCAGGGGCTGACGGAGCCGCCCGCGGATCCGCGCTTCCGCATCCTGCGCGAGGGCTGGTCCAAGGGAACGCTCGGTCCCGATGGCTGGCAGGTGGGTGACGCCTTGCTGCAGCCTGATCGGGTCGAGCCCTCGCCGCAGGGCGTGCGCCTCTATCTCGGGCCGCAGGTGGTGGACTGGCTGGAAGCCGGGCCGGTGCTCTTCGCCCTGCCCTGGGCAGCCTTCCAGGCCCCCCTGTTCTGGCCGGACGTGCCGCCGCTGCATGGCGGCAGCGGGCATGCCATCGCGGAGCCGCTGCCGCCGCCCCCCGCGGCGGCGGCGCCGAAGCCTTCGCCCGTGTCCGGGGATCCGGACGCGACCGTCGTTGTCGCGGCACGACCCCTGCCGCCGCCGCCGCCACCCGCGCCGCTGTCGGTTCCGCAGCCTTCCGCTCCGACGAAGACCGCCGTCTGGCCTTGGATCCTGCTCGTGCTGCTGCTTCTCGCGGCAGCCGGCGGCGGCGCCTGGTGGTGGTTCTTCTGGCGCAAGGAACCGGCGCCGCCGCCTGAGCCGCCCCGGGTCGAGGCGCCGAGGCCCGAGGCTCCGCCGCCCGAGCTGCCGCCGGCGCGGCCCATGGCCGAACCGCAGGCGCCGCCTTCCATGGACGGGCTGTCCGTGCCCGAGGTGATCGCGCGCGCCACCTCACCGGCGGCGATCGCCGGGGAGGCCGCCCGGCGCTACGATGCCGGCCGCTACGATGACGCCCTGCTGCTCTGGGAAGCCGCGGCGCGGGCCGGCGAGGCCTCGGCCCTGACGCGGCTGGCACGGCTCTACGATCCGGTCGGCTTCCAGCCGGACCGGCCCTTCCGAGACCCCGACCCGCGCCAGGCGGCCCGGCACTACCGCGACGCGGTCGCCGCCGGCGATGCCTCCGCCGCCGAACCGCGCGCGCGGCTGCACCAGTGGCTCGAGGACCGGGCGCGGGAAGGGGATCTCAACGCGCCGCTGACGCTGAGGGATTTCTGGCCATGACCCCGCGCCGCCTGCTCCTGCTCGGTTCCGTCGCGCTGTTGCCGATGCTCGCCCAGGCGCAGCCGGCCCGCCGGGTGCCGCTGCTGATCCCGGGCAAGACCACGCTCTACCAGCGCGTCATCCTGCGCCCCGGCGCGACGCTGCACGCCCAGCCCAATGCGGGGCAGGGGCGGCCGCTGGCGGGATTCTCGGTGCTGTTCGTCTATGGCCGCCGCGACGGCTGGGTCGAGGTCGGGCGCGAGGGCGATGGCCGCGTCGAAGGCTGGGTGCGCGAGGATCGGGCGATCGACTGGCGCCACACCATGGTCGGCGCCTTCACCAACCCGGCCGGACGCGAGCGCACCATGTTCCTGCGGGACGAGGATACGCTGCGCCGGCTGCTCGCCGCACCCGACATGGTGCAGCAGGCGGTGGCGATGCGGGCCTCGGCAAGCCAGCCGGGCAGCCCGGTGGTGGCGCTGGAGCCCGAGACCTATATCGACATCCAGCGCAACTTCTACCTGCTGCCGATCCTCGAGGCCGAGACGGTCCAGCGGCGCGACGGCACGCAGATGCGCGCGCTCGAAGTCATCTCCGCGCCCGCCGAGCTGCGCCAGGCACCGCCGCAGGCCGATCCCGCGCGGCTGCGGGACTTCCGCGGCGCGGTCGTCTTCGTGATCGACAGCACCATCTCGATGCAGCCCTATATCGAGCGCACGCGGGAGGCGATCCGCCACATCATCTCCCGCATCGGCGACACGGCGGTGCGGGACAATTTCCGCTTCGGCATGGTGGCCTACCGCGCCGACCTCTCCTCCCGCCCGCAACTCGAATACGTGACGCGGCTGGTGGCCTCGCCGGATCTCTCGCGCCCGCCGGGGGCGATCCTGCCGGCGCTGGAGACGGTCCGCGCCGCCACCGTCTCGACCGAGCGCTTCGACGAGGACGCGATCGCCGGGCTGCGCGTGGCCATCGACCAGGTGGACTGGTCGGCCTTCGGCGGGCGCTACGTGGTGCTGATCACCGATGCGGGGGCGCTCGACGCGACGGACCCGAAGTCGCAGACGCGCCTCGGTGTCGCGGAGATCCGCGCGCTGGCGGAGGCGCGCGGCGTCGCCCTCTTCGCGATCCACCTGCAGACGCCGGAAGGGCGCTCCAACCACGCCCATGCGCGCGCGCAGTACACCGAGCTGACGCGCTATGGCGCCGCCGGGTCGCTCTACTTCCCGGTCGAGGGCGGCAGCCCCCAGGCCTTCGAGCGCGTGGTGAACGGCCTGACCAACGCGCTGTTCCGCCAGGTGGCCGACACGGTCGGCCGACCGATCGGCGGCGTTGCGCCGGAGCGCACGCCGGAAGCCGAGCGCATCGCGCAGCAGGTCGAGATCGTCGGCACCGCGATGCGCCTCGCCTATCTCGGCCGGGAAGGCGGGACGACGGCGCCCGATGTCGTGCGGTCCTGGACCACCGACCGCGACCTGCGCGACCCGACCATCGCCGCGCTCGACGTGCGCGTGCTGCTGACGCGCAACCAGCTCTCCGACCTCTCGCAGGCATTGACGCGCATCCTCGATGCGGGGCTGGCGGGGCGGACCGATCCGCGATCCTTCTTCGGGCAGTTGCGCGCCGCCTTCGCGGCGACGGCGCGCGATCCGGCGCGGCTCGGCAACCTGTCCCGCGTCGGGCAGGCCCTGGGCGAGTATCTCGACGGGCTGCCCTACCAGAGCCAGGTGATGGAGCTGACCGAGCAGGAATGGCTCGCCATGGGTGCTGCGGCGCAGCGCGAGCTGATCAACGGCATCGAGACCAAGCTGCGCCTCTACCAGGAATTCGCCGCGCGGCCGGACCTCTGGGTGACGCTCGACGGCCGGCCGGGCGGGGAGGCCTTCTTCCCGGTGCCCCTCGAAGCCCTGCCGTGACGCCGCTGCTGTCCCTGCGCGGGGTGTCGAGGGCCTATCGCGGGGATGCGGCGCCCTTCGCGCTCGAAGTCCCGGCCTTCGATCTCGCCGAGGGGGAGGTGCTGGCGCTCGCCGGCCCCTCGGGCAGCGGCAAGTCCACGTTGCTGATGATGCTGGCGCTCGCGGCGCCGCCCGACGCGGCGGCGCGCTTCGTCTTTGCCGGCCACGACATCGCGCGGCACTGGACGGCGGGGCATGGCGACGCGCTCGCGGAGCTGCGCGCGCGGCAGGTCGGCGTGGTGCCGCAGACGGGCGGGCTGCTGCCCTTCCTGACGGCGGAGGGGAACATCGCCCTGACGCAGGGCATCGCCGGGCGGCCCGATGCCCGCCGGGTGCGGCTGTTGGCCGAAGAACTCGGCATCGCGGCGCAACTGCGCAAGCGGCCGGCGGAACTTTCGGTCGGCCAGCGGCAGCGCGTGGCGATCGCCCGCGCGCTCGCGCATCGCCCGGCGATGGTGCTGGCGGACGAGCCGACCGCCTCGGTGCATCCGGAACTCGCCGATGCGGTGCTGTCGCTGCTGAAGCGCGAATGCGCCGCGGCCGGGGCGGCGCTGCTGGTCGCGACGCATGATCCGGCCCGGGCGGAGCGGCTCGGCTATCCGGTGCTGGCCTGCGAGACCCATGCGCCCGGCGCGGACGGCATCGCGCGCTCGGTCTTCGCGCGCGCGGCCGACGTCGCCGAGGCGGCGTGATGGTCCTGCGCCTGGCGCTCGCCGACCTGCGGCATGAGGGGGTGCTCTTCCTCTGCTCGGTGCTGGGCTGCGCCGCCGTGCTGGCGCCGCTGATCGTGCTGTTCGGGCTGCGTCAGGGCGTCGTCGCGGGGCTGCGGGCGGAACTGCTCGAGGACCCGCGGGCGCGGGAGATCGTCTCGGTGGTCAACCGGACCCTGGAGCCGGATCTGCTGGCCCGCCTCGCGGCCGATCCGCGCGTCGCCTTCATGGTGCCGCGGACACGCGCGCTCTCGGCCACCATCGTGCTGGAGAACCCGTCGCGGCCGGGCAGCGGGCTGCGGGTGGAACTGCTGCCGACCGCCGCCGGCGACCCCCTGCTGCCGGGACTGGGCACGATGGATGCCGACGAGCTGGTGATCTCCGGGACCGCGCTGCAGCGCCTGGGTCTTGCCGTCGGGGACCGGGTGCTGGCCTCGGTGGCGCGCACGCATGGCGGCGCGCGACAGGTGCTCACGCTGCCGATGCGCGTCGGGGGCGTCGCCCCGCTCACGGCGGCGGCGCGGGATGCCGCCTTCGCCGCGGTTCCGGTGCTGGTGCTGACGGAGGATTTCCTCGACGGCATCGCCGGCATCGATGCGCGTCCCGAGGCGAGCCCGCCGCCGCGCCCCTTCGCCGGCTTCCGGATGCATGCGGCGCGGCTGGACGACGTGCCGGCGCTCGACCGCGAGTTGCGCCTCGCGGGCATCGAGGTCGCCTCGCGCGCCGATGCCGTGGCGGGGCTGCTGCGGCTCGACCGCAACCTGGCGCTGCTCTTTCTCGCCCTCGCGGGGGCCGGCGGGGCGGGATACCTCGTCAGCCTCGGTGTCGGGCTCTGGGCGCAGGTGGAGCGCAAGCGGCGGGATCTCGCCCTGCTCTCGCTGCTGGGGCTGCGGCGTCGCGGGCTTCTGATGATGCCGCTGCTGCAGGCGGGGGCGGTGGCGCTGGCAGGCGCGGCGCTCGCCTTCGGCATGGCGGCGGCGGTCGCGACGGTGCTGAACCGCGCGTTCGCCGGCACCGTCACCGGCGAGCGGCCGGTCTGCCTGTTGACCGCCCAGATGGGCGCGGCGGCTGCCGGCGCGACGCTCCTCGGCGCGCTGGCCGCGGCGATGCTGGCCGGGCTGCGGGCGGCGGCCGTGCCGCCCGCCGAAGGCCTGGCGGAGGGCTGAGGGATGCGTATCGCCGCTGCCGGGCTGCTGGCCCTGCTCGCATCGCCCGCCATGGCCCAGGCCCCCTGGCCGGCGGAATTCACCAATCCGAAGCCCGCCGACGGCGATCTGGTGCTGCCCATGCCCTGCGGCGGCGCCATGGCCTTCCGGCCGGTCGAGACGCCTGCGGGGCCCGGGGCGCTCGATGACCGCCCGGTGACGCTCGGCACGACGGACCCGGCCGGCGGCATCGCCGAGTTCGCGCGGCGGGAGGCGGTTGCCGGCCCCTTCGCCGTGCAGGGGCGCGACGTGCCGATCTACTGGATCGGCAAGTACGAGGTGACGCGCGACCAATACGCCGCGGTGATGCAGGAACGGTGCCCGGCGTCCTCGGCGGAAGGGCGGTTGCCGGCGGCCACGCTCTCCTGGTTCGACGCCGTCGCCTTCACCCAGCGCTATACGAGCTGGCTGCTGTCCCACGCGCGCCAGCGCCTGCCCGAGGCCGACGGCACCCCCGCCTTCGTTCGCCTGCCGACCGAGGAGGAGTGGGAATATGCCGCGCGCGGCGGCGCGGCGGTCAGCGAGCTCGACTTCCTCGCCCGCACCTTTCCGATGCCCGAGGGCACGGCGCGCTACGCCTGGTTCCAGGGACCGCGTTCCGCCGCCGGCCGCGCGCAGCCGGTCGGGATGCTGGAGCCCAATCCGCTCGGCCTGCACGACATCCTCGGCAATGTCGGGGAGATGGTGCTGGAGCCCTTCCGGGCCGTGCGCGTCGGCCGGCTGCATGGCCAGGCCGGCGGCGTGGTGGTGAAGGGGGGGGATTTCCGCACGCCGGAGACCTCGCTGCGGTCCTCCCTGCGCATCGAGATCCCGCCCTTCGACACCGCCGACGGGCAGCCGACGCGCCTGGCCTCGGTGGGGTTCCGGGTTGCCCTGGCCTCCAGCGTCACCACCAGCCTGCGTCGCGCCGAGGCGCTGAACCGCGCCTTCGAGGAGGAAAGCCGCGCCAGCGGCACCGAGGCTGAGAACGTCCGGCGGCAGATCGCGGCGTTGCGCGAGGGCGCCGATCCGCGCCTGCGCCAGGGCCTCGACGGGCTCGAGGCCGGGTTCATGGCGGCCGAGCGGCAGCGGCTCGAGCAGGAACGCGCCGGCATCAGGGCGCAGTTGGAAGGGGCCGCGGTCCTCGGCCGTTCGGCGGTGCTCTCGCAGCGGCGGCTGGACGGGTTCCAGTCGCTGATCGAAGGCGCCGACGTGGTCCAGGCCAGCCCCGAGATGCGCGCCAACTGGGCCCGCGCGGCCGAGGGGCTGCGCGTCGAGCGCGAACTCGCCCTCGACGGCTATGCGCGCATCGTCGCCGATCTCGGCCGCACCGCGGATCGCCAGACCCTGACGACCGAGGCGGGCGTGGTGCGCCGGGAGACGGAAGCGCGCGGCGTGCCCGAGCTCGGCCCCTACCTCGATATCGCGGCACGGCATGCGGCCGATTCGCGGGACAGCGGGCTGCCCTCGCGCGACCGGATGCGCGAGGAGGTGCTGGCCGCCGGCCGAGGCGTCGCACCGCCGCCCCAGGCCGCGGCGCCGCCGCAGGCGCCGGAGCTGCCGCAG
>JAFADX010000124.1 GCA_023424475.1 Pseudomonadota bacterium
TGTCGGGCTGGCGGCAGGCCCTCGTCCCGACCGCGGTGGCGGCGCCCACGGCGACGGGCATCGCGGGCGGCATCCGCCTCTCCGGCGGCTTCCCGCCCGACGCCGTGCGGCTGCAGGTGTTCGAGGCGGCCAGCAATAGCCTCGCCGCTGCGACCAAGCTGCCGGACGAGCCGACCAGCCTGTTCTGGGACCGCACCGGCCTGACGGCCGGCGATACCCGCTGGTACTGGCTGCGCGCCGTCTCCGCCGAGGGCAACGTCTCGGCCCTGGTGGGGCCGGTGACAGCGACCGCGCTGTAGGGAATCCGCTATGCCCGCCCGCATCGACGACCTGCTGGTGCTCGACACCGCGGTCAGCAAGACCGACCTGGCAAAATACCTGCGCGACCGCGAGACCGTGCTGCCCTCCGACTTCGGCGGTCTCGGCGATGGCGTCGCCGATGATCGCGCCGCTATCCAGGCCGCCTTCGACCGCGCCGCGGCGGACCAGAAGTTCGCCGTCATCCCGCCCGGCACCTGGAACGTCTCCGCCGGGGTCATCCTCGGCGGCGGTGCCCGCGGCCTGATCATGCACGGGGTGCTCCGCTACACCGGCACCGCCGCGGCGACTGTCCTGACGCTCGGCGATGGTGGCACCGTCCGCAACGGCGAGAAGCACTATGCCGGGCTGCAGGTCACCCGGCAGACCCAGTCCGACTGGCTCGACGAGGCCGACATCGGCATCCTGGTGCGCAACATCGATGCCTCGGTCGTCGAGTTGCGGTTGGTGTCGGGCTTCACGATCGGCCTGCGCACGCTGGGTGACGGCCGCGGCGTCGAGGACAGCACCTTCCACCTCGGCCGCATCCTCAACAACCGCATCGGCCTCGACATCCACTGCGCCACGGCCACCGCCTGGAACACCTCCATCCGCTACTATGGCGGCCACTTCGCCATCGCGACGGGGATCAACCCCAGCCTGGATCGCTTCGGGATCCGGCTGTCCAGGGCGGATGGCGCCTACAACAACCACAACCGGCATGTCTTCGATGCGCCGAATTTCGAGCTGCGCCAGCTCGACCCCAACGTCGCCATCCCCTTCCTGAACGAGACCAGCGGCTCGGCGATCATCGGCCGGGCGCTGCGCATGGAGGCATGCTCGCCGATCGTCGCCCGGCACACCGCCGCGGCGCAGGATTGCGAGTACGAGGTCGCCTGGTCGAACACTTACCAGGTCGGCATCGACTACACGGCGACCGCCACGCGCTGCGGCAACACCGTGCTGAATCGGCACCGGGCACCGGCCTCGCGGCATCTGCGGCTGCTGGGCTCCGTCCCGAACGTCCGGGCCGCGGCGTTCCGCCACAGCGCGACCGAGATCGGCGTTGAAGGGCTGGCGGTGGTCGCCACCTCCACCACCGCGGCCACCACGCTGGCCGGGCTGTCCTTCAACGGGCTGGACGACATCACCCCGACCGGGCGCGGGCTGCTGCTCGAGGCACAGAGGGGCCTGGCCTTCGTGGTGGAGTGCAGCCAAGCAAGAGAGTTCGCCCTCGTCCACTCCCTCGTCGGCGGGGCGGATGGCGGGCGTATCTTCGTCCGCTGCTTCGACGCGGCGATGAATGTGCACGAGAATGTCGCCGGCGATGCGCTGGCCTCGATCACCACGCTGCTGTGGAACGTCCCGTCCAAGGCCTGGACCGGCGGTGCCGCCATGGCCGACGCCTCGTTGAACAAGCGCATGACGGTGCGGCTCGGTGCAGGCGTGGCCTTCGCGCAGATCGGCATCGTCGGTTTCGACGGACAGATCGAAGTCGAGGCGCTGCGGCTCTACGGGTTGCCCGAGGCCGCGCCGGCGCTGCTCTGCGGCACTCCGGCGCTGCCGGTCGGGCTGCGGGAGTTCGCGGCGGAGGTATCGTGGGACCTGCCATCGCTGGCGCCGGGGGCGACCAGCCTGCTCGACGTCACCGTCAATGGCGCGCGGCAGGGGGACCTTGCCCATGCGGCGCTCGCCTCGTCGACGCGCTTCATCGAACTCGACGCTGCGGCCTGGTCCAGCAACACGGTGCGCGTCATGGCTAGGAACATCTCGCCCGCGACCTTCGATCTCGCATCGGCAACGCTGGCGGTGCAGGTGACGAAGCGGCGCGTGCCGTGAGTGGGCTGGCGGGTGCGGCCCCATCGTCTCCGCACCCGCCGCCAACCATGCGGCCGGCCCTATGACGGCCGGCCTGGCGGGCACCAGCGGGTTCGCCGCCATTCCCACCATCGCCCTCGATCCGCCCCACCGTGCGGCGTCTCCGGCGGTCCCCGCGCTTATGGGTCCGGGTCCCCGTCGTCTCTGAGGATAGTGAGGGTGCAGGCCCTTCGACAATTCTCTCGGAGTACGACGCGCTTCGTGTTGGAGGGTGTCGGTTCTCGTCCGGGTGATGCGGTGCCTGCGGGAGCCGTAGCGGGCGGCGATCATCAGCAGGCGGAAGCGCAGCATGTCGGCGAGGCTGTGCCGGATCCGCTCCGGCGTGCGCGGATCGTCGATGCAGGCGGCGAGGCGCTTCGCTTGGCCAGGCCACAGCACGCGTCAGCCTCGCGCAGCGCCAGAAGGCCGCCGTCCGATGATGGAGCGCAGCCGTTGAGGCGAGCGCCGGTCGGGGTCAGCGCTGGCCGGTGACAATACAGGTGCCCTCTGGAAGGGGGTGCCAGCGCAAGAATCGGAGTGCCGGCCGGCCAATGCCTTCCTAACCTGACCCATCCGGCCACCATGGAACATGCCTGCCTAATGACGGATGACCACGCGGCACCCGATGCGCCGGATTCCCTCACGGGCTGGCTCGCCGCCCTGTCCGCCTTCATCGCCGGTTTCGCGGCTTTCGGCGTGATGTACAGCTTCGGTGTGTTCTTCACGCCGATGGCCGCGGAGTTCGGTGCCAGCCGCACCTCGACCTCCGCCTTCTTCGCGATCACCAGCGTTCTGTTCTACGTCTTCGGCTCGATCACCGGCCGTCTCAGCGATCGGGTCGGTCCGCGCCGCATCGTCTCGGCGGGCGCGGTCATCATGGGCACCGGACTGGTGCTCACGGCCACGGCGACACAGATGTGGATTGGCTACCTGACCTATGGCCTTGGCGTCGGCATCGGGGCGTCCTGCGCCTATGTCCCGACGCTGTCGATCGTCGGCGGGTGGTTCAACCGCCATCGCACGACCGCGCTCGGTCTGGCCGCGGCCGGCACGGGCTGCGGGACATTGCTGATGCCGCCCGTGGCGGCGGTGCTGATCGAGGCGCATGGCTGGCGGGCGGCCTACGCGGTGCTCGGCGCGGGCGCCTTCATGCTGCTTCTGCTCTGCGCCTGGCTTGCCCGCCCGCCGCCGCTCGCTCCGGAAGGCCCGGCGACGAAGCTGCGGTGCGTCGTACGGTCGCGCTCTTTCGCGCTGCTCTACATCTCCTGGGTGCTGGCCACGACCGGCCTCACTGCGTCGATGGTCTTCCTGGCACCTTTCGCCGAAGCCACCGGCATCAGCCCCATTGCCGCATCGGTGCTGGTGTCAATCATCGGCGGAGCGAGCATCCTGGGACGGGCTGGCATCGGCGTCATCAACCAGAAGATGGGTTCCGTACGACTATACAAATCTTCGGTGCTGGTGATGGCTGCAAGCTATCTGCTGTGGCTGCCATTCACCGGCTACGGCTGGCTGGTGGCGTTCGCCGCGACACTCGGGCTTGGCTACGGCGTACGAATTGCGCTGACGCCGGTCATCCTGATCGAGTTCTTCGGTCTTGGAAATCGGGGCGCAGTGCTGGGTGTGTTTCTCACCGCATCCAGCATATCGGCCGTGTGCGGTCCGTTGCTGGCCGGCTGGATCATCGACCAGACCGGCAGCTATCAATGGGGCGTCGCATTCGCCCTGGTGATGGGGGTGCTCGGGTTCATCGCCATCTTACCGCTACGACGTGAGTGATGCTGGCGGCAGCGACCTCAGGCCACGGCCAGGGTTCATTGCCGTCCGTATTGGCGCCAAGGCGGCGCGCAATGACTTTGTCAGCGGCACCGGTGCGACGGCGAAACGCCGGTACATCAAACCTGTCCGAACGCTGACACCCTGCGTCAGCCGGCCGTAAGCGGTGCCGCGCCAGTCTCCGGCGCATCGCCCTGCACCATGCAGGGCGAAGCCCGGAAGGACACGGATCCCATGCGCAAGTTCGCCATCGTCGCCACCGCCTTGGCGGCCGTCGGCACCCTCGCGGTCACCGCCGCCCAGGCCGGCAGCCTCGGCCGCCCCTGCACCGCGGCCCCGGAAGCCCAGTGGCTCTCGCTCGACACCTTGAGGGCCCGGGTGGAGGCGGCGGGCTACCGGGTGCAGAGGGCGAAGCTCAAGGCCGCCTGCGGCGAGATCTATGCCCTCGACCGCAACGGCGCTCGCGTCGAGCTGTTCGTCGATCCGACCTCGGGCCAGATCGTCGCGACCCAGTGAGCGGGGGAAAGATGAGATGACCATCCGCAGCGATGCGGCGGTCGAAGCCGGCGGCGCGATGCCGCCGGCGACGGCCACCACCGCCAACGGCCGTGACGCGGCGGCGGTGCCGACGGTCCCGGTGTGGGACGCGTTCGTGCGGGTCTTCCATTGGAGCCTGGTCGGCCTGTTCGCCCTCGCCTTCGCGACGGGCGACGAGATCGAGTGGCTGCACCTCACGGCCGGCTACGCCATCGCTGCCCTCATCGCGCTGCGGGTCGCCTGGGGCTTTGTCGGCCCGCGGCACGGCCGCTTTGGCGACTTCGTCCGCCCCCCGGGGGAGGTGTGGGCGTATTTCCGCGATGCCGTCCGGCTGCGGGCGCCGCGCCATCTGGGGCACAACCCCGCGGGGGGCGCGATGGTCGTCGCCCTGCTCGCCATGCTGGCCGGCACCGCCGCGACCGGTTTTGCGATGACGACCGACGCTTTCTGGGGTGCGCAATGGATGGAGGATCTCCATGAGGCATTCGCCTACGCCACCTTGGGCCTCATCGGCCTCCACGTGGCCGGCGTCGCCTTCGCCAGCCTGGCGCACGGCGAGAACCTCGTCCGGGCGATGATCACGGGTCGGAAGCGGGCCCGGTGAGGATGTCACGGCGGGGGCGCCCGGGGCGGCCTCCCCGCCGTGACGGTCTCGTCCCGGCGGCCCGGGAGCCGGACCTCCGCCCTCAGCCCACCGAGGCTCTCGGACCGGCCGAGGCGGAGCGAAGCACCAAGGGCCTCCAGCATGTCGGCCACGATGGCGAGGCCCAGCCCGCTGCCAGGCTTCGTCGCGTCGAGCCGCTCGCCGCGGGCGAGCGCCCTGTCCGCCTCGTCCTCCGGGATGCCGGGCCCGTCATCCTCCACCGCGAGCACGACCGTGCCGGCCGCGGCCTCGTCGCGCCGGCCCTCGAGTCGAACTCGGCTTCGCGCCCATTTCGCCGCGTTCTCGGCGAGGTTGCCGAGAATTTCCGCCAAGTCCTGCGCATCCGCGTCCATGACGAGGTCGGCCGGGATATCGATGTCCCAGGCGAGCGCCTGCCCGCGCGGCGTGCGGCGCAGGACGCCCACGACCTGCCGCGCGACCGGGGCGGGCGCCGCGCCATCTGGGGCACAACCCCGCGGGGGGCGCGATGG
>JAFADX010000205.1 GCA_023424475.1 Pseudomonadota bacterium
GGTCGGCGCAGCGCAGGCGGTGGCCGACATCAGGCTCGCCGAACGCGCGGTGGCGGAGGGGCGGCCGCGCGCCGAGATCTCGCGCGCGGCCGGCGACGGGCCGCGGACGCTGACGCTGCGGCTCGCCAATCCCGGCGGCCCGCTGCCGCTCGCCGACGCGCTGCCGCTGTTCGAAAGCCTCGACCTGCGGGCGATCGAGGAGCAGCCGCACCACCTGCGCCCGGTCGGCGGGCCGGAGGTGGTGCTGCACGTCTTTCGCCTGGAGGCCGGGGCCGACTGCCCGGAGGACCGCTTCGACGAGATCCTCGGCGCGCTGACCACGCTGCTGGACGGGGCGACCGAGGCCGACGGCTTCAACCGCCTGGTGCTGCGCGCGGGCCTCGACTGGAAGGAGAGCTGGCTGCTGCGCGCCATGTTCCGCTGGCTCAAGCAGGTCGGCTTCACCTTCGCGCAGGGCTCGGTGGAATCGGCGCTCGCCGCCCATCCGGATGCCGCGCGGCTGCTGGTGGAGATCTTCCATCGCCGCTTCGACCCGGCCGCGACGGACCGCGACGAGACCGCGCTGCACGCCGCCTGGACGGCGCTGCTCGACGGCGTGGAGAACCCGGACGAGGACCGCATCCTGTCGCGGCTGCGCACGCTGCTCGATGCCATGCTGCGGACCAACTACTACCAGGCGAAGCCCTACCTTGCCTTCAAGATCGACAGCGCGAAGGCGGGCGATATGCCGGCGCCGCGGCCGTGGCGGGAGATCTTCGTCCACTCGGTGCGCATGGAAGGCTGCCACCTGCGCGGCGGGCCGGTCGCGCGCGGCGGCATCCGCTGGTCGGACCGGCGGGAGGATTTCCGGACTGAGATCCTCAGCCTGATGAAGGCGCAGGTGCTGAAGAACGTCATCATCGTGCCGACCGGCGCCAAGGGCGGCTTCGTGCTGAAGCAGGCGCCGCCGATGAGCGACCGCGAGGCCTTCCAGGCCGAGGGCGTCGCCTGCTACCGGATGCTGATCCGCGGCATGCTCGACCTCGCCGACAACTACCATGGCACCGATGTCGTCACGCCGCCCGGCATCGTGCGGCGCGACGGGGATGACCCCTACATCGTCGCCGCCGCCGACAAGGGCACCGCGACCTTCTCCGATGTCGCCAACGGGCTGTCGGCCGAATACGGCTTCTGGCTCGGCGACGCCTTCGCCTCGGGCGGGTCCGCGGGCTACGACCACAAGGGCATGGGGATCACGGCGCGCGGCGCCTGGGTGATGATCGACCGGCATTTCCGGGAAGTGCTCGGCCGCTCGGTGCAGGATGCGCCCTTCGACATGGTCGGCGTCGGCGACATGTCGGGCGACGTCTTCGGCAACGGGCTGCTGGTTTCGCGCAAGACCAGGCTGCGCGCGGCCTTCGACCACCGGCACATCTTCCTCGACCCCGATCCGGACCCCGAGGCGTCCTACACCGAGCGCGAGCGGCTGTTCCGCCTGCCGCGTTCCTCCTGGGCCGACTACGAGGCGCGGCTGATCAGCGAGGGCGGCGGCGTCTTCCCGCGCAACGCCAAGTCGCTGCCGCTCTCGCCGCAGGCGCGCGCGATGCTCGGCATCGAGGCCGACCGCGCCGAGCCCGCCGCCATCCTGCAGGCGATCCTGCGCATGCCGGCGGACCTGCTCTATTTCGGCGGCATCGGCACCTACGTGAAGGCGGGCACGGAGAACCAGGCCGATGCCGGGGACCGCGCCAACGACGCGATCCGCATCGACGGGCGGGACCTCCGCGTGAAGGTGGTGGGCGAGGGCGCCAATCTCGGCGTCACCCAGGCCGGCCGCATCGAGGCCGCCCGCCAGGGCATCCGCATCAACACCGATGCGCTCGACAATTCGGCCGGCGTCTCGACCTCCGACCACGAGGTGAACATCAAGATCCTGCTTGCCGATGCCGAGGGCGAGGGCGTGCTGACGCGCCGCGCCCGCGACGAGCTGCTGCGCGCGATGACCGACGAGGTCGCCGCGCTGGTGCTGCGCGACAACGGCCAGCAGTCGCTCGCCGTGACGCTCGAATCGATGGGCGGGATCGACGACCTCGTCGCGCAGGGCACGCTGATGGAGCGGCTGGAGGCGGCGGGGCTGCTCGACCGCGCGGTGGCGGGGCTGCCCGACGCGGCAGCCATGGCGCGGCGCATCGGCGCCGAGGACCGCCTGACGCGGCCCGAGATCGCCGCCCTGCTGCCCTTCGCGAAGCTGTGGCTGACGGATGCGGTCGTAGGGTCCTCGCTGCCCGACGACCCGGCCCTGCTGCCGGCCCTCGTCGCCTATTTCCCGACGCCGCTGCAGGACGGCTATGCGCGCTTCATCGAGCGGCATCGCCTGCGCCGCGAGCTGGTCGCCACCATCGTCGCCAATGCGGTCGCGAACCGGCTGGGCTGCGCCGCCATAGGGCGGCTGACGACCAGCGCCGCGGCGGAGGCCGCCTGCCGTGCGGCGCTGCTGGCGAGCGAGGCCTTCGGCCTGGAGCGTGCCTGCGACGCGATCGACGGCGCGCCGGCACCGGCCGATGT
>JAFADX010000229.1 GCA_023424475.1 Pseudomonadota bacterium
GCCTGCTCTCCTCCCGCCCGGAGGACATCGCGCTCGCCGAGGCGCGGCTGGCCGCCGCCGAGGCGGCGCTGGCGAAGGCGCGCGCGGATGCCGAGCTCGCCCGCGTGCGCGCGCCGCTCGCCGGCACCATCCTGCGCATCGTCGCATGGCCGGGCGACCAGGTGGGCAATGACGGGCTGCTCGAGATCGGGGATCTCACGCAGCTCGATGTCGTTGCCGATGTCTATGAGACCGACCTGCCGCGCGTGCGCCTCGGTGCCCCGGCGGAGATCGTGGTGCCCGGCGAGAGCCGCCGCTTCGGCGCGACGGTGCGCGAGATCGGCTGGACCGTGCGGCGCCAGACCCAGGCGAACACGGACCCGGTCGCGGCGGTAGACAGCCGCACGGTCGAGGTGCGCCTCGCGCTCGACGCCGCGGGCGCGGAGGCGCTGCGGCACCGGTCCAACATGCAGGTGCAGGTGGCGATCCGGCCATGAACGTCATCGCGAAGCCACCCCTGCTGCCCTGGGCGCCGGAGAACACCGGCGAGCCCGGCGCCCCGCCGCCGGCGGCGGAACGGCAACGTGGGCCCGGGATGTTCGAGGCCATCCTGCTGCCGGCGCGGCTCGCCTGGCGGCAGTTGCGGGCGGAGCGCGCGCGGTTCCTTTCCGCCCTGGCGGGGGTGATGTTCGCCGCGGTGCTGGTCTTCATGCAGCTCGGCTTCCGCTCCGCGCTGTTCGACAGCGCGACGCGGCTGCTGGCGGCGATGGAGGCGGAGCTGTTCCTGATGAACCCGCTCACCACCGTCAGCTTCCGGCCGGAGCCCATCCCGCGGGCCCGCGCGCACCAGGCGCTCGCCCTGCCGGAGGTCCTGCAGGCCGTGCCCGTCTACATGACGCAGGCGACCTGGCGGAACCCGGAGGACGGGTCCCGCCGCATGATCCAGATGGTCGGCTTCGATGTCGAGGCAGGCGCGATGCAGTTCGAGGGGCTGGACGCGATCGCCGGCGCGCTCCGCCGCATCGACACGGTCGGCTTCGACACGCGGTCCCGCCCCGAGTTCGGCGACGTCTCTCGCCTCTTTGCCGAGCGCGGACCCTTCGAGGTGCAGGTCGGCAACCGCATGGTCGAGATGGTCGGCCTCGTCACCATCGGCCCGTCCTTCGGCGCCGACGGCAACCTGGTGATGAGCGAGGTGAATTTCCGCCGCATGGTGCCGACGCGCCTGGCCTCGAACACCGACCTCGTTGCCATCCGCCTGCGCCCCGGCACCGATATCGAGGCCGCCAAAGCGCGGCTGCGCGGGATTCTGCCGCCCGATGTCGCGGTGCTGACCCATGACGAGCTCGTCGCCCATGAGCGCCACTACTGGGAAAGCGCGACGCCGATCGGGTTCATCTTCGGCTTCGGCAGCGTGATGGGGCTGATCGTCGGGATGGTGATCGTGTACCAGATCCTGTTCTCCGACATCGCCAACCACCTGCGCGAATACGCGACGCTGAAGGCGATCGGGTATTCGGACGGCTACCTCGCACGGGTGGTGATGGCGGCATCGCTGATCCTGGCGGTGATCGGGTTCCTGCCGGGGGCGGCGCTGTGCGTGTGGCTCTACGACGTGGTCGCGGGCGCGACCTTCCTGCCGCTGAGCATGACCTTCGGACGCGCCGGCCTGGTCTTCGCGCTGATCTTCGGGATGTGCGCGGCGGCGGGCCTGCTGGCGATGCGCAAGCTGCGGGATGCCAATCCGGCGGACATGTTCTGATGGGCGTCGCCGCCTGCGGCGGGGAGGGTCCTGCCCGCCCCGGAACCCCACCGGCCGAGGGCCGGAAAGCCCTCGGAACCCGGCACATGGAGGGGTGGCGCCTCTCTCCGGCGGCGTGATGACCGACCCCATCAGCATTTCCGGCCTGACCTATGCGTATGGCGAGGGCGAGCTGCGCCGCCCCGTGCTGCGCGACATCGCGCTGCGGGTCCATGCCGGGGAGGTGGTGCTGCTGACCGGACCGTCCGGTTCGGGCAAGACGACGCTGCTGACGCTGATCGGTGCGTTGCGGGCGATGCAGGAAGGGTCCTGCGTCGTGCTCGGGCGGAAGCTGATGGGCACGACGGAACGCGAGCGCGTGCGGCTGCGGCGATCGATCGGCTTCATCTTCCAGAACCACAACCTGCTCGGCTTCCTGACCGCGCGGCAGAATGTCGCGATGGCGCTCGAGCTGGGCGCGGCGCTGCCGGAGCGCGAGCGGCTGGCGCGCGCGGGGGCGATGCTGGCGGCGGTGGGGCTCGAGGGGCATGAGGACAAGCCGCCGTCGAAGCTTTCGGGCGGGCAGCGGCAGCGGGTCGCGATCGCCCGCGCGCTGGTCGCCGGACCCGGCCTGGTGCTGGCGGACGAGCCGACAGCGGCGCTGGACAAGGTCTCGGGCGGGGAGGTCGCGCACCTGCTGCGCGACATGGCGAAGTCCCGCGGCACGCCGATCCTGATGGTCACGCACGATCCGCGCATCCTCGACATCGCCGACCGGGTGGTGACGATGGAGGACGGGCGGATCGTCGGGGCGGCAGCGGCCTGAGGGACGCTACCGCAGCGCCTGCGGCAGCAGCAGGGCGATCTGCGGGAAGGCGATCAGCAGCGCGATCATCACCAGCAGCGTGCCGACGAAGGGCACGGAGCCGATGATGACGTCCTTGACCGGCCCCCTCTCCCGCACCCCCTGCACGACGAAGAGGTTGAAGCCCACCGGCGGCGTGATCAGCGCGGTTTCGAGCAGCAGCATCATCAGCACGCCGAACCAGACCGGATCGACGCCGAGATGCAGCACGATCGGCATCACCAGCGGCACCGTCGCGACCATCATCGAGAGGGTTTCCATGAACATGCCGAGGATGAAGTAGAAGGCGACGATGGCGATGATGGTCTGCGTCGCGCTGAGGCCGAGCGAGGCGATCGCCTCCGTCACCATGCGGCCCAATCCGATCGAGCCGATGATGAAGTTGAGGAAATAGGCAGCGATCAGGATCAGCATGATCATCGCCGTGGTGCGCATGGTGCCCTCGAAGACGGCGCGGATCATCGCCCAGGACAGCGCGCCCGCATGCCAGGCCAGGCCGAGGGAGACGAGCACGCCGAGGGCGGCGCTTTCGGTCGGCGTGGCGAGGCCGGCGTAGATCGAGCCGATCACCGCCATGAAGATGCAGAGCGGCGGCAGCAGGTCCGGCAGGCAGGCGATGCGCTCGCCCCAGCTCACCCGCGGCCGCTGGCCGCCCCAGGCGGGGCGGAGGATGCAGGCGAGCATCACCGTGCCCATGAACAGCGCCGCTAAGATCGCCCCCGGCAGGATGCCCGCGAGATAGAGCTGCGGGATCGAGGTGTCGGTCAGCGCCGCATAGATGATCATGGGGATCGAGGGCGGGATCAGGATCCCGAGCGTGCCGCCGGCCGCGATGGTGCCGAGGAAGAGCCTCTCATTGTAGCCCTGCGCCTTGATCTGGCCGACCGCAACCGTGCCGATCGTCGCGGCGGTTGCGACCGAGGAGCCCGAGATCGCCGCGAAGAGCGTGCAGGTGCCGATATTGGCGTGCATCAGCCCGCCGGGCAGCCAGCCGAGCCAGCGCGCCATGGCGCCGTACATCCGCCCGGCGATGCCGGAGCGGAGCATGATCTCGCCCAGCATGACGAAGAGCGGGATGGAGAACAGCACCACGTCGGTCGAGACGCCCCAGGCGGTGTCGCCCAGCACCCGGCGCAGCGGCAGGAAGGAATAGAGTATGTCGAGGCTGAGCCCGACGCCCATCAGCGCCGCCGCCACCGGCAGCGAGAGGACGAGCAGCCCGACCAGGATGGCGACCGAGACGCCGATCATGCGCCGCCCCTCGTGGCCTGCTGCTGGGTGGCGCGTTCCTCCGCGAGTTCCTCGGCGGCGCTGCGGGTGCCTACGAGATGCGTGACGCCCGCGGCGTCGCCGGTCGCCAGCAGCAGCGCCGCGCGCAGCAGCAGCAGCACCGAGACCAGCGCGAACCAGGCGAAGCCGAGGACCCAGAGCGCCTGCGGGTAGGACAGCGGCGTGTTGAGCTGGGTCAAAGCCCGCGCGCCGAGGCTCCAGGACTGGGCGAAGACGCGCCAGCCCTGGAGGAAGAGGAAGATCGCGAGCGCGGTCATCGCGGCGGTGGCGATGACGTCGAAAACCGCCGCGAGGCGGACCGGCAGCACCGCATAGAGCGTGTCGATCCGCACATGGGCGCGGTCGAGCAGCGCGAGGGCGAAGGCGAAGGCGCTCGCGATCGCGAGCGCATAGCCGGAAAGCTCGTCCGAGCCGCCGATGGTGACCGAGAAGGCGGCACGCAGGATGACATCCACGGCGACGATCACCGCCGCGAGGAGCACCAGCGCGCCACCCGCCCAGGCGCCGGCGCGGCTGACCGTATGGGCGAGAGCGATCAGCCGCTGCATGTCGCCGAAGCCGTTCCCGCCGTCAGAGCCGGTCGAGCGGGATGCGCAGGTTCACCACCGGGCCGACCGTCTGGTTCCAGCGTTCCGCGCAGGCCCGGCCGCAGCGCCGGCCCCAGGCGGGAAGCACCACCTCGTTCAGAAGCCGGGTGCGGCGCGCCTGGTCGGCGTCCGGCACCGGCACCAGCGTCATGTGGCCCGGGCGGCCCATGGTGCAGTCCGGCCGGCCGATGTTGCAGGCGATGCCCTGCTCCGTCGCCCGGTCCATCAGCGCCCAGAGGTCGTTCTCCAGCTTCGCGAACTGTTCGGTGAAGAACTGCTGCACCGGCGGCGGAAACCGCCGCCAAGCATCGAGGTTCACCGCCTGGAAGGCGATCGACCAGCCGGCATTGAGGGTGAAGAGGTGCGTCGTCACCTCGGGCCAGCCCGCCGCGTTGCCCGAGAGGGTGCCGGTCAGGCCGCAATCCACGACGCGGCGCTGCATGGCGGGCACCACCTCGGGGAAGGGAATGGTGACGGCGGCGGCGCCGATCGCCCGCACGAAGTCGCCCTGGGTGATGTTGAAGACGCGCACGCGCTTGCCGCGCAGGTCCTCGAGGCTCTGGATCGGCGTGTTGCACCAGTAGACGATCGACGGGTTCGGGAAGAGCGCGAGCAGGCGGACGTTGAACTTGCGCTCCATCGATTCCGCCATGGCGGCGCGCCAGGCCTCGCAGGCGCGGCGGGCGGTCCGGATGTCGTTCACCATGCCGGCGAGGTCGCAGCCCTCGAAGACCGGGTCGTCGCCGGCCATCTTCGAGATGTCGGTCGCGCCGAAGTCCGTCACGCCCTGCTGGAGGACGCGCAGGATCTGGAAGTCGCGCACGCCGACCGTATCCTGGTTGGTGTATTCGGCGGTGATGCGGCCGTTCGAGGCCTGCGGCACGCGCTCGGTCCAGAAGGGCCGCTCGAGCTCCCGCGTCTGCAGCAGGTTCGAGAAGTAGCCGACCACGCGGACCCGCGTCTGCGGGAGATCCTGCGCAAGTGCCGGTCGTGGGGCGGCGAAGCCGGCCGCGAGGCCGAGCACCGCTGCCGCGAGGAATGTCGCGAAACGCATGTCCTGAACCTCCCTGTCGCATCTGCGGATCGCAGCGCGAGCTTTCTTGGATAGGGAAGCAGATCATGCGTTACGCGGGAGTGTCAAACCGGGGGCGTTGCCCCGCGGGGGCGCGGCGGCTATGCGGCGGGCATCGACCGGAAGGCCCGCGACATGACGACCCTCGACATCCTCGGAATCGGCAACGCCATCGTGGACGTGCTCGCGCGCGCGGAGGAGGAGGTGCTGGTCCGCCATGGCATGGCCAAGGGCGGCATGGCGCTGATCGGCCCCGAGCAGGCCGAGACCATCTACGCCGACATGGGGCCGGGCGTGGAAAGCAGCGGCGGGTCGGCGGCGAACACCTGCGCGGCCGCTGCGGCGCTGGGGGCCAGGGTCGGCTACCTCGGCAAGGTGGCGGACGACGCGCTGGGCCGGGTGTTCCGCCACGACATCACCGCCGCGGGGGTGCATTTCCCGACCCCGCCGCTTACCGGTGGGGCGCCGACCGCACGCTGCCTCATCCTGGTGACGCCGGACGGGCAGCGGACGATGAACACCTTCCTTGGCGCCTGCGTGACCTTCGGGGAGCAGGACCTCGATGCGGCCTCCATCGCCGGGGCGCAGGTGACCTACCTCGAAGGGTATCTGTTCGACCCGCCGGCGGCGCAGGCGGCCTTCCGGGCGGCGGCGCGGATCGCCCATGCGGCGGGGCGGAAGGTGGCGATCACCCTGTCGGACCCCTTCTGCGTGGAACGGCACCGGGACGCCTTCCTCGCCTTCGTGCGGGAGGAGGCCGATATCCTCTTCGCCAACGAGGCGGAGATCCGCGCGCTCTACCACGCCCCTTCCTTCGAGGAGGCCGTGGCGGCGGCGCGGCGGGACGTGCCGCTGGCGGCGCTGACGCGCAGCGCCGAGGGCAGCGTCGTCATCGCGGGCGAAGCCACGTACGCGATCGCGGCTGCTCCGGCCAAGGTGGTGGACACGACCGGGGCGGGCGACGCCTATGCGGCGGGGTTCCTGGCGGGGATGACCGCGGGGCGCCCGCTGCCGGAATGCGGGCGCTGGGCCTCGGTCGCGGCGGCGGAGGCGATCTCGCATTTCGGGGCGCGGCCGCAGGCGGATCTCAAGGAGCTGGTGGCCGGGCGGCCGGCGGGCGTGGCCGCGACCCTCGGGTGACGCGCCGCCGATCACGCAGGTGTGTGGCGCGGGGCGGCAACCCGGCGCCCGTTCCTCCGTTGGCCGTGCAGGCAACGAGAGGAGTGCAACGTGCGCCATCATGCCATCCGCTTCGTTCTTCTGGGCCTCGGCCTTGCCGCCACACCGTCGCTGGCCCAGGGCGTCCAGGGCAATTCACCGCTGAATGGCGGCGACAGGGTCGCGGCGCAGGCCGATTCAGTGTCGAGCCACCAGATCGCGCCGCTGCTGCAGCAGGCCGAACAGGCCGCGCGCCAGGGCCGCCTGCCGCTGGCCAATGAACTTGTCGAGCGCGCGGAGGCCCTGGCGCTGACCCGGTCGACCATTGCCGGGACGGAGGACCAGCCGGTCACCACCGGCCCGGTGGCCCGCATGGCCGAGGCGCGCGCCGCCCTCGCCCGGCGCGACGGCGCCGCCGCGGCGACGCTGATCGCGGAGGCTGCCGATCTTTCCCGCGCCCAGGGTCTGTAAGAGGCGGTCCGGACATGCGCCAGGCGGTGCATTTCGGTGAGCGGCGCCGGCCCGCGCCCCCGTCCGGCCACCCGTCCAGGATGTGTTGGGCGGCGGGTTGGGGGCGCGGGCCGGTGCCGGCCTTTCCCAACGGGCCTTGAGACGGCCGGCGCGCGGGGCGGGACTCCTCCTCGTCCCACCCGGGACCGGCCAGGCGGCCCGCGGCGAATGCCCCCACCTCCCGCGCCGCGGGCCGCCATGCGCCTGCGCCATGACTGGCGCAGGATTTTTTTCTCGCCATCGGCCGGCCGAGCCCCTATGTGTGCGCCGCAACAATCCGACCGCAGCCAGCCGCACCGCCCGCCCGCATCGGGGCAGGCGGGCGGCCGTCTGCATGGCAGGCCCCCGGGGGGCGAGAGGAGTGCGCGATGAGCGCCGCTGAGATCCGTAACGTGGCGATCATCGCCCATGTCGACCACGGCAAGACCACGCTGGTCGATCAGCTGCTGAAGCAGGCCGGCGCCTTCCGTGCCAACCAGCAGGTTGCCGAGCGTGCGCTGGACCGCAACGACCTCGAGCGCGAGCGGGGCATCACCATTCTGGCGAAGTCCACCGCCGTCGAGTGGAAGGGCGTGAAGATCAACATCGTGGACACGCCCGGCCACGCCGATTTCGGCGGCGAGGTAGAACGCATCCTGTCGATGGTCGATGGCGCCATCGTGCTCTGCGACGCTGCCGAGGGCCCGCTGCCGCAGACCAAGTTCGTGCTGACCAAGGCGCTGGCCCGCGGCCTGAAGCCGATCGTCGTCATCAACAAGGTGGATCGCCAGGACGCGCGGCCGCACGAGGTGCATGACGAGGTGTTCGACCTGTTCGCCGCACTGGGCGCGACCGACGAGCAGCTCGACTTCCACACGCTGTTCGCCTCGGGCCGCCAGGGTTGGGCGGATACCTCGCTGGAGGGGCCGCGCCAGGACCTCTCGGCGATGTTCGACCTGATCCTGTCGCATGTGCCGGCGCCGCAGGTCGATTTCGACGCGCCCTTCGCGATGAATGCGTCGATCCTGGAATCCGACAACTTCCTCGGCCGCATCCTGACCGGGCGCGTGGCGCAGGGCGTGGCCAAGCTCAACATGCCGGTGCGCGTGCTGCGCCAGGACGGCACGGTGGTCGAGAGCGGCCGCCTGACCAAGCTGATGACTTTCTCCGGCCTCGAGCGTGTGCCGGTGGACGAGGTGAAGGCAGGCGACATCATCGCCATCGCCGGCCTGTCGGACGCGACCATTCCCGACACCATCGCAGCGCCCGAGGTCGCCGCGCCGCTGCCGGCGATCCCGGTCGATCCGCCGACGCTCGCGATGACCTTCCGCATCAACGACGGCCCCCTCGGCGGCCGCGAGGGCAAGAAGGTCACGTCCCGCCAGATCCGCGACCGGCTGTTCAAGGAGATCGAGGGCAACGTCGCGATCAAGGTGAAGGTGTCCGACGAGGTGGATGCCTTCGAGGTCGCGGGCCGTGGCGAACTGCAGCTCGGCGTGCTGATCGAGACGATGCGCCGCGAGGACTTCGAGCTGACCATCGGCCGCCCGCGCGTGCTGACGCGCAACAACCCCGAGACGGGCGAGCGCGAGGAGCCCTACGAGGAGGTCCTCATCGACGTGGACGAGACCTATTCGGGCGTCGTCGTCGAGAAGATGTCGCTGCGCAAGGGCCAGATGCAGGACATGCGGCCGTCCGGCGGCGGCAAGGTGCGCCTGACCTTCCACATCCCCTCGCGCGGCCTGATCGGCTACCACGGCGAATTCCTGACCGACACGCGCGGCACCGGCATGATGAACCGGCTCTTCCTCGGCTATCAGCCCTGGGCCGGGCATATCGAGGGGCGGCGCAACGGTTCCCTGATCAGCAACGCGGACGGGGAGGCGGTGCAGTACGCGCTGTTCTACCTGCAGGAGCGCGGCACGCTGTTCGTGACGCCGGGCGAGAAGGTCTATGTCGGGATGATCCTCGGCGAGAACTCGCGCGACAACGACCTCGACGTGAACCCGATCAAGGAAAAGAAGCTCACCAACATCCGCGCCGCCGGCAAGGACGAGGCGCTGCTGCTGATCCCGCCGCGGAAGATGTCGCTCGAACAGGCGATCGCCTACATCGAGGACGACGAACTCGTGGAAGTCACGCCGGGCGCGGTGCGGCTGCGCAAGCGCTTCCTCGACCCGCATGAGCGCAAGAAGAACGCGCGCCGGGCGGAGAGCGAGGCGGCCTGATCCGTCGGGCAGCCGGGCACGGCATCACGCTTCGCGGCGCGGCGCCGGTCCCCGGCTTGCCCGCCGCCGCCCCGCGCCCGACACTCTCCCCCGGAATGCAACGAGGGGAGAGTATCCGGATGCCCGAGGTCGCGACCGGCAGGACGCCGGAAATGCCCGTCTTCGACGCGCTGATCGTCGGCGCCGGCTTCTCCGGCCTCTATCAGCTGCATTGCCTGCGCGACCGGCCGGGCCTCTCGGCGCATGTGCTGGAAGCGGCGGAGGGTCTCGGCGGCACCTGGTGGTGGAACCGCTATCCCGGCGCGCGCTGCGATTCCGAAAGCCACGCCTATGCCTTCTATTTCTCCGATGACCTTCTGCAGTCCTGGGACTGGTCCGAACGCTACCCCGAGCAGCCGGAGATCCTGCGCTACCTGAACCATGTCGCGGACCGGCTGGACCTGAAGCGCGACATCACCTTCGGGGCACGCGTCGCGTCGGCGCGATGGGAGGAGGAGGACAACCTCTGGCACGTCACGACCGGGGACGGCCGGCGCTGGGCGGCGACCTGGCTGATCACGGCCGTGGGCTGCCTCTCCTCGGCGAACATTCCCGACATCCCGGGCCGGGACGACTTCGCCGGCACCTGGTACCACACCGGGCAGTGGCCGCATGGGGGCGTGGACTTCACCGGCAAGCGCGTCGGCATGATCGGCACCGGATCGACCGGCATCCAGGCGGCGCCGGTCATCGCCGAGAGCGCGGCGCATCTCACCGTCTTCCAGCGCACCGCGAATTATTCCATCCCCGCCCGCAACACGCCGCTGACCGGGGAATTCAAGCGCTGGGCGAAGGAGAACGCGGCCGATATCCGGGAGGTGCTGCACACGACCGGCAACGGCCATCCCTGGCCGGTCAGCGACCGTTCGGCCCATGAGGTGGATGCCGGGGAGCGCGAGGCGATCTACCGCGCCGCCTGGGAGAAGGGCGGTCTGCGCCTGCGCGCCGCCTTCCGCGACCTGCTGACCGACAAGGCCGCGAACGACACCGCCGCCGACTTCATCCGCGCCCGCATCCGGGAAGTGGTGAAGGACCCGAAGACGGCAGCGATGCTCACCGACATCGACCATCCCTTCGCGACCAAGCGCCCGCCGATCGATACCGGCTATTTCGAGACCTTCAACCGCGACAACGTCGCCCTGGTCGATGTCCGGGCCGACCCGATCGAGCGCATCACGCCCACGGGCATCCGGTTGAAGAGCGGGGCCGGGCACGCGCTCGACGTCATCGTCTTCGCGACCGGCTTCGACGCCATGACCGGTGCGCTGCTGCGCATGGGCATCACCGGGCGGGACGGGCTGAGCCTCGCCGATGCCTGGTCGGCCGGGCCGCGCACATGCCTGGGGCTCCAGGTGGCGGGCTTTCCCAACATGTTCACGGTGACCGGGCCGGGCAGCCCTTCGGTGCTGACCAACATGCCGGTGGCGATCGAGCAGCATGTGGAATGGATCACTGCCTGCATCGCCGAGATGCGCGCGCGCGGCGTCGCCACCATCGAGCCCTCGGAAGATGCCTGCGACCGCTGGGTCGAGCACGTCAACGACGTCGCGAACGCGACCCTGATGCCCCAGGCGGGCCATTCCTGGTATCTCGGCGCGAACGTCCCCGGGAAGCCGCGGGTCTTCATGCCCTATGCCGGCGGCATGCCGGCCTACCGGCGGATCTGCGACGAGGTCGCCGCCAGGGGCTACGAAGGCTTCGTGACGACCGAGGCCCGCGCAAGGGTGACCGCATGAACGACCACGCCGCCGTTGCCACCCCGCTGACCTTCGAGGCGCGGCTCGACCGCCTGGCGGAACTCGCCGTGAAGGTCGGGCTGGGGCTGCAGAAGGGACAGGAACTGGTGATGACCGCCTCGCTCGAGCATGTGCCGCTGGCGCGGCGCATCACCGAGCAGGCCTATCGCGCCGGCGCCCCCCTGGTGACGACGCTGTTCCACGACGAGCAATCGGCGCTGGCGCGGTATCGACTGGCGGCGGACGAAGCCTTCGACGTCGCGCCGGGCTGGCTGTTCGACGGCATGGCCGCGGCCTTCCGGGGCGGTGCGGCACGGCTCGCCGTCGTGGGCGACGACCCGACGCTGCTGTCGGGCGAGGACCCGGCCAGGGTCGCGCGCGCCAACCGGGCGCGGTCGAAGGCGTATCAGCCGGCGCTGGAACTGATCACCACCTCGGCGATCAATTGGACCCTGGTTGCGGGGGCGACGCCGGCCTGGGCGCGGGCGGTGTTCCCGGATCTCGCGGAGGCCGAGGCGGTGGCGCGGCTGTGGGATGCGATCTTCGCGGCCTCGCGCGCCGACGCGCCCGACCCCGTGGCGGCCTGGGCGGCGCACAACGCCGCCCTGGTGGCGCGGCGGGCGATGCTGAACGAGCGGCGCTACGCCGCGCTGCGCTTCCGCGGGCCGGGGACGGACCTGGTCGTCGGCCTGGCGGATGGCCATGCCTGGTCCGGCGGCATCACCACCGCGCGCAATGGCGCCACGGGCAACCCGAACATCCCGACCGAGGAGGTCTTCACCACCCCGCACGCAGCGAAGACGCAGGGCACCGTGGTGGCGACCAAGCCGCTCTCCTACCAGGGCACGCTGATCCGCGGCATCCGCGTGCGCTTCGAGGGCGGCGTGATCGTCGAGGCACAGGCGGACAGCGGCCAGGACGTGCTCCAGCGCATGATCGATACCGACGAGGGCGCGCGGCGGCTGGGCGAGGTCGCGCTGGTGCCGGCCGCCAACCCGATCGCGGCGACGGGCATCCTTTTCCTCAACACCCTGTTCGACGAGAATGCGGCGAGCCACATCGCGCTCGGCCAGGCCTATTCCAAGTGCTTCGTGGATCAGGACCTGACCGAGACGGACCTCGCGCAGCGCGGCGCGAATCGCAGCCTGATCCATGTCGACTGGATGATCGGCTCGCCCGAGACCGACGTGGACGGGATCGACGCGGAGGGGCGGGAGGAGCCTGTCATGCGCAGGGGCGCCTGGGTCCGGTAGAGGGCCTCGGATGGACGCAGGGCCGGGCCCGTGGCAGGGTCCCGACCCCATGCTTTCGATCCCCGCCAGCCGTCCCAACGCCTATACGGGCAGCCCGCTCGACCGGGCTGCCGAGAAGCGCGACGACGCCGATTTCGTCGCTGCCGCCCTGACCCATCCGGACTCGCTCTTCGCCCCGGTGTGGCGGGCGCGCAGCTTGATGAGGGGCGTCGCCGACGGGCACCCCGAGGCGGTGCTGCTGACCGGCAGCGCGGCCGAGGCGGTGCGCATGGCGGACGGTCCCTGGGCCTTCCTCGGCCTGTGGGAAGGGCGGCCGGTCTTCGCGGTGGATTGTTCCCAGGCCGACGATCCGCTGCCGTTGCTGCCCCAAGGGCTCGGCGGCTTCACCGACCTGCGCCAGGTCGCCGGCCTGCTGCCGCCGGGGGAGGCGAGCGTGCTCGCCCATGCGCGCGGACTGATGCACTGGCGGACCAAGCACCGCTTCTGCGGCATCTGCGGCAGCCGGTGCGAACCGCGCTCCGCGGGCCACGTCATGGTCTGCCAGGGCTGCGGCGCGCAGCATTTCCCGCGCACCGACCCCGCCGTGATCATGCTGGTGGTGCGCAACGGCGCCTGCCTGCTCGGCCATTCGCACCGCTTCCCGAACGTGACCATGTATTCGACGCTCGCCGGATTCGTGGAGCCGGGCGAGAGCCTCGAGGAAGCCGTGCGGCGCGAGGTGAAGGAGGAGGCCGGCATCGAGGTCGGCCGCGTGCTCTATCATTCTTCCCAGCCTTGGCCCTTTCCCTCCTCGATCATGCTGGGGTTCCATGCCGAGGGACTGTCGGACGAGATCCGCATCGACGAGAACGAGTTGAAGGACGCGCGATGGTTCACGCGGGAGCAGCTCACGAATCACCAGGCGCTCGGCTTCTCCCTGCCGCGGCCGGATTCGATCGCCCGGCGGCTGATCGAGGACTGGCTTGCGGCATGATGCCAAGCAGACGACGGTTGGGCCTGCGGCCCGCAGGGCCGGGCGCCCGAACGGGCGCCGCCGCAGGTGCGGCGAAGCCAAGGACCGCGGATGCGGCCCGCCCGACGCATGAGGGGCCCGAAGGTGAAACCTTCGGGCGCTTGGCATGAGGTGGCGCGGCGCGGCGCTGGCGGTGGCGCTCCTCGGCCTCGGCGCCTGCGAGACGGGCGGGGTCTGGGCCAATGTGCCGACCGACGACACGCCCGACGGCCGTGCCTGCCGGCGCGAGGCGGAGCGGGATCCGGAAGTGCGGCGCATCGCTTCCCAGGCGACGTCCTCGGGCAACGTGGCCTGGGATGAGCGCGTGCGGCAGGAACTGCTGGTGGCGCTGCCGCGCGCCTGGCGCGACTGCATGACGCGCCGCGGCGCGATTCCCGCCGGCGGCGTGGAGCCGGTGCGGCGGACGACGTTCTGACGCCGGCGGTCCGGGGGCGGCCCGGCCGGTTCAGCCGTCCCGCAGCTGCGGGTTGTCGAAGTCCGGCCGCCGCGCCGCGGCCAGCGCGGCCTGCAGGGCGTCGCGGAGGGACCGCTTTTCCTCCCCCGACAGGTCGCGCCCGATCTCGACGCCCCGGCCGCGGCTTTCCACCCGCAGCACGCCGGCATGGCCGGGGTCTTCCCGATAGTTCAGCCGCGCCCAATAGGGGTCGAGCGTCAGTTCGTGCCGGCGCCCGCGCCGGTCGGTGCGCGTGACGGCGAAACGGCCGGGGGTCAGCAGCAGCACTTCGGAGCACCGGGCGGCCGTGCGGACGTGGAAGGCGAGGAGGGCGAGGGCGAAGAGCACCTCCCCGCCCAGGAAGGGCAGGATCGGCCAGGCGCCGATGACCGTGAAGAGCAGCCCGGTCAGCACGGCGAAGGCGCCGAGGACGAGCACGAAGGCACGCAGGCCCCGCTGCGTCAGCGACTGCGGGGGGGTGCAAACGGCCTGGAACAGGACGGGGTCGGCCGGGGCTGCCATGCCTGCCAAGATAAGCCATCATCGCCGCGACGCCAGACATGCCCCCCAAGCCCCCCCGTTCCGGGAAGACAGACCACGGCAGCGCCGAGGCGCCGCGCCGCGCCCGACTGATGCCCCGGGCCCAGGCGGAGGCGTTCATCCGCGCCCTGGCGACCGCCAACCCGGCACCGGAAACCGAGCTGGTCTACCGCGATCCCTTCACCCTTCTGGTCGCGGTGGTGCTGTCCGCCCAGGCCACGGATGCGGCGGTGAACAAGTGCACGCCGGCGCTCTTCGAAGCGGCGCCGACGCCGGTGAAGATGGCCGCCCTTGGGGCCGAAGGGATCGGGCCGTACATCCGCTCGATCGGATTGTGGCAGGCCAAGGCGAAGAACGTCGCCGCGCTGGCGCGCGACCTGGTCGGGAAGCATGGCGGCCAGGTGCCGCCCGACCGCGAGGCGCTGGAGGCGCTGCCGGGCGTCGGGCGCAAGACCGCGAACGTGGTGCTGAACGTCGCCTTCGGCCAGGCGACCATGGCGGTCGATACGCACATCTTCCGGCTGGGCAACCGCTGCGGCCTCGCGCCGGGCAGGACGCCGCGGGAGGTCGAGGAGATGCTGGTGAAACGCTGCCCGCCCGACCTGCTGCGGGACGCGCATCACTGGCTGATCCTGCACGGGCGTTACGTGTGCAAGGCGCGGGCGCCGGAGTGCTGGCGCTGCGTCGCGCGGGCCTTCTGCAACTACAGGGACAAGGTGCTGGCGCCGCCAGTGAAGTGACGGGCTGATTGGAGGGGCGCTGCCCCTCCAAGCCTCCCCGCCAAAGGCCGAAAGGCCTTTGGGAACAGACTTCTGGCGCCGGCACCGGATGATGGTTTCCAAAGGCCCTTTGGCCTTTGGTGGGG
>JAFADX010000126.1 GCA_023424475.1 Pseudomonadota bacterium
GCCTCGGGCAGCACGGCCGCCAGCACGCCGGTCTCGCGCATCAGCGCCAGCGTCGCGACCGGATCGGCCACGCCGAGGATCCGCTTCAGCTCCATCCAGACCCGCTCGGCCGAGAGCCGCGCCAGACCCGGCACCGCGCGGCGGATCGCCGCGACCGCGAGCGCATCCGGCTCCCCCGCGCCGTAGCGGGCCTGGAAGCGGAAGAAGCGGAGCGCGCGCAGGTAGTCCTCGGCCAGACGCGTGTCAGGGTCGCCCACGAAACGCACCTTGCCGGCCGCGAGGTCGGCCCGCCCGGCGAAGTAGTCGTAGAGCGACCCGTCGGGCGCGAGCGACATCGCGTTGATGGTGAAGTCCCGCCTGGCGGCATCCTCGCGCCAGTCGGTCGTCCATTCCACCAGGGCGTGGCGGCCGTCGGTGACCAGGTCGCGGCGCAGGGCGGTCACCTCCACGGGTTCGTGGTCCTTCACCGCCGTGACCGTGCCGTGCGCGAGCCCCGTCTCGAAGACCTTCAGGCCGGCGTCGCGCAGCCGGGTCGCGATCTCCTCCGGCGGGAGCGGCGCGGCGACGTCCACATCCGCGGATGCGACGCCCGCCAGCGCATCGCGGACACACCCCCCGACGGCGCGCGCCCCCGGCAGGGCATCGAGCACCGCCCCGACCGCCGGTCGATCGAGGAAAGAGGGCCGGGCGATGCGTCCGGCCGGCGCCTCGTTCACCGGCGCGGCTCCGCGTGCCCGGGCTCGATGCGGTCGCCCTCGAGGTGGGCGGGCACATAGGCCTCGCCGGGCGCCATGCTGCGCGTGCCCGCGTACCAGACGCCGCCCGCGACCATCAGCGCCACGCCGATGCCGGCGAGGATGAGCAGGATGAGGCTCGGCTCGGTGTCGGGGTTCATGCGCCGCCACAGCCCATAGGCCGCGAAGGGTGCGAGAAAGAGGAGCAGTTCGAGAAGATACGGCACCCGCCGAGCATTGCCCGCCCCGCCCCCGAATGGAAGCAACCGCTGCGCCCGGCGCCGGCACCGGGAACACCGCGGGGAGGTGAAGGAAAAGCGCCCGCCCCGTCATTCCACCCACCCGCAGGCCGCAAGCGCCGCGCGCATGTGCTCCGCCGGCGGCGCCTGCGCTGCGAGCGGCGGATCGAGCGGTATCCCGATGGCGCGGGCAAGCAGATGGAGGCCGCCGCCCTCACCCTCGCCATAGACGGCATCGCCGAGGATCGGCCAGCCGGACGAAGCGGCGTGCACCCTCAACTGGTGGGTGCGCCCGGTTTCCGGGCGGAACTCCACCCAGGCCAGCTTCGGCGTGCGGCCAAGGATGCGCCACGCCGTCGCGGCCGGCTGGCCCGCGGGGTGGACCTCCATCCGCCAGCCCCCGATCCGGGTCGAGACCTTGCGCAGCGGCGCCTCGATCCGTCCCGCCTCCGCCGCCGGCGCGCCCCGGACCACGGCCCAGTAGGTCTTGCGCACCCGTCCTTCGGCGAAGGCCCGCCCGAGCGCCCCGAGGGCGGGCTTGGTCCGGCCGAGCACCAGGCAGCCGGCGGTGTCCGCGTCCAGCCGGTGGGCCGGCTGCGGCAGATGCCGCTTGCCCATGCGCAGGGGTTCGAGCCAGTCCTCGAGCGAGGCGCCGCCGCGCGGGCCGCGATGCACGGCAAGGCCGGCGGGCTTGTCGATGACCATCGCGTCGTCGCGCACCAGGATCACGCGCGACGCGATCGCGGCCGGCAAGACTTGGCGCGGGGGGGCCGCACGTGGGACGCTGCGGCGCATCATGTCGATACCTCCTCTCGTCATCTGCCTCGGCAACGTCGTCGCGGACCACACCTTCAAGGTCGAGGACATACCCCAGCCGCCGGCGAAGATCGCGGCCAGGTCCTACAGCATCGGCGCCGGCGGCATGGCCGCCAATGCGGCGATCGCAGTGGTGCGCCTGGGCGGCCGCGCCGCCTTCTGGGGCCGGGTGGGGGATGACCTGAACGGCGAACCCCTGGCCCAGGCGCTGGACCAGGAGGGCGTCGATGTCGCGGGCCTGCGGCGGGTGGCGGGGGGCCGCACGCCGGTCGGCGCCGTGCTGGTGGATCCGTACGGGGAGCGGACGATCGTGTCCTTCCGCGGCAGCGGGCTCGGCACCGACCCGGCCTGGCTGCCGATCGACCTCATCGCGGGCGCCGGGGCGCTGTGCTGCGACCCGCGCTGGCCCGAGGGCGTGGCCGCCGCGGCCGCCGCGGCCCGGGACGCCGGCGTGCCCGTCGTGCTGGATGGCGAGCGCAGCGAGACCCGCATCCTGGTGGACCTGGTGCCCCGGGTGGATCACGCGATCTTCTCGGTGCCGGGCCTCGCGAATTTCGCGCCCGGCCGTGCGCCCGAGGAAGGGCTGCGCCAGGCGCTCGCCTCCGGGCCCGTGAAGGTTGCCGCGGTGACGCAGGGGGAAAAGGGCGTGCTGTGGATGGTCCCCGGTGACGAGAAGCCGGCACGCACCCCGGCCTTCCCGGTCGAGGCGACCAACACGACCGGCGCGGGCGACGTGTTCCACGGCGCCTATGCGCTCGCCATCGCGGAGGGGATGCCGGTGGAGCGGGCGATGCGCTTCGCCTCGGCGGCCGGCGCGCTGCGGGCGCGGGACGGGGCGACGCCGACGCGGCGGATGGTCGATGAACTGATGTGAGGGGCGGGGGAGGAGAACCTCCCCCGATCCCCCTCCCTTCTTTGGTTCCCTGGCACCGCCCGCCGCGGCCGGCCCCAAGGACCAAAGATAGGTTGAGGGGGGCTCGGGGGGAGAAGTTCCCTTCTCCCCCCGCCTTCCCCTCAGAGATGCTGGGCGAAGAACTCGAGCGTCCGCTTTTGCGCGAGCCTGTAGTCGGCCTCGACATAGGACCCGCGCTCGTCGCAGCCGAAGCCGTGCCCGCCGCCGTAGACGTGCACCTCGACGCCCGGCTGCGCGGCCTTGACGGCCTCCACATCGGCCATCGGGATGGAGGCGTCGGTCTCCCCGAAATGGAGCTGGACCGGGCAGCGCGGCGTCTCGTCCTTTGCCGCCGCGATGCCGCCGCCATACCAGCCGGACGCGGCCGAGAAGGCACTGCTGCGCGTCGCGCCGTGCCAGGTGACGGTGCCACCCCAGCAATAGCCGACGATGCCGCGCTTCGCCCCGCGCGGCAGGGCGGCCGCGGCGGCGAGGATATCGAGCAGCGTCAGGCCGTCGGCGATCTTGCCGCGGAGTTCCCGCCCCTGGGCAACGTCCGCCGCCTCGTAGCCGAGCTCGATGCCCGGCCCGACGCGGTCGAACAGCGCCGGGGCGATGACGGCGTAGCCCTCGGCCGCGAAGCGGTCGCAGACATTCCTGATGTGGCGGTTCACGCCGAAGATCTCCTGCACGACGACGAGCGCGCGGGAGGCGATCTGCGGCCCCGCGCGATAGGCGCTCAGGCGGTGGCCGTCGGCGGCGGTCAGGGAGATGGTGGGCATCGGCGTTTCCCTCGGGCGGTTGGGGCGGGTATCCTCCGCCCATGGCCGAGATCGTCAACCTGAACAAGGCGCGCAGGGCGCGGACGAAGGAGCAGGCGGAGGCCGAGGCCGCCGCCAACCGCGCCCGGCACGGCCGCACCAAGGCCGAGAAGGACAACGACCGCCGGGCCGAGGAGCGGCGCCAGGCGCTGCTCGACGGCGCGAAGCGGGAGGAGTAGGGCGTGCGCCACCACATGCTGGCGGGCTTCCCGCCCTCGGTCTCGCCTTCGTCCCATGCCGTGGAGGCGGATGGCTTCGTCTTCCTGACCGGGCAGTTCCCGCGCGACCTCGAGGATCCGGAGGCGCCGCTGCCCGAAGGGATCGCGGCCCAGACGACGCGGACCATGGGCAACCTGGCCCGGGCGCTCGGCGCGCTCGGGCTGGGCCTCGAGCATCTGGTCTCGGTGCGCGTCTATCTCAGCGCCTTCGCGCGCGACTATGCGGCAATGAACGCCGCCTACGCCGCCGCGCTGCCGCCGGGCGGGCGGCCGGTGCGCACCTGCATCGGCGTCACGGCGCTGGTGCGCGGCGCGCTGATCGAGATCGAGGCGATCGCGCGCCGCCCGTAGGCGCGCGACGCCCAGCACCGATCCACGGCTCCCGGGACCGGGGGCCGGATCAATAGTAGTGCCTCGGCAGCAGCCCGTGCTCCCGCGCCTGACGCTCGAGGTCCTCGCGGAAATCGGGGTGCGCGAGGCCGATCAGCGCCTTGGCGCGGTCGGCGACCGATTTTCCCTTCAGGTTCGCGATGCCGTATTCGGTCACGACGTACATCATGTCCGAGCGCGGCGTCGTCACCACGTTGCCCGGCGTCAGGTTCAGCACGATGCGGCTCCGTCGCTGGCCCTTCCGCTCGTAGGTCGAGGCGAGGCACATGAAGGACTTGCCGCCCCTGGAGGCATAGGCGCCGCGGACGAACTGCAACTGCCCGCCGGTGCCGCTGATGTGGCGATGGCCGTCGGATTCGGACGCTGCCTGGCCCTGCAGGTCGATCTGCGTCGTGTTGTTGATCGCCACCACCCTGTCGTTCTGCATGATGACATGCGGCGAATTGGTGTTCTCGACCGTCAGGGATTCAAAATCCGGGTTCCGGTCGAGGGTGCGGTAGAGCTCCGCGGTGCCGAGCGCGAAGGAATAGACGCTCTTGCCGGGGTGCAGGCGCTTGCGCGCATTCGTCACGCGCCCCGCCCGGTAGAGCGCCGCCAGCCCGTCGGTCAGCATTTCGGTATGGATGCCGAGGTCCTTCTGGCCGCTGTCGAGCAGCAGGCTGCAGACCGCGTTGGGCATGCCGCCGATGCCGATCTGCAGGCAGGCGCCGTCCTCGATCTCGTCGGCGATCAGCCGGGCGACGGCGCGATCAATATCGCCGACCGGGCTGTTCGGGAGTTCCGTCGGCGGCTCGCCGTCACCCTCGATGACGTAGTCCACCTCGCTCGCGTGGACGCCGTTCATCTCGCCCTCGCAGTGCGGGATCGTCGGATTGGTCTCGATGATCACGGTGCGGGCGCAGTCGATGACCGCACGGTGCCACATGTTGGCGCCGCCGAAGTTGAACCGGCCATCCGCATCCATCGGCCGCGCCTTGATGATGGCCACGTCCACCGGCGGGTTGAAGCGTTCGTAGTAGTCCGGGATCTCGCCGATGTTGACGGGGATGTAGTGGCAGATCCCGGCATCGTGCTTGCGCCGGTCGTAGCCGGAGAAGTGCCAGGAGAACCATAGGAAGTGCCTGCCTTCGGGATCGGCTTCGAGCACCGCCCGGGGCCTGAGGGACAGGCAGCTCCTGATCCGGACGCCGTGCAGTTCGTCCCGGCGGAGGGCGAGCGCGGCATCGAAGACGTCGGGCTGGCCGGTGATGACGCCGTAGTCGAGCCAGTCGCCGGACTTCACGAGGGCCGCCGCCTCGGCCGCCGGGATGTGTCGGGGGGTCTTCCCGCCCGGGTTCACCTTCATGTCGCTCTCCCTGTCGATCCCCCGGTCCTTCGGGCTGCCGGGGGCGCTCGGGCGGGAGAATCGCAGGAAACGCGGCCGCGGGCCAGCATTGCCGCGCAAACGAAAAGGCCGCCCCCAGGGAGGGGACGGCCCTTCGGCAGGCCCTTTCGGGGCCGGCGCTCAGTGCGCGTTGGCCCAGATCTTCCGCTTCACCGCATAGGCGAGGCCCGCGAGGATGGTCAGGAACAGGATGATCTTGATGCCCATCGCGTGGCGCTGCTCAAGCTCCGGCTCGGCGGCCCAGTTCAGGAAGGTGGCGACGTCATGGGCCATGTTCTCGAGCGTGGCCTGGGTGCCGTCGGAGAATTCGACCTGCCCTTCGCTGAGCGGCCGCGCCATGGCGATCTGGTGGCCGGGGAAGAAGCGGTTGTAGTTCATCCCCTCCATCAGCGTGACGCCGGCGGGCGGGTCGCCGTAGCCGGTCAGCAGCGCGTAGATGTAGCGCGCACCGCCCTCGCGGGCCTTGGTGATGACCGAGAGGTCGGGCGGCAGGGCGCCGTTGTTGGCCGCGCGCGCCGCCTGCGGGTTCGGGAAGGGGCTGTGGAAGCGGTCGGTCGGTCGGCCCGGCCGCTCGAACATCTGGCCTTCGTCGTTCGGCCCGTCCTGCACCTGCACCGTGGAGGCGATCGCCGCGACCTGCTGCTCGGTCAGGCCGAGCTCGCGCAGGTTGCGGTAGGACAGCAGGTGCATGCTGTGGCAGTTCGAGCAGACTTCCTTGTAGACCTGGAAGCCGCGCTGCGCCGCCGCCCGGTCGTAGGTGCCGAAGATCCCGTCGAAGGAGAAGCGGGTGGCCGGGAGGGCCTCGCCGCCCCCCTCGGCCGCCTGCGCCGGCGCCGGCGCGAGGGCGGCGAGGCTGCCGACGAGGGCAAGGGCCTTGATCGTGGTGCGGAACATGGTCAGGCCTTCTCCATCGGCTTCGCCGCGGCGCCGCCGGGCAGCGGGCCGCCGCCGAGCACGGCGCGGGCGATGCTCTCAGGCAGCGGCAGCGGCTTCTCCAGCCGCGCGAGCAGCGGCAGGATCACCAGGAAATACGCGAAGTAGTAGGCGGTCGCGAGCCGCGCCGCGACCACGTAGCCGCCCTCGGGCGGCTTGCCGCCGCAGTAGAGGAGCACCGCGAAGGCGACCGTCCAGAGCAGGAAGGCGATGCGCGCGATCGGGCGGAACCGCATCGAGCGGACCGGGCTCGAATCCAGCCAGGGCAGCACGAAGAGCACCAGGATCGAGCCGAACATCAGCAGCACGCCGCCGAGCTTGTCCGGCACCGCGCGCAGGATCGCGTAGAACGGCAGGAAGTACCATTCCGGCACGATGTGCGCGGGCGTCACCAGCGGGTTGGCCGGGATGTAGTTGTCCGGGTGGCCGAGGTAGTTCGGCGCGAAGAACACGATCGCGGCGAAGACGATGAAGTAGATCACCAGGCCGAAGCTGTCCTTCGCCGTGTAGTACGGGTGGAAGGGCAGCGTGTCCTGCGGGCCCTTCGGCTCGATGCCGAGCGGGTTGTTCGACCCCGTGATGTGCAGCGCGACGACATGGAGGAACACCACGCCGACGATGACGAACGGCAGCAGGTAGTGCAGGCTGAAGAAGCGGTTCAGCGTCGGGTTGTCGACCGAGAAGCCGCCCCAGAGCAGCTGCACGATCCACTCGCCCACGACGGGGAAGGCGCTGAAGAGGTTGGTGATGACGGTGGCGCCCCAGAAGGACATCTGGCCCCAGGGCAGCACGTAGCCCATGAAGGCGGTCGCCATCATCAGCAGGAAGATGACGACGCCGAGGATCCAGAGCAGCTCGCGCGGCGCCTTGTAGGACCCGTAGTAGAGGCCGCGCCAGATGTGCACGTAGACCACGATGAAGAACATCGAGGCGCCGTTGGCGTGCACGTAGCGCAGCAGCCAGCCGAAGTTCACGTCGCGCATGATGCGCTCGACGCTGTCGAAGGCCATGCTGGTGTGCGGCGTGTAGTGCATCGCGAGGAACACGCCGGTCGCGATCATGATCACCAGGTTGACCATGGCGAGCGCGCCGAAGTTCCAGAAGTAGTTGAAGTTCCGGGGCGTCGGGAAGGAGCCGTACTCCTTCTGCATCATGGTGAAGATCGGCATGCGCTGGTCGATCCAGCGCAGCACGGGGTTCGGGATATCGCTGTTGTGCAGGCCGCTTGCCATCTGCGGGGTCCTCAGCCGATCCGGATCTTGGTGTCGGAGGTGAAGGCGTAGGGCGGAACCACGAGGTTCGCCGGCGCCGGTCCCTGCCGGATGCGACCGGAGGTGTCGTATGCGCTGCCGTGGCAGGGGCAGAACCAGCCGCCGTAGGGGCCGCGCGGATCGGTCGGCTTCTGGCCCAGCGGCACGCAGCCGAGGTGGGTGCAGATGCCGATCACCACCAGCCAGGGGTCGCGCTGGATGCGGGACTGGTCGGTGGCGGGGTCCTTGAGGTCGGACAGCGGGACGGCGCGGGCGGCCTCGATCTCCTGAGGCGTGCGGTTGCGCACGAAGATCGGCTTGCCGCGCCACATCACGGTGATCGCCTGGCCGGCGGCGACCGGCGCCAGCTCGACATCCGTGCTCGACATGGCGAGCACGTCGCGCGCCGGCTGCATGGCGGCGATGAAGGGCCAGGCGACAGCGCCCACCCCGACCGCGGCAAACGATGCCGTCACCAGGTTCAGGAAGTCCCGCCGCGGCGTCCCATCGGACGCGGAGGCGTCACCACTTGCCGCCATTCCTTACCATCCCCTTCCGCCGGCACGCCCCCGGGATGATAGGGGCGGCACCGGCCGCATCGCAGTTCACGGGCCCCGCCGGCCCCCCAAGGTCGGACAGGAAACGGCACGCGCAGACGCCCGCACGCAGCATTCCCTGAGCGGCCGACCTTATAAGGGGGCGTCACGCAGGGTGTCCATGCCACCCGGCCTCATGCCAAGGAGCATTTCATGACCGAAGCGACCGCCAGCCCGGCCCCGGCGGACCATCCCCTGGCCAGGCCGGCCCGCGACTGGTTCGAGCGGCTGCGCGATCTGATCTGCGCCGAATTCGAAAGGATCGAGGACGAGCTCAGCGCCGGCCCGCACCGCGACCTGCCGCCCGGCCGCTTCGAGCGCACCGCCTGGCAGCGGGAGGGCGGCGGCGGCGGCGTGATGTCGGTGATGCGCGGCCGGGTGTTCGAGAAGGTGGGCGTCAACGTCTCGACCGTGCATGGGGAGTTCTCCCCCGCCTTCCGCGCCCAGATCCCGGGGGCCGAGGCCGATCCGCGCTTCCTCGCCACCGGGATCTCGCTGGTGGCCCACATGCGCAGCCCGCTCGTCCCGGCCGCGCACATGAACACGCGCTTCATCGCCACCACCCGCGCCTGGTTCGGCGGCGGCGGCGACCTCACCCCCATGTTCCCCGACAGCCCCGAGTCGCAGGAGGATGCCCGCGGCTTCCACGCCGCCTGCAAGGCGGCCTGCGACAAGGTCGATCCGGACTGGTACCCCCGCTTCAAGGCGTGGTGCGACGAGTATTTCTACCTGCCGCACCGCCAGGAGCCGCGCGGCCTCGGCGGCATCTTCTACGACTGGCTGGGAGACAGGACGCCCGGCAGGGGCATCGACGCCGACTTCGCCTTCACGAAGGATGTGGGCCTCGCCTTCCTCGAGGCCTACCCCGCCATCGTCCGGCGCAGGATGCACGCCCCCTGGACCGAGGCCGACCGGCAGCACCAGCTCGTCCGCCGCGGGCGCTACGTGGAGTTCAACCTGCTCCATGACCGGGGCACCCTGTTCGGCCTGCGCACCGGCGGCAATGTCGAGGCGATCCTGATGTCCCTGCCCCCGGCGGTCGCCTGGCCGTGAAGCCTGGCCGGTCTTTCCCGGCCGCCCCCATGGTCCCATGTTGCGCGTGGGAAAAGGGGGCCGCGATTCCCTGATGGTCGAACTCAACGTCAACGGGACCGCGCGGAAGGTCGAGGCCGAGGGCGATACGCCCCTGCTCTGGGTGCTGCGGGAGCAGCTCGGCCTGACCGGCACCAAGTACGGCTGCGGCATCGCCCAGTGCGGCGCCTGCACCGTGCTGCTGGACGACGAGGCGGTGCGGTCCTGCTCGGTGACCCTGGATGCCGCCGCCGGGCGCCGGATCACCACCATCGAGGCGATCGAGGATCACCCCGTCGGCCGCCGCGTGGTCGCCGCCTGGGTGGCCGAGCAGGCGCCGCAATGCGGCTACTGCCAGTCGGGCCAGGTCATGGCCGCGACCGCGCTGCTCGCGGGCACGCCGAAGCCGACGCCCGCGGATATCGAGGCCGCGATGACCAACATCTGCCGCTGCGGCACCTACAACGCCATCGGCCGCGCGATCGCGGCGGCATCGGAGGCGGCGTGAAGCGAGGCGCCGCGACATCCGGCCGGCCGCTGAACCTCTCGCGCCGGGGGGTGCTCGGCGCCGGGCTGGTGCTCGGCCTCGCCGTCCCGGCGCGGCGCCCGCGGGGCGGGGAGCCGGCGCCGCGGCATGCCACAAAGGTCAACGCCTATCTCCGGATCGCGCCCGACGGCGCGGTCCGGCTGCAGAACCCCTTCGTCGAAGGCGGCCAGGGCATCGATTCGGCGGTGGCGCAGATCGTCGCCGAGGAACTCGATGCCGATCCCGCCCGCTTCGCCGTGACCTGCGCCCCGCCGGGCGTGGAGTTCCGCCTGCAGCGCGGCGGCGTCACCCGCTTCACCGGCGGCTCCTCCTCCGTGCGGTCCTCCTACCGGCACTTCCGCATCCTCGGCGCCACGGCGCGGGCGATGCTGATCGAGGCCGCCGCGGCGCGCCTCGCCGTGCCGGCGGCGGAGCTCGCCACCGAACCGGGAAAGGTCGTCCACACCGCCTCCGGACGCGCCATCCCCTATGGCGAGCTC
>JAFADX010000127.1 GCA_023424475.1 Pseudomonadota bacterium
CCGCGACCCAGGCCGCCCTGGCCCAGGGCGTCTTCGGCGCCCCCTTCATCGTCGTCGATGGCGAGCCCTTCTGGGGCCAGGACCGCCTGCCGATGGTCGAGGCTTGGCTGCGTGACGGCCCCTGGTAGCCACGCAGGCCGGACCCGCGCCGCGCGCCGGATGCGGGCGGGCATGCCGGTGCTATCGTTGCCGGCATGGATCGGACCCCGCACAGGCTGCCGCCGCTGGCCGCGCTTCGGCTCTTCGAGGCCGCCGGCCGCCATGCGAGCTTCGCCGGCGCCGCGGCCGAGCTGGGCGTGACGCCGAGCGCCGTCAGCCATGCCGTCCGCACCCTCGAGGACCGGCTCGGCCTGCCGCTGTTCCGCCGCGACGCGCGGATGCTCGCCCTGACGCCAGCCGGCGAGGACCTGCTGGCCGAGGCGACCCGTGCCTTCGAGGGCCTGACCCGCGCCATGGACCGGCTCGGCGGCGCGCGGCTGCAGGCCGGGCTGCGCGTGAGCGCGGCACCGACCTTCGCCTCCCGCTGGCTGGTGCCGCGGCTGCCGCGCCTGCGCCGCGACCATCCCGGCCTGGCGGTCGCGATCAGCAGCGAGCAGGGCTGGGTCGAACTCGGCGACGGGCGCTACGACCTCGCCGTGCGCATGGCGCGCGGGCCGTGCGGGACCGGCGAATGGCAGCACCTGTCCGGCATACGCCTCGTTCCCGTCGCCGCGCCGCGCTTCGCCGGCCTGTCGGTGGCAGAGGCGCTGGCCAGGCTGCCCGCGCTGCACGTCACCTCGACGCAGGAGGACTGGGAGGCCTGGGCCGCCGCGCGCGGGGTCCCGCCGCCCGAACGCGCGAACGGGCTGCGCTTCGACACGGTGCACATGGCGATGGATGCGGCGATGCAGGAGGTGGGCGTCGCACTCGCACGCCTGCCGGTCTGCGCGGAGGACCTGGCGAGCGGCCGCGTCACCGCGCTCGATGCGCCGGTGGAGGCCGGCATGTCCTATTGGCTGGTGGCGCGGCCGGGCGGGCTGCGCCAGGCCGAGGACCGCACCTTCGCCGCCTGGCTGCGGCGCGAACTCGGGGCGGAGCCGATGCCGGCCGGGATCGCCTGACCGGGCGAAGATGCTCGCCAAACCAGCATGGCTGGAGAGGGTGCCGTGAGCCATGCGAACGGGACCCCCCCCGGTGTTTGATCGGGTTTGACGGTGCAGTCTTTTCCCAGCCATGGAAGGACCCGCAATGGGCCAGGTTCTTCACGGGAGCGCCCGCACGACAGAGGCGGTCCGTCGCGCGATCCAGCATCGTCAAGCGAGCCTGAGGGATCTGGCGCGACGCCATAGGGTGAACGCCAAGGCCATCACCAGGTGGCGTAAGCGATCCTCCGTGGCCCGCCAGCCCGAAGGCGCCGCACGTGACTGCCCCGTCCGCGGAGCAGGGAGCCATCGTCGTGGCCTTCCGCCGTCACACGCTGCTACCGCTCGATGACTGCCTCTATGCCCTGCAAGCCACCATCCCGCAGTTGACCCGATCCTCGCTGCACCGCTGCCTGCGGCGTCATGGGATCTCCCGCCTGCCGGAGGTCGAGGGCAACAAAGCCCCCAAGAAGGTGTTCAAGCCATGTTCCATCGGCTTCTTCCACATCGACATCGCCGAGGTGCGGACCGCCGAAGGCAAGCTCCACCTGTTTGTGGCCATCGACCGCACTTCAAAGTTCGCCTTCGCCCAACTGGTCGAGGGCGCAACACGCGTCACAGCATCCGCCGTCCTCGAGGCCCTTGTCGCCGCCGTGCCCTATCGCATCCACACCGTGCTCACCGACAACGGCATTCAGTTCCGCTTCCCGCCTTGCCACGCCCGCGGGCCAACAGCGCGCTTCGTGGCCCACATGTTCGGCATGCGATGTCAGGAGCATGGCATCGAGCTCCGCTTTACCCGCATCAATCACCCCTGGACCAATGGCCAGGTCGAACGGACGGACCGCACCATCAAGGATACCACTGTCAAGCGCTTTCACTGCGACAGCCACGATCAGGCGACAGCCACGATCAGCTCCGGCGACACCTCGACGACTTCGTCGCCGCCTGCAATTTCGCCCGCCACCTGAAGCGCCTGCGCGGCCTCACTCCCGACGAGTTCATCTGCAAGGCAATGGGCGGATCAACCTGGTCGCTTCATCACAAACCCGCACCACCAAATGCCGGGACTAAACATCTAGGGCATGTTCCGATCTGTCGGGACCGGCCCGCACCCCACCCGGCCATCTATCCAGGATACTGTCGTTGAGTGGTCAGGCGGGGGGGACGGGCCGGCGCGGTCTGATCGAAAGGCGCTCTGGCGCCGCCGCCAGCCGGGTGTTGCGACGCGCCGGGGGCGGCGATAGCGTTCCGGCACATGCCTTCATGGAGCGGCGCGGCAGTGGCGAAGACCTCCTCCCGATATCGCCTCGGCTTCGACATCGGTGGAACCTTCACCGATTTCGTCCTGCTCGATGCCGCGACCGGCGGCATCACCCTCCATAAGTGCCTGACCACGCCGGATGACCCGGCCGAGGGCGCCCTTGCCGGCATCCGCGCCATCACCGCGCAGGCGGGCATCGCGGCGGCCGACCTTTCCGAGGTCGTGCACGGCACGACCCTGGTCACCAATGCGCTGATCGAGCGCCGCGGCGCCACCACCGGCCTGCTGACCACCCGGGGCTTCCGCGACGTGCTCGAGCTCGGCATCGAGCAGCGCTACGACATCTACGACCTCTTCCTGAAGTTCCCCGAGCCGATCGTGCCGCGGCGGCGGCGGATCGAGATCGCGGAGCGCATCGCCTATGACGGCGGCATCGTCGTGCCCCTGGACCGGGAGGCGGTGCGGGCCGCCGGTGCGCGGCTGGTGGCGGAAGGCTGCACCGCCATCGCCGTCTGCTTCCTGCACGCCTATGCCAACCCGGCGCATGAGAAGGCCGCGGCGGCGGTGCTTCAAGCCGCCTTCCCCGGTGTCTCGGTCAGCCTGTCGAGCGAGGTCGCGCCCGAGATCCGGGAATACGAGCGCAGCGTGACCACCTGCGCCAATGCGTTCGTGCAGCCGCTGATGGACCGCTATCTCGGGCGGCTGCTGCGGGAACTGGCGGCGCTGGGCTTCGCCGGCACGCTGCGGCTGATGCAATCCGATGGCGGGCTCTGCGCGCCCGAAGTGGCGCGCGCCTTCCCGATCCGGCTGCTGGAATCCGGCCCCGCGGGCGGGGCGCTCGCCACCGTGCTCTTCGCCCGCGCCGCGGGGCTGCCGGATGCCCTCGCCTTCGACATGGGCGGCACCACCGCCAAGGCCTGCCTGATCGAGAACGGCCGCGCCGAGGTCGCGCCGATGATGGAGGCGGCGCGCGTCCACCGCTTCAAGCGCGGCTCCGGCCTGCCGATCCGTTCCCCCGTCGTGGACATGATCGAGATCGGCGCCGGCGGCGGGTCCATCGCCGGCGTGGACGAAACCGGGCTGATCAAGGTCGGCCCGCATTCGGCCGGGGCCGACCCCGGCCCGGCCTGCTACGGGCGCGGCGGCGCGGAGGCGACCGTCACCGATGCCAACCTGCTGCTCGGCTACTACGACCCGGGCTTCTTCCTGGGCGGCACCATGGCGCTCGACCGCCCGGCGGCGGAGGCGGCGCTGGCGCGCCTGGGCGAAAGGCTTAGCCTGCCCGGCATCGACGCGGCCCGGGGCGTGCATGCCGTGGTCTGCGAGGCCATGGCCGGCGCGGCCCGCGTCCACCTGGTCGAAAAGGGCCGCGACCCCCGCCGCTATGCCATGGTCGCCTTCGGCGGCGCCGGGCCGGCCCATGCGGCGGACGTGGCACGCATCCTCGGCATCGCGCAGGTGCTGGTGCCGCCGGCCTCGGGGGCCGCCTCGGCGCTCGGCTTCCTCGCCGCGCCGCTGGCCTTCGAGCAGTCGCGCAGCCTGATCGCACCGCTGGGCGCCGAGGCCGAGTGGTCGGTGGTGAACGGCACGCTGGAGACGCTGGAGCGCCAGGCGCGCGAACGCCTGCGCACCGCCGGCGTGGCCGACGATGCCATGCGCGTCGAACGCTCGGCGGAGATGCGCCTGGTCGGCCAGCTGCACCAGATTGCCGTGGCGCTGCCGGACGGCGCTCTCGGGCCGGACCGGCTGGCCGACATCCGCGCCGCCTTCATCGAGACCTACCAGCGCCTCTATACCCGCGTGGTCGAGGGCGCGGAGATCGAGCTGCTGTCGCTGCGCGTGCGCGTGCTGGGGCCGGAGCCGCAGATCGCCGTCTCCGGCGCGGTCGCCGGCAGCGCGGCGGATGGCGAGGCGCTGAAGGGCCGCCGGGCCGCCTGGTTCGACGGCGCCTTCCGCGACACGCCTGTCTATGACCGCTACCGCCTCAAGCCCGGCGACCGCGTGCAGGGCCCCGCCATCATCGAGGAGCGGGAGGCGACGACCGTCATCGCCCAGGGCGACAGCCTCGAGGTGGATGCGGTGCTGAACCTGCGCATCGCCGTCGGCGCCGCGGCGAAGGCCGAGGCGCTGGTCACGCCCGGCATGGCGCTGGCGGAGGCGAAGGCGCGCATCGAGGCCGACCCGATCGGCCTCGAGATCATGTGGTCGCGCCTGATCTCGATCGTCGAGGAGATGTGGCAGACCGTCTGCCGCACCGCCTACTCCCTCATCATTGCCGAGGCGCAGGACTTCGCGAACGAGATCCTCGACCCCGAGGGCAATCCGCTGGCGCATTCGCCGCGCGCCATGCCGCTGTTCAACCTGACGCTGACCCGCTGCGTGAAGGCGCTGCTCGAGCACTTTCCCGCCGAGACGCTGAAGCCCGGCGACGTGCTCGTCACCAACGACCCCTGGCTCTGCGCCGGGCATCTCTTCGACATCGCCCTCGTCACGCCGGTCTTCCACAAGGGGCGCGTGGTGGCGCTGATGGGCACGGTCGGCCATGTCAGCGACATTGGCGGCGTGAAAGATCCGCTCGCGGCGCGGGAGATCTACGACGAGGGCTTCCAGATCCCGCCGATGAAGCTCTACGCGGCGGGCGCACCGGATCGCTCGCTGCTGCGCCTGATGGCGCAGAACATCCGCAACAGCGACCAGGTGCTGGGCGACGTCGAGTCCATGGTCACGGCCAATGCGCTTGGCGCGCAGCGGCTGGTCGCCTTCATGGAGGAATACGGGCTCGAGGACCTCGCCGCGCTGGCCGCCGTGGTGCAGGGCCGCAGCGAGGCGGCGACGCGTGCCGCCATCCGCGCCGTGCCCGACGGCATCTACGAGAGCGAGATCGAGAACCGCCCGCTCGGCGACGTCCTCCGTTACCGGGTGCGCGTCCACAAGAAGGGCGACGCCATCCATGTCGAGCATGTCGAGGCGCCGCCGACGCTGCCGCGCGGCGGGCTCAACTGCACGATGAACGTGACGGCGGCGCATTCCTCCTATCCGCTGAAATGCATGCTGACGCCGAACGTGCGCGGCAATGCCGGCTGCTACGCGCCGATCAGCGTGGTGGCGCCGGAAGGCTCGGCCCTGAACTGCGAGCCGCCGGCGGCCGTCGCCTATCGCACGCGGCTGTCCTGGTTCCTCGGGCCGAATCTCTACCGGGCCATGGCGCCGGCCATCCCGGACCGGGTGCAGGCCTTCACCGGGCTGCCGAAATCCTACGGCTTCTACGGCCGCAACAACCTCGGGCGCGTCGCCTCCGACCATTTCTTCATGGGCGGCGGGCAGGGCGCGTCCTCGAAGGCGGACGGCAAGTCGGGGCTGCTGTTCCCGACCTCGGCGGCGAATACGCCGGTCGAGCTCCTCGAAAGCCGCATGCCCGTGCTGGTGCTGGAAAAGGGCCTGGTGGCCGATACCGGCGGGCCGGGGCGGCAGCGCGGCGGGCTGGGCCAACAGATGCGCGCGCGGCGGCTCCTGGGCGGCACCGAGCCGATCATGGTCGGCCTCTATCCCGAAGGCTGGGGCCTGAAGCCGGAAGGCCTGTTCGGCGGCCGCCCGGGCAGCCCCGGCCGCGGCACGGTGAAGGGCCCCGACGACGCGACGGCGCGCGATGTCGGCACCGGCGAAATGGTCGCGCTGCTCGACGCGCGGACCGAGATCGAAGGCCGGATCGCCGGCGGCTCCGGCTTCGGCGACCCCTGGGAGCGGCCGGTCGAGGCAGTGCAGGCCGACCTCGACGACGACTACATCACGGCCGAGGGCGCCGTGCGCGACTACGGCGTCGCGCTCGGCCCGGACGGACGCATCGATCCCGTCGCCACCGCGCGGCGGCGGGCGGAAACAAGGACAGGCGCGGACAGGGACATGGCGACAACGACCGGGGGTCAGACATGACGAACCATCCTTCCCGCCGCGCGATCCTGATCGGCGCGACGGCGCTCGGGGCCGCCGCGCCCGGCATATCCCGGGCCTTCGAGCGCGACGGCAACCGCAAGGTGCTGGTCTTCTCCGGCAACCAGGCGGTGCCGAACCTCGACCCGCATGTGCGCTACGACTGGTCCACGCGCATGATCCAGCAGGGCGTCTACGACGCGCTGCTGAAGTACGAGGGCGATCCGCCGCGCATCGTGCCCTGGCTCGCCGAGCGGCACGAGATCTCGCCGGACGGGCTGACCTACACCTTCCACCTCGTCGCCAATGCGAAATTCCACAACGGCGACCCGGTGGATGCCGAGGCGGTCCGCTTCTCCTTCGAGCGCGGGCTGAAGCTCAATGCCGGCATCGCCTGGATGTTGAAGGATTTCCTGAAGCCCGAGAAGATCGCGGCGGTCGATGCGCGCACCGTGCGCTTCACGCTGGAACGCCCCTTCGCGCCGTTCATCTCCTACGTGCCCTGGTGGTACGTCGTGAACCCGAAGCAGGTCCTGGCGAACCAGGACGGCAACGACCTCGGCCGCAAGTGGATGACCGAGAACGCCGCCGGATCGGGCCCGTTCAGGCTGCGGCGCTTCAACGCGACGACGCTGATCCACCTCGACACCGTGCCCGACCACTGGAAGGGCTGGCCGATGGCCGAGGGCGAGCGCCTCTCGGGCATCATCTACCGCATCATCCGCGAGGCCGCGCCGCGCAAGGCGGCGCTGCAGCGGCGCGAGGTGGACATCATCACCAACCTCACGCCCGACGACATCGAGCAGCTCTCCCGCGTGCCCGGCGTGGCGGTGGAGAACCACGAGGGCTCGACCACCTTCGGCATCAAGTTCAACTGCCAGCAGGGCCCGACGGCGGACGTCAACCTGCGCAAGGCGATCGCCTACGCCTTCGACTACAACGCGCTGCTGACCATCCACAACGGCGCGGCGACGCTGATGACGAGCCCCTTCCCCGCCTCCATGGCCGGGCATATCGACGTCCCCGGCATCCCGCGCCAGGACCTCGACAAGGCGCGCGACTTCCTCAGGCGGTCCGGCACGCCGAACGGCGGGATCGAGCTGGAATACGTCCATGTCCAGGGGCTCGAGGACCCGCGGCGCATCGGCCTCGCGCTGCTCGACAGCCTGCGGCCGCTCGACATCAAGGTGAACATCGTGGGCCAGCCCTGGACCACCATGGTCAGCCGCGGCTCGAAGGCCGAAACCTGCCCGAACATGATCTCGGTCTACGTCACCCCGGTCGGGACCGACCCGGACACCGTGGCCTACCAGTATCACCGGGCCTCCTGGGGCCTCTACTACGGCATGTCCCACTACGAGAACCCCGAGGTCTGGCGCCTGATCGACCAGGCGCGGGGCGAGACCGACAACGCCAGGCGCATGGCGATGTACGCCGATATCCAGCGGCGCATCGTCGCCGACCAGCCGGAGATCTTCGGCATGGTGGCGAACCGCATCTGGGCGCGGCGCGACTACGTGCAGGGCTTCAGCTTCAGCCCCGTGCGCTTCACCGGGGAGATCGACCTCCAGCCGCTCTGGATCCGCGGATAGGTGGCAGGCTACGTCCTCCGCCGCATCGGCCTCGCGGGGCTGATGCTGTTCGGGCTGGTCTGCCTGACCTTCGTCATCTCCAACGTCGCGCCGTCGGACCCGGCGGCGCTGGCGGCGGGGCCGGATGCCGGGCAGTCGCAGATCGAGCAGGCGCGGCGGGACTACGGCCTCGACAAGCCGCTGCCCGAGCAGTTCCTGCGCTACGTCACCGACCTCGCGCACGGGAATTTCGGGCGTTCCGTCGCGACGGGGCGCGAGGTCGGGCGCGACCTCGCCACCTATTTCCCGGCGACGCTCGAGCTCGTGATCCTCGCCATGGCCATCGGCGTGCTGCTCGGCGTGCCGCTCGGCGTGCTCTCGGCGCTGCGCAAGGACGGGCCGGTGGACCACGCGACGCGCATCTTCGCCGTCTCCGGCATCGCGCTGCCGCCCTTCTGGTTCGGGCTGCTGCTGCAGCTCGCCTTCGCCACCTGGTTCGGCCTGCTGCCGACCAGCGGACGGATCTCGGTCTTCACCGAGCCGCCGGAGCCGATCACCGGCCTGCTGCTGGCCGACAGCCTGCTGGTCGGCAACTTCGCCCTGTTCCGGGAGGCGCTGTCCCACATCATCCTGCCCGCGGTCGTGCTCTCCCTGCCCTGCCTTGCCTCCATCCTGCGGGTGAACCGCTCCGAGATGGTCGAGGCGCTGCGCATGGACTACGTGACAGCGGCGCGCGCGCACGGCGTGACGCCATGGCGCATCGTCATGGTCCATGCGCTGAAGAACGCGATGCTGCCGACCCTCGCCATTATCGGCCTGCGCTGGGGCTGGATGATGAGCAGCACCGTGCTGGTCGAGACGGTCTTCGACTGGCCGGGCATCGGCCTCTACGCCGTCTCCTCGGCCATCTCGGGCGACTTCAAGCCGGTGATGGGCGTGACGCTGATCGTCGGACTCAACTTCATGATCGCGAACCTGGTGGTGGACCTGCTCTACGGTGTCCTCGACCCGCGGCTGCGGAAGGCCTGAGCCGTGTCCGCCGCCGCCGAGGAAGCCGTCGCCGCCCCGCCCCGCCGCCGCCTGCGCCTCGCGCTCTGGCTGCTGAGCCGTTCCTTCTCCTCCATGCTCGGCCTCTTCCTGGTGGCGGGTATCGTCGTGCTGGCGCTGATCGGGCCCTGGATCGTGCCCTATCCGGACGACGTGGAAGGGGCAGTGAACCTCGCGAACAAGCTGCAGCCGCCCTCGGCCGCGCACTGGCTCGGCACCGACGAGGTCGGCAACGACATCCTGACGCGGGTGATCATCGGCGCGCGGCTGTCGCTGCTGGTGGGCATCGGCATCACCCTCGCCGCGGCCGCGATCGGCGTGCCGCTCGGCATCCTCGCCGGGCTCGCCGGCGGCCGCCTGCGCGAAGCGATCATGCGCTTCACCGACCTCTTCCTGTCGGTGCCGGGGCTGGTGCTTGCCATCGCGCTGGTCGCCGCCCTCGGCCCGGGCATCGGCAATGCGATGATCGCGCTGACCCTGGTCTGGTGGCCGGGCTATGTGCGGCTCTCGGAATCCAAGGCGCTGTCGATCCGGGAGGAACCCTTCATCGAGGCCGCCCGCGTTGCCGGCGCCGCGCGCCCACGCATCCTCTGGCGGCATGTGCTGCCGAACAGCCTCTCGCCGCTGATCGTGAAGATGAGCATGGATGTCGGCCAGGCGATCCTCGCCGTGGCCTCGCTCGGCTTCATCGGCCTCGGCGCCAAGCCGCCGACGCCGGAATGGGGCGCGATGATCTCGATCGCGCGCGGGTACCTGCCGGAATGGTGGTGGTACGCGATGGCCCCGGGGGTCTTCATCTACCTTGCCGTGCTCGGCTTCAACCTGCTCGGCGACGGGCTGCGGGACATCCTCGACCCGCGGAGCAACCGCGGATGAGCGCGTTGCTGGAAATCGCGGACTATCGCCTCGCCTTCGACACCTTCGACGGCACGGCGCAGGTGCTGGACGGCATCGACCTGACGCTGGAGACGGGCGGCACCCTCGGTATCGTGGGGGAGACGGGCTGCGGCAAGTCGGTGCTGGCGCGCAGCCTGCTCGGCCTCAACCCCATGCCGCCGGCAAGGGTCGTCTCCGGGCATATCCGCTTCGAGGGGCGCGACATCCTCGGCATGTCCAAGCGCGAGATGCGCCGGCTGCGCGGGCGCGCCATCTCGATGGTGTTCCAGGACCCGGCCTCCTACCTCAACCCTCTGCTCGCGGTCGGCACGCAGATGGAAGACGCGATCCGCGGCCAGGATGCCGCCGCGGGCGATCGCCAACGGCCGCGCTCCGCGGCACGGTCGCGCGCGGCCGAACTGCTCGCCGCGGTCGGCCTGCCCGAACCCGGACGGCTGCTCGACAGCCATCCCCACCAGTTGTCGGGCGGGATGCGCCAGCGCGTGCTGATCGCCATGGCGCTGGCCGGCGATCCCGCGCTGCTGGTGGCGGACGAGCCGACCACCGCGCTCGACGTCACGGTGCAGGCGCAGGTGCTGGCGCTGATCGCCCGCCTGGTCGCGGAACGCGGGCTGGCGCTGATGCTGATCACCCACGACCTCGGCGTGGTCGCGGCGTCCTGCGCGCGCGTCGCCGTGATGTACGCCGGCACGGTGGTCGAGGAGGCGCCGACCGGCGAACTGCTCGCCCGGCCGTTGCATCCCTATGCGCGCGGCCTGATCGCCGCGGTGCCGGATCTCGACCGCCCCGAACGCCGGCCCGAGGGCATCGCCGGCAGCATCCCGAGCCTTGTCGCGCCGCCCGCCGGCTGCCGCTTCCACCCCCGCTGCCCGATCGCCACGGAACGCTGCCGCGCCGAGAAGCCGCCGCGGCGCGAGATCCTGCCGGATCGCGCGGTGGCCTGCCACCACGCCACGCCATGACCGCGCCGCTGATCCGGGCCGAGGGCCTCGGCAAGACCTTCGAGGCGAAGGGCGGCATGTTCCGTGCCCCGCGGCAGGTGCATGCGGTGACGGGACTCGACCTCTCGCTCGACCGTGGCGCCGCGCTCGGCATCGTGGGGGAGAGCGGCTGCGGCAAGTCCACCCTCGCGCGGCTGCTGCTGCGGCTGATTCCGACGAGCGCCGGGCGCATCGCCTTCGACGGGCAGGACATCACGGCGCTCGACGAGCGGGCGATGCGGCCGCTGCGGCGGCGGATGCAGCTGATCCACCAGAATCCCTCCGCCGCGCTCGACCCGCGGCTGACGGCCGAGGCCGCGGTGGCCGAGCCGCTGCGCGTGCAGCACCTGGCCGCCGGCCGTGCGCTGCGGGACCGCGTCGCCGCGCTGCTCTCGGAAGTCGGCCTGCCGCCCGCCTTCCTGCACCGCTATCCGCATGAGCTCTCCGGCGGCCAGAAGCAGCGCGTCTGCATCGCCCGCGCGCTGGCGCTGGAACCGGAATTGCTGGTGCTGGACGAGCCGACCTCGGCGCTCGACGTCTCGGTGCAGGCGCAGATCCTCGACGTGCTCGACCGGCTGCGTGCGCGGCACGGCCTCGCCTACCTCTTCATCAGCCACAACCTCGCGGTGGTGCGCCAGGTCTGCGAGCGCGTCGCGGTGATGTATCTCGGCCGCATCGTGGAGGAAGGCACCGCGGCCGAGGTGCTCGGCGCGCCGCGGCATCCCTATACGCAGGCGCTGCTCGATTCCGTGCCGAGGCTCGGCCTGCGCGGCGTCACGCCGCCCGCGCCGGGCGAGCCGCCCAACCC
>JAFADX010000164.1 GCA_023424475.1 Pseudomonadota bacterium
GTCACCGTCGCGGGCAGCGCGCGCATCGATGCCTCGGGCGGCGCCGGCGGCGGGCGCGTCCTCCTCGGCACGACGGGCCGCGGGCGCAACCAGGCCATGGCCGCGCGCACCACCGTCGAAAGCGGGGCGGTGGTCCGCGCCGACGCGACGCGGAACGGCAATGGCGGCGAGATCCTCGTCAACAGCACCACGGGCACGGAGATGCGCGGCACGCTCTCCGCGCATGGCGGCGCCTCCGGCGGCAATGGCGGCTTCGTCGAGGTCTCCGGCCAGCAGGCGCTGCTGATCTCGGGCTTCATCGACCTTTCGGCACCGTCGGGCACGCCTGGCGAGCTGCTGCTCGACCCGCAGAACATCATCGTCAGCAGCGATGCCGACGTGACGCCGCCGGCCGGCACGGTCACGGACAATGCGACGACGCCGGGCGCGGGCTTCACCGCCACGACCGGCGACAACGACCAGTGGCTGCGCGTCGATCCCGGCGCCATCACCGGCTTCAACGGCACCGTCACGCTGGATGCCGGCAACGACATCGTCGTCGCCTCCGCCATCGACAAGTCGAATGGCGGCCTCGGCATGACCGCCGGGAACAGCATCACGATCGGCGCGAATGTCAGCGTGGGCGGCGCGCTGAACCTCGCCGCGACCGCCGGGGCCCTCACCATCGATGCCGACCTGCGCGCGCTGAGCATGACGATGTCGGCCGGCACCGGCATCAACCAGACCGGCGGCACCATCGCCTCGATCTCCGGCGCCGGCACCGCGCTGCCGCTGAGCGCGACGACGGCGGCCGGCGGCATCTCGCTCTCCGAGGCAGGCAACGGCAGCCTGGCCCTCACCTTCTCCGCGCCGGGCACGGTCTCGATCCGGTCCGGCGACTTCACCAGCAACCCGAACGGCGGCGTCGCCGGCGCGATCGAGATCGCGGGCGATTCCTCGGGCGGCGACATCACGCTGGTGGCCGAGCGCCGGAACTCCGGCGCCGCGAGCGCGGGCACCGGAACCATCGCGATCCATGCCGGCCTCACCTCCGCTGCGGGCATCACGCTGAACGCGGATGGCGCGATCACGCAGGATGCCGCCGGCGCCATCGTCACCGCGCGCGACGCGACGGGCGTGCTGCGCATCCGGGACCGGACCGACGGCAGCGCGACGGCGGCGGGCAGCGCGGCGCTCGACCTGGCGGCGAACCGCATCGCGGTGCTCGATGCCCGGACGGCGGGCGCGCTCGCCGTCTCCTCGGCCGGCTTCGCCGAGGACGTCCCGAACGGCCTCGCCGCCAACCCGGCCATGGACGTGACGCTGGCCCGGGGCGCGTCGGTCTCGCTCACCGGCCCGCGCCTGAACCTCGCCAGCGGCGCCGTGGCGACCTCCGGCGACATGGTGCTGGTCGCGACGGAAGCCGGCGGCGGGGCGGGCTCGGCGGCGACACTGACCATCGGTGGCGCGATCACCGCCGGCGACGGCCAGACGGTGCGCCTGCGCGCCGACCGGATGGACCTGACCGGCGCCTCCTTCGACGGGACGGGCAGCGGCACCTCCCTCGCCCTGCTCGAGATCGGGCCGCAGACGGCCGGGCGTGCCGTGGCCTGGGGCGGCACGGACGGGACCAGCCTGTTCCTCGACGCCGGGAGCCGGGCCGCGATCGTGGGCGCGGATGCCGCGATGCTGCGGCTCGGCCGGACCACGGTGAATGCGGCCATGGTCACGGCGGGGGACATCACCTTCGGCAGCGACCTGACCTTCGGCGGCACGCTGGCGCTGAACGGGACGGGGGTGATCAGCGAGGGCGGCACCACCGTCCTCGACGTCCCGGCCCTCGTCATCCGCGGCGCAACGGACGACGGCGGCGCAGGCGCCGTCAGCCTGGGCTCGTCCCTCCTCAACGTCATCGACGCCCTCGATGCGCGTTCGGCCGGCGCCATGTCGGTGGCCTCCGCCGCGCCGGTCTTCACCATCCTCCAGGCGTCCAGCGCCGGTGCGCTCACGCTGTCCGCCACCGCGGCGAACGGCCAGATCGACCTCGGTGCCGCGACGGTTTCCGCAGCGACGACCGCCCAGCTCATGGCCGGGACCGGCGGCATCACGCAGGGCGCGGCCGGCACCCTGACGGCGGGAAGCCTGCGGGCCCGCAGCGACGGCAACATCAGCCTGACCGGCTCCGGCAATGCCATCGGCGCCATCATCGGCGGCATCGCCGCGTCCGGCGGCAACGGCCCGCTGCTGCCCGACGCCGATCGCGGCATCTACGCCGGCGGCACCTTCAGCCTCGCGACCTCGGGCGCGCTCTCCATCACGGGGGCGGTGGAATCGCGCGGCGGCCTTGTGGACATCACCGCAGGCAGCATCGCGATCGGCGCGCCGATCGCGGTCTCGGGCGGGGCCGCACCGACGCTGGCCCTGACCGCCAACGGCTCGGGCGGAGCCTCCGGCGCCATCGGCCAGACGGCGCGGGTGCTGACCACGGCGGCCGGCGCCCTGGACGTGACGGCGACCGGCAACGTCGACCTGTCGCGCAACGACAACAGCATCCCGAGGCTGCTCGCCTCCTCGGCGGCAGGCAGCTTCCGCCTGGCCACCAGCGGTGCGCTGACGGTCGCGGGCGCCACTTCGGCCGCCGGCGGCCTCACGCTGGTCTCGGCCGGGGCGATGACGGTCGGCAGCCCGCTGACGACGACCGGCACGGGCACGATCTCGCTCAGCGGCAGCAGCATCGCGCAAACCGCGCTGATCCGCCCGCGCGACGCGGCGGCGACCACCGGCGGCACGGTGAACCTCGAGGCGACCGCGGGCGGCATCACGCAGGGCGCCAACGGCCGCATCGTCACCGACGACCTCTTCGTGCTGGCATCAGGGAACGTGAACCTCCAGGCGGGCATCGCGCTCGGGGCCGGCGGCGCCTCCTCCGGCTGGAACGCCATCGCGCGCCTGACCGCGGGCGTCACGGGGAACTTCTCGCTGCTGAACGCGGGCGACCTCACCTTCCAGGGGTCCGTCGCCAACGGCGGCACGGCGGCGCTGATCGTCAACGGCCGGCTCGTCCTCGGCAGCGGCAGCGCGGTGCGGGCCAACCTGATCTCGCTCGCCGGAAGCGACGGGCTCGACCTCCTCGGGGCGGTGGGCGGGGCCGGCACGACCATCGTCAACCTGCGCTCGGGCGGCGGCACGACGATCACCGAGGGCGCCGGCGGCAGCATCACGACGCAGCAGCTCCGCGTCTCGGCCGGCGGCGACGTGTCGCTCGCCTCCGCCCTCAATGCCATCCAGGGCGTCGCGGCAGCGGGCTACATGCCCGATGTCGGGATCAGCATCCGCAGCGGCGTTCCGCTCTCCACCATCGCGACCAGCGACACCATGCTGCTCGCCAACAACACCTATGCCGCGACGCCGAGCGGAATCACGAGCAACGAGATCACGCTCTGGGCGCCGGGCATCACCTTCGGGGTGGGCGCCCCGCTGCAGCGCTACGACACCAATGCGCCCGGCAGCGTCGTGCTGATCGCCAACGCACTGACCACCAACGGGCAGGCCATCGCGGTCGGCGACGGGGGGCTGATCGGCCTCGCGGCGAACGACCCGACGACCGAGATCCTGGTCGGAGACGTGTTCGACAGCCCACCCGCGGCGGTTCCGCTCTCCCTGCCCTACACCTACTCGATCGTGCCCGACACCTCGGGAAACACGCTCTGGATCAGCGGCGCCTACCTCGACAGCATCATCGCGGGCGGCACGACGAACGCCACGCTGCAGGTCGGCCGCGCCGACCAGACCGCGCGCACCTTCGTCATCGGCGACCTCTCGCCCTCGGCCACCTTCGGCACCTTCCGGCTGCTGGGCGGGGACGTGATCATCGGCGCGGACATCGCGGCACCGGGCCGCACGGTCGAGGTAGTGGCCGGGACCGGCAACATCCTCTCCTCCGGCACCTACACGCAGATCGTCACGCAGTACGTCTACGACCCGATCGGGCTCATCTACCCGAGCAGCGCCTTCCCGGGCGCCGACATCGGCCCCTATGGCGGGCTCTTCGCCCAGTTCAGCCAGCCCGTCATCGCGAGCAACGGCGTCATCACCGCCGGCACGCTCAGCCTCAGCGCCCCGAACGGCAGCGTCCTGCTCGGCACCGCCGGGCACGACGCCGGCGTCCTTTCCGGATCGGCCGGCGGCAGCTTCGCCTTCCGCGATTCCAACGGCTTCACGGTGGGCGGCACCGGCATCTCCGCCGGCTCCACCGTCTCGCTGACCGCCGACACGGGCAACGTCACCCAGGCCGCCGGCGCGCCGATCGCGGCACCGGTCCTGTCGGCGAACGTCGCGAACGGATCGCTGATCCTCGACGGCGGCGGCGCGACGCTCAACAACGTCGATACCCTCGCCGCTACGGTCGGCAACAACCTCACGCTGCGCACCGATGGCTCCCTGGTGCTGAGCGGCGTGACGGCGCCCGGCGTCCTGACGCTGCAGGTCGAGGGCGGCAACCTGACGCAGAACGCGAGCGCGGTGACGGCAGGCGAGCTGCGCGTCACGGCGACGGAATCCGCGCCGGGTGTCGGCGGCAACGTCACGCTGACCCGCGGCGCGGCCGCGACGGACACCGCGGCCGCGGCCAATGCGATCAGCGCGATCGGCACGAGCGCCATCGCCGGCAACCTGGCACTGCGCACCCAGGGCAACCTGTCGGTGAACGGGCAGGTCCGGCTCGGCACCGCCGCCGGCGGCACGCTCCCGGGGACCGCGACGCTCGTCTCGACCGGCGGGACCATCAGCCAGGGCGGCGCCGGCGCCCTGACGGCCGATGCGCTCCAGGCCTTCGCGCCCGTCGGGTCGATCCTGCTCAACGGCACCACCGCGAACGCGGTTTCCACCCTGCTGGCCTCCAGCGCGTCGGGCGACCTGCGCCTGCGCACCGCCCGGGCGCTGACGGTCGCCGGCAACCTCGCCGGCAGCGGCACGATCGAGCTGGAAGGCCCAGGCATCACGCTCGGCGCCGGCGGCGCCGGCGGGACGCTGACGGCAGGCCGCGTGCTGCTGCGCACCGGCGCCGATTTCGACCCCGCCTCCGGCAGCGCTGCCGGGCCGGACATCACCCAGGCCGCCGGCACGATCGAGACGACGCAGTTCTCCGCCTCCGCCCCGGGCGGCAACGTCACCCTCGGCACGGCCGGCAACACCTTCGGCACCATCGTCGCCGGGGCGGATTCCAACGGCGCGGCGGCTTCGGCCGGCATCGTCGCCGGCGGCACGGTCACGCTGACGACCGACGGGACGCTGAGCCTCGCCGCGCCCCTGCTGGCAGGATGGGATCCCGCGCGGTCCGGCGTGACGGTCACGCTGCGGGCCAACCAGATGGCGCTCAACGCCCTGATCGATACGCGCGGGCCGGGCGCGGCGAACCGGCAGGCGGGCGCCATCGACATCGCCCCCCTGACCGCCTCGAACGCCGTCGTGCTCGGCGGCATCACCGAGATCGGCGGCACCTTCCTCACGCTCCAGGCGAGCGAGCTCGCGAATCTCCGCGCCGGCACCGTGAACATCACGACGGGCACCGGCGCCGGCATCTACATCGTCGATACCGCCTCGCTGGCCGGGCAGATGTCGGCCGGCACGACCCTCAACCTCTCGGCCGCCAACGGCTTCATCGACCAGCTGCCGTTCTCGACCGGGACCACGCAACTCGCGGTCGAGCGCCTGAACATCGTGGCCGGAAGCTACGTGAACCTTCCGAGCACCGCGAACCTGATCGGCGAGGTGACGGGCATCTCCGCCGGCGGCATCATCAGCCTCGCTTCGGCGAGCCCCATGCTGACGCTGAGTGGCCCGATCGCCTCCACCCTCTCCGGCACGACAGTCACCATCCGCGCCGACGACATCGCGATCGGCGCCGGCGGCGGCATCCATGTGCCCAGCGGCACCGTCGCCATCTCCGGCCTGACCGCCGGGCGGGGCATCAGCCTCGGCACCGAGGTCGCAGGCACGCTCGGCCTCTCCGCCGCCGAGCTGGAACTCATCGGCCAGACCGCGAACCCGCTCGCGCTGCTGCGCATCGGCGACGCCACGTCCGGCACCATCGCCATCCAGGGCGACGTCTCGTTCCGCGATGCGCCGGTCGATGCCTCCTCCGCCATCGGCGGGGTGCGCGCGCTCGCGCTCAGCCTGCAGACCAACGCGGCATCCGGGGACATCATCCAGACCGGCGCCGGCGGCATCAACATCGCCGCCGTCAGCGCGGCCGCGCGCCAGGTCTCGCTGGCCTCGGCGGGCAATGCCATCGACATCATCGGCGCCCTTGCCGGCGCCGGCGGCGGCGCCGCGCTGCGCAGCAGCCGGGACCTGTCGCTCCAGGACGGCATCACCGCCAGCGCGACGGGCGGGACGCTCTCGATCACCTCGGACGGGACCCTCACGGTCGCGGGCGACGCGCAGACCACGGGTGCGGCGGGCGACGTGGCGCTCACCGGCCGCACCGGCCTTTCGATCGCCGCCACCACCGCGATCGCCTCGGCCGGCGGCGTCACGCTGACGGCCGGGCCCGCCTCGGGCGACGGCGTCGGCACGCTGCGCATCGACGGCACCGTCTCGGCCGCGGGCGACATCGCGGCGACAGCGACCGGCACGCTCACCGTCGCGCAGGACATCGTCTCGAGCGGCGGCAACATCACCCTCGCCACGGTGGCGCCGGGCACGCAGCCGGCGGCCAACCTCGTCATCGCCGCTCCCTCCCCGGCCGGGCCGAACCTGGGCTCCGATCCGGCGGTCACGGAGATCCGCGCGACCGGCGCGGGCGCCGGCAACGTCACGATCACCGCGACCGGCGCGATCGACCAGGCGGCGGCGGGCACCCAGGTCGTCGCCAACAGCCTGCAGGCAACGGCGGGCACCAATATCGACCTCGGCGTGGGCGACAACCAGATCACCGAGCTGCGCTCGCTGTCCGCGGGCGGCGCAGCGGCGCTGAGCGTCCAGGGCGGCCTCCTCGTCACCGGCCTCGCCTCGGCGGCCGGGCAGCTCGACCTCGCCGCCGGCACGACGCTCACCGTGGCGGCGACCGGCACCGCGCAGGCAACCGGACCGGGCAGCGTGCTCTCGCTCACCTCGGGCACCGACATGTCGATCCTCGGCACCGCGGCGGGCGAGACGGCGAACCTCGCCGCGACCGGCGGGACGCTGACGATCAGCGGCGGCACCGTGACCGGCGGCGGCGCGGGAAGCGGCGGCACCGTCACCCTCGCAGGCGCCGCGGTGACGATCGGCAGCGGCGCGACCGTGACCGGCGAGACCATCGCCGCGAGCCTCGCCTCGGGCGACATCACCCTCGGCGGCAGCACCGTCACGGCGCTGGGCTCCGCCGGCCTGCTCTCGCTCTCGACCGGCGGCAGGATCGGCGTGACCGGCGGGACGGTCGGCGGCGACACCGTCTCGCTCGATGCGGGCGCCACCGGCCTCACCGTTTCCGGCGCCACCCTGACCGGCGGCACCGGCGGCATCACCCTCGCTTCGGACGGCACGACGCTGCTCTCCGGCGGCACGACGGCGGTGACCGGCGGCAGCCTGGCGGTGCGGGGCCAGACCGGCGCGCAGATCAGCGGCGGCACGCACACGGCCGGCACGGATATCGGCGTCACGGCCGCCGCCGGCGGCGCCGGCGTGGTCTCCGGCGCCAATGTCACCGCTACCGGCGGCACCATCGCCGTGAGCGGCACCACCGCCGCGATCTCGGGCAACCAGGCACGGGCCGGGACCGACATCACGCTGACCGCGAGCACCGGAGCGGCGACGGTCGCGGCGAACGGGCTGACCGCCGGGCGTGACATCACGCTGCAGGGCGTGACGGGGGCCTCTATCACCGGCGGCACCCACGCGGCCGAGCGCGACCTGCGGCTGACGGCGACGGGCGCGGGCAACGCCACGCTGAACGCGACCAGCGTCACGGCCACGAACGGCACGGTCGCCCTCAGCGGCGTCAATGCCGGCATCGGCTCGAGCACCGTCGGCGCGGGCGGCAGCGTCGCCCTCACCGCCTCCAACCAGGCGACCGTGACCGGCGGCGCCGTCACGGCGGGCGACAGCATCGCCCTGCAAGGCGCGGGGCTCGCGCAGATCAGCGGCGGGACCCATTCCGCGGGAAGCGGCGTGAGCCTCACCTCGTCCGGCGGCGCGGCAAACCTCCTCGGCGCGGACGTGACGGCCCAGGGCGGCGCGATCGCCCTGTCGGGCACCTCCGCCACTATCGACCAGGCCACGGTCGACGCCTCCGCGCATGTCGCGCTGACCGGCGCAGGCGCCGCGATCTCGGCCAGCACGGTCACGGCGGGGGGCAACGTCTCCCTCACCGGGACCTCGGGCGCGGCCACCATCGCCAACGGCAGCACGGCGGCGGGTGGCGACATCGTGCTCCAGGGCACGGCGCTTGCCCGGATTGGCGGCGGCACGCATGCCGCGACCGGCGACGTCCGCCTCGCCGCGAGCGGCGGCGGCGCGAACCTGACCGGCGCCACCGTCTCGGCCACCAACGGCACCGTCGCCCTCACCGGCATGACGGCCGGGATCGATGCCGGCACGGTCGGCGCCGGCACCGACGTCACGCTCACCGCCACGGCCGGCCAGGCGACCGTCAGCGGCGGCAGCGTCACCGCCGGCCGCGACATCGCCCTGCAAGGCACGACGCTCGCCCAGATCGGCGGCGGCACGCACGGTGCGGGCGGCGGGGTCCGCCTCGCAGCCTCGGGCGGGGCGGCGAACCTGCTCTCGACGCGCGTCGCGGCGAACGGCGGCGACGTCACCCTCTCGGGCACCGGCACGACCATCGACGCCTCGACGGTCGGCGCCTCGGGGGCCATCGGCCTCACGGCCACGACCGGCGCGGCGGCGGTCTCGGGCGGCGCCCTCACGGCCGGCACGGACCTGACGCTGCAAGGCCAGACTCTCGCGCGCGTCACGGGCGGGACCCACGCCGCGGCGCGGAATGTCTCACTTGCCGCCGCGGGCGGCGCGGCCGAGGCGCTCGGGACGACCCTCACGGCGACGGGCGGCAGCCTGTCCATGAGCGGCGGCGGCGCGACCATGGCCGGCGCCACGCTGCGCGCCGGCACCACCCTGTCGATGACCGCGACCGGGGCGGTGACGACGACCAACGGCTCCCTGACGGCGGGTGGCGATATCGCCCTCGCGGCCGCGGGCGGCGCGACGCTTTCGGGCACCACCAGCTCCGCCGGCGGCGCAACCTCGATCACCGGGCAGGCCGGCGCGACGCTCAACGGCGGTTCGCACGCCGGCACGCTCGGGGTTTCCGTCGCCGCACCCTCCGGCGTCGTGCGGCTGAACGCGACGACGATCACCTCCGGCACCGGCGCGCCCGTCTCGGTGAGCGGCGCGGCGGCGGAGGTGAACGGCGGACGGGTCGCCTCCGGCGGCAGCCTCCAGGTCACCGCCACGGCGGGAAGCGTGACGCTCACCGCGCCGGCCCTATCGGCGGCAACCACGCTCGGCATCACCGCCGCCGGCCTCGCCGAGGTGCGGCCCGGCACCAGCATCTCGGCGGGCACCGACCTCTCGATCGGCGCCGGCGCGCTCTCCGTCGCCTCGGCGCTGCTCTCCGCCGGGCAGGACATCCTGATGACGACCGCCGGCGGCGCCACCTACGCCGAGGCGTCGGTCTTCGCCGGGCGGGACATCCGGCTGAACGCCGACGGCCTCGCCACCATCGCCCGCGGCAAGTTCGACGCGGCGAACGAGATCGCGCTGTCCGCCGGCACCGTCTCGCTGAGCCAGGCGAACATCGATCCCCTGATCATCCGCATCACCGCGGTGAACGACATCGGCATCGCCAACTCGTCGCTGACCGCCGACGACATCATCCGCATCTTCGCCGGCGGAACGCTGACCATCACGGATTCGACCATCACGACGAACTCGCTTGGGGTCGAGGGCTCGGCCGGGCTGCTGCTCGAGCGCGGTCTCTACGTCATCGGCGACGTCGTGGTCTTCGCGAGCCCGACCAGCATCGAGACGGTCGGCCGTGTCGTGGTCCGCCCGCGCGGCACGATGCTGCCGGGCGTAGCCTTCGACACGCGCGCCGCCGGCGCGATGCCCGATCCGCTCGACATCATCCTGCCCGACGACCCGGGCCTGCCGGCAAGCCAGCAGGAAACCCAGGTCCGCGCCCAGAACACCGAGGGCCCCGGCGACTTCGGGGCGCCCACATCCAACCCCGCCGGCACGCTCGACTTCGAGATCGACGCCGGCCGCAGCGCGATCTTCCTGCTGATCGACGGCGGCAATGCCACCGGCGACATCGACACCGCCGGCCGCGTGGGCATCTTCGGCACCGGCGGGCGGGTGACGCTGACCGGCACGCTGGTCGACTTCCAGGGCAACCAGTATTCGTCCGGCAACGCGACGGCGCTGACCGATTCCGCCCGGCCCGCGGGCGGCGAGGCGCTCACCCGGTTCACCTTCAACGACTGCGTCGTCTCCTCGATCAACTGCTTCGTCCCGCAGCAGATCCTCACCATCCCGCAGGCCCCGCCGCAGCAGGTGGACATCCGCCTCTTCGGCAGCCGCATCACCGATCCGGACGTGCAGATCCCCAACGTCGCAGAAGAGGACTACTGAGCCAGTGCGCGTCGCCTTCGCCGCCTGCCTGCTCCTCGGCCTCGCCGCCTGCACGGAGCCGCCGCCGGACGCCTATGTGACGCGCACAGCGCATGCGACGGCCGGCGAGCCGGTCGGCACGGATGCCCGCAACGAGGCCTGCCAGGCCCAGCCCGGCCGTGTGATCGCCGCCGACCGGCCGGTGCTGCGGGCGCGGGAGGTGTTCTGCGGCGGCTGGACCCAGCCTGCCGCGCGCGTCCTCGAACTCTCGGGCAGCGCCAGCGAGGCCGACCTCGACGCCATCGCGGCATCCGGCCTGTGGCGGTCCTGGCTGAACCAGCGCGTCGCCTGCGCGGCGCCGACCCGCACGACGATCGCCGGCGGCGGCTCCGCGCGGCTGCTCGCCTGCACGCGGCGCTCGGG
>JAFADX010000303.1 GCA_023424475.1 Pseudomonadota bacterium
GCGCGGCGGAGGGCGCGGCGCGCGAGGTCCGCAACCCCGCCGACCATCGCGACCTGGTGGGCCAGGTCGTGGAGGCCGATGCCGCGACCGTGGACCATGCCATCGCCCAGGCCGAGGCCGCCGCGCCCGGCTGGGCCGCGACGCCGCCCGCCGTCCGCGCCGCCCTGCTGGACCGCGCCGCCGGCCTGATGGAAGCGCGCATGGACGCGCTGATCGGCCCGGTCGTGCGCGAAGCGGGCAAATCCCTGCCCAACGCCGTGGCCGAGGTGCGCGAGGCGGTCGATTTCCTGCGCTACTACGCCGCCGGCGCGCGCGGCCTGGACGGCACGGAGCCGCTCGGTCCGGTCGCCTGCATCTCGCCCTGGAACTTCCCGCTCGCGATCTTCACCGGCCAGGTGGCGGCGGCGCTGGCGGCGGGCAATCCGGTGCTGGCGAAGCCGGCGGAGGAGGTGCCTATCATCGGCAGCCTCGCCATCGGCCTGCTGCGGGAGGCCGGGGTGCCGCCCGCCGTGGTGCAACTGCTGCCGGGCGACGGCGCGGTGGGTGCGCGGCTGGTCGCGGATCCGCGCGTGCAGGGCGTGATGTTCACCGGATCGACCGAGGTGGCGCGGCTGATCAACGCGGAACTCGCGCGACGGCTGGGACGCGGCGGGCGGCCGGTGCCGCTCGTCGCGGAGACCGGCGGCCAGAACGCCATGGTCGTGGACAGTTCCGCCCTGCCCGAGCAGGTCGTGGCCGATGTCGTCGCGTCGGCCTTCGACAGCGCGGGACAGCGCTGCTCGGCACTGCGCGTGCTATGCCTGCAGGAGGAGGTGGCGGACCGCGTGCTGGCCATGCTGAAGGGCGCCATGGCCGAACTGGCGATCGGCGTGCCGGACCGGCTGCCGGTCGATGTGGGGCCCGTGATCACGGCCGGCGCGCGCGATGCCATCCTGCGCCATATCGATGCGATGCGGGCGAAGGGCCGCGCGGTCCATGCGCTGCCGCTGCCCACGGCCTGCGCGCACGGCACCTTCGTCGCGCCGACGCTCATCGGGATCGGCTCCGTCGCCGAACTCGAAGGCGAGGTCTTCGGCCCCGTGCTGCATTTCCTGCGCTACCGGCGGGAGGAGACCGAGGCGCTGCTCGCGTCGATCGCCGCTACCGGCTACGGCCTGACCTTCGGCGTGCATTCGCGCATCGACGAGACGATCGACCACCTGGTCGCGCGCGCGCCGGCGGGGAATGTCTACGTCAACCGCAACATGATCGGTGCGGTAGTGGGGGTGCAGCCCTTCGGCGGGCATGGGCTGTCGGGCACCGGGCCGAAGGCGGGCGGACCGCTCTATCTGCGGCGGCTGCTGGCGCAGGCGCCGGCTGCGCTGCCCCTGCCCGCGGGCGCACGGGCGATGCCGTCGCCGGCCGGCCTGCGCACGGTCCTGCCGGGGCCGGCGGGCGAGCGGAACGAATACTGGCTCGACCCTCGTGACGAGGTGCTCTGCGTCCCGCGGACGGAAGCCGGCATGACGGCCCAGATCGATGCGGCGCTGGCAGCCGGCAACCGGGTGCGGCTGGTCGCATCCGGGGCCCTCCTCGGGCTGGCCGATGGCCTGCCCTCCCCCGTGCTGGCGCGGCTGACGGTGGTGCGGGAGATCGCGCCCGGCCCATGGAGCGTCGCGCTGGTCGAAGGCGCGGATCCGATCGGGGCCTGCGCCGCGATCGCCGCCGTTCCGGGCCCCGTGCGGCCCGTCTTCGTCACGTCCGGCGCCGCGGCCGTGCCCCTGGAGTTCCTGCTCGCCGAGCGCTCGGTCAGCATCAACACCGCCGCGGCCGGCGGGAACGCGAGCCTGATGAGCCTCGAGTGACCGACCGGCCTGCAGCCGCCCCGGCATGGCGTCACCCGCCCGCCGTCACGTCCCGGCGGTGAGGTCGCTCAGCCCCCCGCGATCGACCACCAGGGTCGAGCCATCGGCCTCCCGGCGCACCAGGCCCTTGCGCTCCAGCTCGGAGAAGGCGCGCGACAGCGTCTCCGGCGTCATGCCGAGCCGTGCGGCAATGGCGGTGCGCGGCTCGCGAAGGTCCACGGGCCCGCTGTCGGCCTCGTCGCCCAGGCGGCGGCCGATGAAGCGCGCGAGGCGCGCCTCGGCGCTGCGCAGTTTCAGGTCCACGACCTGGTCCACCATCAGGCGCCAGTGGCGGGCCAGCAGCTCCGTCGTCGCCTGGCAGAGCTCGCGCGAACGCTGCATGGTCTCGCGATACACCTCGCCCGGGATCATGAGGACGCGGATCTCGGTCAGCGCGACCGCCGTGGCGAGGTAGGGCAGCCGCAGCACGACCGCCGCGACCAGGCAGAGCTCACCCGGGCCGAACAGCTCGACCATGGTCCGCCCGCCGCCCGGAACGGTGGCCTGAAGACCCACACGGCCTTCGAGGACGATGTGAAGGAAATCCGGTTCGTCGCCTTCCTCGAACAGCACGGCGCCGCGGGGCAGGATCTGGGTGAAGCTCGGCCGCAACAGGTCGGCCATCGCCGAGGGCCCGGCGGCGCGGAAGAAAGGCGTGCGTTCGACGAGCGATGTCGTGCGCGAAGGCTGCGGCATGGGCTGGTCTCCCCGGCCTGAAGTAGAATTGATATATATCACGAATTATTATGACATAAATCAAGCTGCAATCCGGTATGCACGACATCCGTCCTTATTGTGGTTGGCAATATATCGGATTCTCCTGGCCTGGCGGCGTAAGACTTGATCCTGCTCAAGCTTCCGCCGCAGCTTTGACCGCACCTCTGCGCGCGCTGTCGCATCAGCACGGAGGACGGAATGTCCCAGACTGCATCGCCACCCGACGCCGGTGACCAATCACGCGCTCTCTGGCTGTCGACAATCTCGTTCACCGTCTGCTTCGCCGCATGGACGATCTTTTCGATCCTGGGCGTGCAGATCAAACGGGACCTCGGCCTGTCCGAGTTCCAGTTCGGCCTGCTGGTCGGCACGCCGATCCTCACCGGAAGCCTGGTGCGCCTCGCCCTCGGCGTCTGGACCGACCAGTACGGCGGGCGCGTGGTCTTCACCCTGGTGATGCTCACCTCGGCCGTCGCGACCGCGCTGCTGAGCCTCGCCTACGACTATACGACCTTCCTGATCGCCGCGCTGGGCGTCGGCATCTCCGGCGGGTCCTTCGCCGTCGGCGTCGCCTATGTCTCGAAGTGGTATCCGAAGGGGCAGCAGGGCCTGGCGCTGGGCATCTTCGGTGCCGGCAACGTGGGCGCGGCGGTGACCAAGTTCCTTGCCCCGTTCGTGATGATCACGATGGGCTGGAAGGCGGTGGCACTGATCTGGGCCGCTGCGCTGCTGGTCATGGCGGTGGCCTTCTTCGTGATGACGAAGGACGACCCCGACCTCGCGGCGCGCAAGGCATCGGGCGCGAAGCCGGAATCCTTCGCCGCGATGATCGAACCGCTGAAGAACGTCCAGGTCTGGCGCTTCAGCCTCTACTACTTCTTCGTCTTCGGCGGCTTCGTCGCGCTGGCGCTCTGGCTGCCGCGCTACATCATCGACACCTACGGCTTCGGCATCGAGGCCGCGGGCATGATCGGCGCCGCCTATTCCATCCCGGCCAGCATCTTCCGTGCCTATGGCGGCATGCTGTCCGACCGGATGGGCGCGCGGCGCGTGATGTACTGGACCTTCGGCGTTTCCGCCCTCGTCACCTTCGTGCTGTCCTACCCGCCGACGCATTATGTCGTGCAGGGCATCTCCGGGCCGATCGCCTTCGACTTCGCGCTCGGCGTCGTGCCCTTCATCGTGCTGGTCTTCATCCTCGGCTTCTTCATGAGCCTGGGCAAGGCGGCGGTCTACAAGCACATCCCCGTCTACTACCCGAACCGCGTCGGCGCGGTGGGCGGCATCGTCGGTCTGATCGGCGGCCTGGGCGGCTTCGTCCTGCCGATGGCCTTCGGCCTGCTGAACGAGCTGACCGGCATCCGGCAGTCATGCTTCATGCTGCTGTTCCTGATCAGCGCCGTGTCGCTGCTCTGGATGCACTTCGCGGTCGTGCAGATGGAGCGCGAGGCGGCGGGCACGGCGCTCGGCAAGCTGCCGGCGCTGCCGGAAATGCAGCCGATCCACGGGCCCGCGCAGGAAGGCGCGCTGCGCGGCTCCGCCATCCAGGACTGGCGGCCGGAGGACCCCGCCTTCTGGGACGAGAAGGGCCGCGCCATCGCCCGGCGGAACCTCTGGGTTTCCATTCCCTGCCTGCTGCTCGCCTTCGCGGTGTGGATGGTCTGGTCGGTGGTGGTGGCGAAGCTGCCTGCCGTCGGCTTCCGCTTCACCACCGACGAGCTGTTCTGGCTCGCCGCGCTGCCCGGCCTGTCGGGCGCGACGCTGCGCATCTTCTATTCCTTCATGCCGCCGATCTTCGGCGGGCGGCTCTGGACCACCGTTTCCACCTGGTCGCTGATCCTGCCCGCGCTCGGCATCGGCTTCGCGGTGCAGCATCCCGATACGCCCTATTGGATCTTCCTGCTGCTCGCGCTGCTCTGCGGCTTCGGCGGCGGCAACTTCGCCTCCTCCATGGCCAACATCTCCTTCTTCTTCCCGAAGCAGGAGAAGGGGAACGCGCTCGCGCTGAATGCCGGCCTCGGCAACCTCGGCGTCAGCGTGGTGCAGTTCGTCGTGCCGATGGCGATCACTGCCGGCGTCTTCGGCTGGCTCGGCGGCGAGCCGCAGGGCCTGTCCGACGGCGGCCGCCTGTGGCTGCAGAATGCCGGCTTCGTCTGGGTGCCGTTCATCGCCGCCGCGGCCTTCGCCGCCTGGTTCAAGATGGACGACCTCGCCGTGATGAAGGCGTCCTTCGCCGACCAGGCGGTGATCTTCCAGCGCAAGCACAACTGGATCATGTGCTTCCTCTACACCGGCACCTTCGGCTCCTTCATCGGCTATTCCGCGGGCTTCCCGCTGCTGGCCCGCACCCAGTTCCCCGAGGTGGATGCGCTGCAGTTCGCCTTCCTCGGCCCGCTGGTGGGTGCGTTGTCGCGCTCCCTGACCGGCTGGGTCTCGGACAAGTGGGGCGGCGGGCGCGTGACCTTCTGGGTCTTCGTGGTGATGGCGATCGGCGTCTACGGCGTCATCCACTTCCTTGAGGTCAAGGGCGAGCCGGGCGCCTTCTGGGGCTTCTTCGGTTCCTTCATGCTCCTCTTCTTCGCGACGGGCGTGGGCAATGCCTCCACCTTCCAGATGATCCCCGCGATCATGGGCAAGGAGATGGGGCGGCTGATGCCGGAGGCCGACGTCATCCAGCGCCGCGCCCAGGCGGAGAAGGAAAGCGCGGCGATCATCGGCTTCACTTCGGCGATCGCGGCCTATGGCGCCTTCTTCATCCCCAAGAGCTACGGCAGTTCCATCGCGATGACGGGCAGCCCGCTCGCCGCGCTGTGGGGCTTCCTCGTCTTCTACATCGTGTCCATCGCCGTCACCTGGTTCGTCTACACGCGCCGGGGCGGTCTGCTGCACGACATCGAGCGCGGCCGGACCCCCGGCCCCGCCGTGAACGCCTGACCGGGAAGGACCTCTCACGATGAGCCATTTCCTCGATCGACTGACCTATTTCCGCAAGTATGCCGGCACCTTCTCGAATGGCCATGGCGACGTGACGACCGAGAGCCGCGCGTGGGAGGAGGCCTACCGGTCGCGCTGGGCGCACGACAAGATCGTGCGCTCCACCCACGGGGCGAACTGCACCGGCTCGTGCTCCTGGAAGATCTACGTCAAGGGCGGCATCGTGACGTGGGAGACGCAGCAGACCGACTATCCGCGCACGCGGCCGGGCCTGCCGAACCATGAGCCGCGCGGATGCTCCCGCGGGGCGTCTTACTCCTGGTATCTCTACAGCGCGAACCGCATCAAATACCCGATGATGCGCAAGCGGCTGGTGAAGCTGTGGCGCGCGGCGAAATCGCTGCACGGGGACCCGGTCGCGGCGTGGAGGTCGATCCAGGACGATCCCGCGAAGCGGTCGGAATACCAGTCCGCCCGCGGCCATGGCGGCTTCGTGCGCGTCACCTGGGACGAGGCGGAGGAACTGGTCGCCGCCGCCAATGTGCACACCGTGAAGCAGCACGGGCCGGACCGCGTCTTCGGCTTCTCGCCGATCCCGGCGATGTCGATGGTCTCCTACGCCGCGGGCAGCCGGTATCTCTCGCTGATCGGCGGCGTCTGCATGTCCTTCTACGACTGGTATTGCGACCTGCCGCCGTCCTCGCCCCAGACCTGGGGCGAGCAGACCGACGTGCCGGAATCGGCCGACTGGTACAATGCCGGCTTCATCATGATGTGGGGCTCGAACGTGCCGCAGACGCGCACGCCCGACGCCCACTTCATGGCCGAGGCCCGCTATCGCGGCACCAAGGTGGTGACCGTCACGCCCGATTATTCCGAGGCGTCGAAGTTCGCCGATCTCTGGCTGCATCCCAAGCAGGGAACGGATGCCGCGCTCGCGCTCGCGATGGGGCACGTGATCCTGAGCGAGTGGCACGCGAAGGGGCGCGGGGACTACTTCCTCGACTACTGCCGCCGCTACTCCGACATGCCGATGCTCGTCATGCTGGCTGAGAAGGACGGGCGCCTGGTGCCCGGCCGCCAGCTTCGCGCGAGCGACCTCGCAGGCAATGCGGGGGAGAGCAACAACCCCGACTGGAAGACGGTCGCGATCGACGACGCGACCGGCAACCCCTACGTCCCGACCGGCTCGATCGGCTTCCGCTGGGGCGAGCAGGGCAAGTGGAACCTCGAAGGCCGCGACGCGAGGACGCTGGAGGCCGTGACGCCACGCCTCTCGCTGCACGGCGGCGCGACGGCGCCCGTGACGTTCCCCTATTTCGGGGACGGCGCGACGGCCTTCTTCAACCCGACGCAGCTCGGCGACACCGTGACGCAGGAGGTGCCGGTGGCGACCGTCACGCTGGCCGACGGCAGCACGGCGAAGGTCGCGACCGTCTATGACCTCTTCCTCGCCAACTACGGCGTGGCGCGCAGCGGCGCCGCGGACTACGACGCCATGGCGCCCTACACCCCCGCCTGGGCCGAGGCCGTCTGCGGCGTGCCGCGCCAGCACATCGTCGCCGTGGCGCGGGAATTCGCCGACAACGCCGAGAAGACCCGGGGCAAGTCCATGGTCATCCTCGGGGCGGGGCTGAACCACTGGTACAATTCGGACATGGCCTATCGCGGCATCATCAACCTGCTGGTGATGTGCGGCTGCATCGGCCAGTCGGGCGGCGGCTGGGCGCATTATGTCGGCCAGGAGAAGCTGCGCCCGCAATCGGGCTGGATCCCCGTCGCCTTCGCAACCGACTGGAGCCGGCCGCCGCGGCAGCAGAACGCCACCTCCGCCTGGTACGCGCATACCGACCAGTGGCGCTATGAGACCGTGCAGGTGAAGGACCTGCTCTCGCCCACCGCGCCGAAGGCGCTGACGGGCACGCTGATCGACTTCAACATCCGCGCCGAGCGGATGGGCTGGCTGCCCTCCGCGCCGCAGCTCGCGCGCAATCCGCTGACCATCGCGGCGGAGGCCGAGAAGGCCGGGATGCCCGTGCCGCAATACGTGGCGCAGTCGCTGAAGTCCGGCACGCTCGAGATGTCCTGCCAGGATCCCGACCATCCGGCGAACTGGCCGCGCAACCTGTTCGTGTGGCGCTCGAACCTCCTCGGCTCCTCGGGCAAGGGGCACGAATACTTCCTCAAGCACCTGCTCGGCACGCAGCATGGCGTGCAGGGCAAGGATCTCGGCGAGCAGGGCGAGAGCAAGCCGGAGGAAGTCGCCTGGCATGACGAGGCGCCGCGGGGCAAGCTCGACCTGCTGGTGACGCTCGACTTCCGCATGAGCACCACCTGCATGTATTCCGACGTCGTGCTGCCCACGGCCACCTGGTACGAGAAGCACGATCTCAACACCTCGGACATGCACCCCTTCATCCATCCGCTCTCCGCGGCGGTGGACCCGGCATGGGAGAGCAGGACCGACTGGGCGATCTTCCGCGGCATCGCGAAGCGCTTCTCCGCGCTGTGCAACGGCCATCTCGGCAAGGAGAAGGACACCGTCCTCGCCCCGCTGATGCACGACAGCCCGGCGGAGCTCGGCCAGACGCACGACATCCGCGACTGGAAGAAGGGCGAGGTCGAGCCGATCCCCGGCAAGACCATGCCGGCGGTGGCGGTGGTCGAGCGCGACTACCCGAACACCCATGCGCGCTACACCTCGCTCGGGCCGCTGATGGACAGGCTCGGCAACAACGGCAAGGGCATGGCCTGGAAGACCGGGCAGGAGGTGGAGTTCCTCCGCCACCTGAACGGGACGGTCGAGGTGCCCGGCGTCGAGGGCTCGCTGGCCCGGATGGAGTCCGACATCGACGCCTGCGAGGCGCTGATGCACCTCGCCCCCGAGACCAACGGCCATGTCGCGGTGAAGGCGTGGGAGGCGCTCGGCAAGTTCACCGGGCGCGACCACACGCACCTCGCCATCCCGAAGGAGCACGAGGCGATCCGCTTCCGCGACATCCAGGCGCAGCCGCGCAAGATCATCTCCTCGCCGATCTGGTCGGGCCTGGAGAGCGAGGAGGTCTGCTACAACGCCGGCTACACCAACGTGCACGAGCTGATCCCGTGGCGGACCCTGTCGGGCCGGCAGCAGCTCTACCAGGATCATCCCTGGATGCTCGCCTTCGGGGAGGCGCTCTGCCTCTACCGCCCGCCGGTCGACTTGCGCACCACCGGCCCGATGCATGGCGTGAAGCCGAACGGGAACAAGGAGATCCCGCTGAACTTCATCACGCCGCACCAGAAGTGGGGCATCCACAGCGTCTACACGGACAACCTGCTGATGCTCACCCTTTCGCGCGGCGGGCCGATCGTCTGGATCTCCGAGACCGACGCGGCGGAGGCCGGCATCGAGGACAACGATTGGGTGGAGGCCTTCAACACCAACGGCGCGCTCTGCGCCCGCGCGGTCGTCTCCCAGCGCGTCCCGAAGGGGATGATCATGATGTACCATGCGCAGGAGAAGATCGTGAACGTCCCGGGCAGCGAGATCACCCATGCCCGCGGCGGCATCCACAACTCCGTCACGCGCTGCACGCTGAAGCCGACGCACATGATCGGCGGCTACGCGCAGCTCGCCTACGGCTTCAACTACTACGGGACGATCGGCACCAACCGCGACGAGTTCGTCCTCGTGCGGAAGATGGCGAATGTCGCGTGGCTCGACGGCCCGCGCGTGACACCCCAGGCGGCAGACCTCAAGGCAGCGGAGTAACGGCCATGAAGATCCGCGCACAGATCGCGATGGTGCTGAACCTCGACAAGTGCATCGGCTGCCATACCTGCTCGGTCACCTGCAAGCAGGTCTGGACCAGCCGCGAAGGCGTCGAATATGCCTGGTTCAACAATGTCGAGACCAAGCCCGGCATCGGCTATCCCAAGGAGTGGGAGAACCAGGACAAGTGGAAGGGCGGCTGGCGGCGCAAGCGCAACGGCAAGATCCAGCCGCGCATCGGCAGCAAGTGGCGGATCCTGGCGAACATCTTCGCCAATCCGAACCTGCCCGAGATCGACGACTACTACGAGCCCTTCACTTTCGACTACACGCACCTGCAGACCGCGCCGGAGCAGGAGGCGATGCCGGTCGCGCGCCCCGTCTCGCTGATCACCGGCGAACGGATGGAGATCAAGTGGGGCCCGAACTGGGAGGAGATTCTCGGCACCGAGTTCCGCAAGCGGTCCAAGGACCGCAACTTCGAGGGCATCCAGAAGCAGATCTACGGGCAGTTCGAGAACACCTTCATGTTCTACCTGCCCCGCCTCTGCGAGCACTGCCTCAATCCCTCCTGCGTCGCCTCCTGCCCCTCGGGCTCGATCTACAAGCGGGAGGAGGACGGCATCGTCCTGATCGACCAGGAGAAGTGCCGCGGCTGGCGCATGTGCGTCTCCGCCTGTCCCTACAAGAAGATCTACTACAACTGGCAGTCGGGTAAGGCGGAGAAGTGCATCTTCTGCTACCCGCGCATCGAGGCGGGCGAGCCGACGGTGTGCTCGGAGACCTGCGTCGGGCGCATCCGCTATCTCGGGGTGCTGCTCTACGACGCCGACCGCATCGAGGAAGCGGCCTCCACGGAGAACGAGCAGCAGCTCTACCGCAAGCAGCTCGAGATCTTCCTCGACCCGAGCGATCCGAAGGTGATCGAGCAGGCGCGCCGCGATGGCGTGCCGGAGGCCTGGCTGGAGGCCGCGCGCCACAGCCCGACCTACAAGATGTGCATCGACTGGCAGATCGCCTTCCCGCTGCACCCCGAATACCGGACCCTGCCGATGGTCTGGTACGTGCCGCCGCTTTCCCCCGTGCAGTCTGCCGTCGAAGCCGGGCATGTGGGCTGGAAGGACGGGCTGCCCGACATCTCGTCGCTGCGCATCCCGGTGAAGTACCTCGCCAACCTGCTGACCGCGGGGGCCGAGACGCCGGTCGTCCTCGCGCTCCAGCGCCTGATGGCGATGCGCATGCACATGCGCGCGCGCACCGTCGACGACCGCGAGGACCTCGAGATCCTCGAGAAGGTGGGCCTGACGAAGGAACAGGTCGACGACATGTACCAGACGCTGGCGATCGCCAACTACGAGGACCGCTACGTCATTCCCACCACCCACCGCGAATACGCCGAGAACGCCTTCGACCTGAAGTCGTCCTGCGGCTTCTCCTTCGGGCAGGGCTGCTACGACGGCCGCACGGTGGGCAACCTGTTCAGCGCCTCCGGCCCTTCGGCCGGACGGATGGCGCCGACCCGCATCCGCGAGGCCGCGGATGCGCAGAAGGAGAGCCAGTCGTGAACACGCGCCTGGCCATCCTCTCGACCCTGCTGCGCTATCCGGACGAGACGCTGCGCGCCGACCTGCCGGATGTCCTGGCGGAGATCGCGACGGCCGGCTTCGCGGACCACGACCGCCGCGCCCTCGAACGGCTCGTCCGACGCCTCGGCGCCGGCGACCCGCTCGACCGGCAGGACGACTTCGTGCGGCTGTTCGACCGCGGCCGCTCGACCAGCCTGCACCTTTTCGAGCATGTGCACGGGGACACGCGGAACCGCGGCCCCGCCATGGTGGAACTGGCCGCGATCTACGACGCGAACGGCTTCGCCATGTCCGGGCACGAATTGCCGGACTACCTGCCGCTCGTGCTCGAATTCTGCGCCGTGGCGCCGGCCGAGACGGCGGCGAACCTGCTCTCCCAGGCCGGCCCGCTGCTGCAGCAGATCCATGCGAAGCTGATGGCCCGCGGGCTGCCGGCGGCGCGCGGCTATGCGGCGGTGCTCGCCGCCGTGCTCGCCGAGGTGGCGCTGGCCCCGACATCGCTGCCGACCGAGGCGAACGACGAGGCGGACGAGGACGACCTCGCCGCCATCGACGCCGCCTACGAGGATCAGCCCGTGGTCTTCGGGCCGGAATCCGACCCCGACCAGCAAGGCGCCCGCGCCAAGGTCGCCGCCATGATCCAGCGCCTGCGCAACGTGCGCCAGGCCGCCGCCAAGCACTGAAGGAGAGCCGAGATGTCCGCCCTCTGGAACGGCTTCACCGACCACCTGCACGGCTTCCTGTTCGGGATCTACCCGTACATCTGCGCCGGCATCTACCTGGTCGGCAGCCTGATCCGCTTCGACCGCGACCAGTACACCTGGCGTTCGGGGTCCTCGCAGATGCTGCGCACGCGGCAGTTCCGCATCGGCTCCAACCTATTCCACTTCGGCATCCTGTTCCTCTTCGTCGGACATTTCGTGGGGCTGCTGACGCCGCATGTGCTCTATGAGGCCTTCATCACGCCGGCGCAGAAGCAGATGCTCGCCATCGTCTCCGGCGGCATCGCCGGCGCGGTCTGTTTCATTGGGCTGACCATGCTGCTGCATCGGCGCCTGTTCGACGAACGTATCCGCCGCACCAGCACCACCATCGACATCGCCATCCTGGTCCTGCTCTGGGTGCAGCTTACCCTCGGGCTCGTGACGCTGCCCTTCTCGCTCATGCACAGCGACGGCGGGGTGATGCTCGCACTCTCGGGCTGGGCGCAGGCCATCGTCACCTTCCAGAGCGGCGCGGCGGACCTGGTGCGGGGCCTGCCTTTCCCCTACCTCGCGCATCTGGTGCTGGGCATGACGCTGTTCCTGCTCACTCCCTTCTCGCGCCTGGTGCACATCTTCTCCGCGCCGGTCTGGTACCTGTTCCGCAACTGGCAGATCGTCCGCCGCCGCGGCGGCGCGACCACCAGGCCCGGTCCCGTGGCCGCCCCCAACGTCGCGGCGGAGTGAACGTCATGGCCGTGCACTTCCATCCGCCGCCCGAACGCGCCGCCGAGCCTGCCCGGCAAGGGCCGGACCTGCCCGAGCAGGAGGTCGTCGTGGACGGGACCGTCATCACGGCGCGCGAGATCGCCGCCGAGATGCAGCACCACCCGGCCGAGACGGCCGAGGCCGCATGGAACGCCGCGGCGCAGGCGTTGGTGATCCGCCGCCTGCTGCTGGATGCGGCCGGGGCGCGGGGGCTCGAGCCCGAGGACGAGGAGTCGCTCGAAGCCCTGCTCGAGGCCGAGATCACGGTGCCGCCGCTCGACGAGGCCGCCACCCGGCGCTGGCATGCCGCCCATCCGGACCGCTTCGGCGCGCCGGATCTCTGGGAGGTGAGCCACATCCTCGTCGCCGCCGACCCGGAGGACGAGCAAGCGCGCGAGGCGGCGCGCCGGAAGGCCGAGGAGATCCTCGTCCAGGTGGAAGCCGACCCGTCCTGCCTGCCGGACCTCGCGCGGCTGCATTCGGATTGCCCGTCGCGCGACCAGGGCGGGCATCTCGGCCAGGTGGCGCGCGGCAGCACGGTGCCGGAATTCGAGGCCGCCCTGGCCGGGGTCAGCCCCGGCCAGGTCTGCCCGGCCGTCGTGGTGTCGCGCTACGGCATGCACGTGGTGGTGGTGCACGCCCACGCGCCGGCGAGGCCGACGCGCTTCGAGGACGTGGCGGGGGTCGTGGCCGCCGACCTGCGCGAGCAGGCCTGGCGCGCCGCGGTGCGGCAGTACATCGCCGTGCTCGCCGGCCGCGCGCGGATCGAAGGCTTCGATTTCGCCGCGGCCGACGGGCCGCTGGTGCAGTAGCGCCACCATGCGCCGGCGCGGCGCGGAGTTCGGGCGCCTGGACGCCGGACTCCTCGCCGACCCGCTCGCCTTCCTGAGCGCCGAACATGCCCGCCAGCGGGCGTTGCTGCGCCACCTCGAACGCATCGCGCGAATGCCGGGCATGCCGGGGGCCGGCGCGATCGCGCGGGGGTTGCTCTGCTGGCTGGCGGAGGATCTGCCCGGCCACCTCGACA
>JAFADX010000228.1 GCA_023424475.1 Pseudomonadota bacterium
GCGTCGGCAGCGTCGCTGCCGGATCGAGGATCACCGCGCGCGGCACCATCCAGGGATCGAGGGCACGGTATTTCCGCCCGGCGGCGAGGTCCGTGTAGCCGGCATGCGGCGCGAACTCGGCGGCGGACAGCGTCGTCGGCACCGCCACCATGCGCGGGCCGGGCGCGGTGCCGTCCCAGTTGCCCGGCGCCGCACCGCGCGACGTGGCCGCCCCGATCAGGGATGCGGCATCCGCGAGCCCGCGCCAGACCGCGAGGCAGGCGACCTTCGACCCGTCGATGACCGACCCGCCGCCGAGCGCCACGACGAGATCGGCCTGCCGCTCGCGCAGCAGGGCGGCGAGGGCGAGCACGTCCTCGACCGGGCTGTGCGCGCGCATGGCGGAAAAGGTGCCGGCGAGCCGGTCGCCGATCGCCGCCGCGGCCGCCGCTGCCAGCGCGCCGCCGGCCAGCGAGCGCGTCGTCACCAGCACGACGCGGCCAGCATCGGCCGCCTCGGCGGGCAATGCCGTGGCCAGTGCCGCGCCGTGATGCACGCGGCCCTGGGCCGGCCATTGATGCAGGTGCCCGGCCATCCGTCCCTCCCCGATCCTTGCGGGCGAGGATGGGACGGCGGCCGGGTGCGGGCAACTACTGCGCGGCGGCGAGGCTCGCCGGGCGCGGGGGCGTCAGGTGCTTCACCTTCGGCAGCACCTCGGTCTGCAGCAGGCCGAGCGAGGTCTTCCACGCCTCCGGGTTCTCCGCGTAGTCGAAGCCGAAGACCAGGAGCTGACCGAAGCCGCCGACCTCGTGGTAGATGCGCTCGATCTTCTCGGCGACCGTCTTCGGGCTGCCGACGAGCCAGTTGCGCTGTGCGCAGTATTCCACCGTCACGTCGGAATCCGGCACCGACGGGTCGTGCTTCAGGTAGTCCTTGAAGCCGAACTGGGCGAGGAGCTGGAGGAAGTATTCGCCCATCATCCGGCCCATCATGCTGCCGACGGACAGGCGCCAGGCTTCCTCGTCCGTCTCGGCGACGAAGACCTCCCGCACCAGGCGCCAGTCGCCGCGCCAGGGCGTGCGGCCGGACTTCTTCGCGCCGGTCTCGACGCTGTCCCAATGGCTCGCGACATAGGCCGGGTTCAGGTTGAGCGACATGGGCAGGAAGCCCTTCTCGCCCGCGAGCTTCAGCGTGTCGGAATTCTTCGACAGGCCGGCGACGCCGATCGGCGGATGCGGCGCCTGCACGGGTTTGATGTGCGGCTTGAGGAAGCCGAACATCGTGTCGGGCTTGTCGACCTTCCAGTACTTCCCGTCGAAGTGCCAGGGCCCGTCCTGGGTCCACATCTTCAGGATGATCTCGAGGGCTTCGCGCGTCATGTCGCGGTTGGCGCCGGACATGCCATCCACGTTGAACATCGCCCAGTCGGACGGCAGGCCCGAGGCCGCGACGCCGAAGTTCAGCCGGCCTTCCGAGAGGTGATCGAGCATCGCGACGCGGTTCGCGAGCTCGGCCGGATGATGGTAGGGCAGCAGGAAGCCGCCCGGGCCGATGCGGATGCGCCCGGTCTGCAGCAGCGCCTGCGCGATCAGCAGGTCGGGCGAAGGGTGCGGCTCCCAGGGGGCCGTGTGGTGCTCGCCGATCCAGACTTCGGAATAGCCCATCTCGTCGAGCCAGCGGATGACCTGAAGGTCCCAGTCATGGCCCGCCTTCAGCCCGCGCTCCGGCGGATGGGAGGGCATGGTGAAATAGCCGAATTCCATCGGTCGCTTCCTCCTTCAACCCTTGTCGTTGGCGGAAGCATCGGCCGGGCGCGGCGCGGGATGCAACCAATAAGCGAGGGCGGCCTCGCCGCTTCCTGCGAGCCGGGGCGGCCGGCCCCGGAGAGGCCGGCCGCGGCGCCGTTCAGCGCATGGGCCAGGAATACATCAGGCCGCCATCGGTCCAGAGGCGGTTCAGCCCGCGATCCAGCCCGATCGGCGTATTGGGGCCGAGGGTGCGTTCGAACAGCTCGCCGTAGTTCCCGACCGCCCGGATGGCGTTGTACGCCCAGGCCGGATCGAGCTTCAGCGAGTTGCCGAGCAGCGGGTCGGTGCCGAGAAGCCGCCGGATCTCCGGGTTCGTGCTGGTGCGGCGCAGCTCCTCGGCGTTCTGGCTGGTCACGCCGAGCTCCTCGGCATTGATGAGCGCCGAGACCGTCCAGCGGATCACGTCGAACCATTCCTGGTCGTCGCGCCGCACGACGGGGCCGTAGGGCTCCTTCGAGAAGCGCTGGGGCAGGATGACGTAGTCCCGCGGGTTGGCGAACTGGCTGCGCAGCGCGGCGAGCTGCGTCGCATCCGTGCCGATCGCGTCGCAGCGGCCGGCCTGGAGCGCCGTCGCGTTGTCCTGCATGCGTTCCTGCAGCACCGGGGTGAACTGCAGGTTGTTCGCGCGGAACCAGTCGGCGGTGACGAGCTCGTTCGTCGTGCCCGGGGAGAGGCAGATGGTCATGCCATCCATCTCCTTCGGGTCGGTGATGTTGGCGTCGCGGCGCACCATGAAGCCATGGCCGTCATAGAGGTTCGCGATGACGAGCCGCAGCCCGAGCGAGGTGTCGCGCGTCATCGACAGGGTGGTCTGGCGGATGAGCACGTCGATCTCGCCCGACTGCAGCGCGGTGAAGCGCTGCACGGCCGTCAGCGGGACGAAGCGCACCTTCTCCGGATCGCCCAGCACGGCGGCCGCGACGGCGCGGCAGAGGTCGGCATCCATGCCGCGCCAGATGCCCTGGCTGTCGGGCAGCGAGAACCCCGCGACGCCGACGTTCACGCCGCAGGCAAGGACGCCGCGGCTGCGCACCCCGTCGAGCGTCTGCCCGGCCATGGCGGGCGCCCCCAGGGATAGTGCGAGCCCCGCCGCGGCGCCTGCGATCCATCGTGTGACTGACATGCTGGTCCTCCTTACGCGGGCCTCGTGGCCGCGATTCTGGCGGACGGGCGCCGGCGCCCGCCCGTAATCCGATGCCGCTATTCGGCAGCCAGGAAGCGCGAGAAATCGGGATTGCGCTTCTCCTGGAAGGCGGCGACCGCCTCCGCGGCCTCCGGCCCGCGGAGCAGTTCGCCGAACTTCGCGAACTCCTCGGTCATGTGGTCGCTCAGGCGTGCTTCCTCGGCCTGGCGCAGCAGGCGCTTCGTCGTCGCCATGGCGATGGGCGGCTTGGCGGCCAGCCGGCGCGCGACGCCCTCGGCGGTAGCCAGGAGGTCCGCCACCGGCACGACGGCATTGGCGATGCCTGCGCGCACCGCGGTCTCGGGCGTGAAGGCGTCGCCCAGCATGAGCAGCTCATTGGCCAGCAACTGCCCGGCGCGCTGCGGCACCACGAGCGATGAGCCGCCTTCCGGGCAGAGGCCGAGATCGACGAAGGGCATGCGGAACACCGCCGTGTCCGCCGCATAGACGACGTCGCAATGCAGCAGCAGCGTGGTGCCGATGCCGATCGCATAGCCCGCCACTGCGCCGACGACCGGCTTGGGGCAGGCGCGCAGTGCCGCGAGGAAGTCCCGCGCGGGGGAGGGGACCCCGGCCTGCTGCTCCCCGCGCGCCTTGAAGTCGGCGACGTCGTTGCCGGAGGTGAAGCAGGCCGTGCCGCCGGTGATGAGGACGGCGCGCAGGCCGGGCGCGGTCGCGGCCTCCCGCAGCGCCTCGCCCATCGCGGCGTACATGGCGCGGGTCAGCGCGTTCTTCTTGTCCGGCCGGTTGATGCGGATGGTCCGCAGGCCGGCGTCGTCGGTGACCTCGATCTCGCTCATGGCGTCCTCCGGGGCGTTCAGGCGATGATCGGCGGAATGGCGTCCGCGATCCAGCGGGCAATCGCGGCCGCGCGCTCGTCCTGGTGCGGCTGCGCGGTGACGGCGATGCCGAGCGGCAGGCCCTCCACCGCCATCTTCGGCACCGTCACCACCGGGCAGCCGAGGCCGGAGGAGGCGGTGTTCATGATCGGGTTGCCCGTGGTGTGCAGGATGCGGTTGGTGGAGCCGCCGGTGTCGCCGGGCAGCGGCGCCGGGCCGCAGGCGGGCAGGCCGATGAAGCCATCGACCTCGCCGGCCAGCGCCGCCTGCGCGCGGCGCATCTCCTCCCGCTGCAGCAGGCGGGCGCGGTACTGCTCCAGCGTCACCGAGCACCCGAGTTCGAACCGCGCCTTGAGGCTGGCCGAGAGCGCATCCGGGTTCTTCGCCATCATGTTCGCGACCGACCAGGCGCTTTCGTAGGCGCAGACATCGGTGGCAAGGCCCATCGCGCCCATCACGCGCTGCTCCAGCATCTCGAGCAGCGGGTGGTTGTCGCGGCGGATGACCTCGACGCCCTCGGCGCGCAGGGCATCGAGGGCGCGTTCGAAGGCTGCCGCGGCCTTCGGTTCCACGACGCTCCAGCCTTCCGTCTCGAGCACCGCCAGGCGCCGGGGCCGGAACGCCGGCGGCGGCGCCTCTGCGGTGAAGTACATGCCCGGCGCACCGGGATCGCCGCCGACGCGCTTCACGATCTCGACGGCGATCGCCCACATGTCCTCGGCGCTGCCGGCATGGATGCCGACGGTCGACTGGCTGAAGCCCTGGCGCTCGCCGCGGTTGATCCCGCCCTGGGTCGGCTTCAGCGCCCAGTTGGCGTTGAAGGAAGCCGGGCGGATGACGCTGCCCAGCACCTGCGTCCCGATCGCCGCCGGCAGCATCCGCGCGCTGATCACCGCCCCCGAGCCGGACGACGACCCGCCCGGCGTGCGCCGCAGGTCGAAGGGGTGGCGCGTCGGTCCCGGATGGGACATGCCGAGTTCCGTCGTGACCGTCTTGCCGACGATGACCGCGCCCGCCTGGCGCAGCGCCTGCACCAGCGCGGAATCCCGCCCTGGCCGGTTCCCCTTGTAGAAGGCGCTGCCCATCTCGGTCGGCATGTCGCGCGTCTCGATCAGGTCCTTGATCCCGATCGGCAGGCCGTCGATCGGCGAGAGCGGCACGCCCGCCCTGTAGCGCGCCGCCGAGGCATCCGCCGCCTCGCGCGCGCCGGCTTCGTTCAGGCTCGCGAAGGCCATGACCTGGGGCTCGAGCGCCGCGATCGTGTCGAGGCAGCGTTCGAGATAGGCGCGCGGCGTGTCCGACCCGTCACGGAAGCGCGGCACCGCGTCGTGGAAGGTCAGCGGGCGGAAGGTCTCGGGCGAGTAGGTTTGCGGCGCGGGCAGGTCCATCACGGCTCTCCGGAAGCGGTCGTGCAGGCTGACAGCCTCCCGGCCATCGGTGAAGATGGGTGCCTGCATCGGGAGGAGGACGGCATGGCACGCCGCGTGATGATGGTGACTGGGGGGTCGCGGGGCATCGGGGCGGCGACCGCCCTGATGGCGGCGGAGCGCGGCCATGACCTGCTGCTGACCTACCGCAGCGAGGCCGCCCGCGCCGAGGCGACGGCCCGCGCCTGCGAGGCCAAGGGCGCCCGCGTCGTCCTGGTGCAGGGCGATGCGGGGGTCGAGAGCGACATCCTCGCCGCCTTCAACCGCTGCGACGAGGCCTTCGGCCGCATCGACGTCCTCGTCAACAATGCCGGCATCACCGGCCCGAAGCGGCTGCTGGCGGATACGACGCTGGACGACTGGGTGTCGGTCTTCACGCCGAACGTCATCGGCCTCGCGCTGCATTGCCGGGAAGCGGTGCGGCGCATGTCGACGAAGCGCGGCGGCACGGGCGGCGCCATCGTCAACGTCTCCTCCCGCGCCGCCGAGATCGGCAGCGGCGGCGAATGGATCCACTACGCCGCGAGCAAGGGCGCGGTGGACACGCTGACCGTGGGCCTGGCGCGGGAGGTCGGGGCCGAGGGCATCCGCGTCAACGCCGTCGATCCGGGCCTGATCGAGACGGAAATCCACGCCGCCGCCGGCATGCCGGACCGCGTGGCGCGGCTTTCGGCCGGCGTGCCGATGGGACGTGGCGGGACGGCGGCGGAAGTGGCGGAATGCATCCTCTTCCTCGCCTCGGATGCCGCGTCCTACGTCGCCGGGGCCCGGCTGCCGGTCGGTGGCGGGAGGTGACGGAGGTCACCGGCTGCCTCGTTCCGCTTCCCACCCGGATCGGCTAGGTTGCCGCCTGCAACCGGGCATATCGGGTCGCGCCATGGACCAGGACGCCGGCTTCCAGCCGAAGCTCACGACACTCGAGGGCATCCGCCTCGAAAGGGCCGCCTACTACCTGCTGTCGCGCTGCATCGGCGTCTCGGTGCAGTCGAAGAAGGAATATGGGGGCTCCATCTACCGCAACACCGCGACCGGGAAGATCCGCGCCTCCGGCCCCTTCGCGGGCGACACCATCACCGTCGAGGTGGGACAGTCGAAGCCGCGCTTCGGCGCCGGGGAGGGCGAGGTGGTCATCGCCTGGTACCACACCCACCCGCTCAAGGAACTCGCGCTGTTTCCCAAGGGCGACAACCGCAACAACCTGATGTGGGACAAGTTCGAGGGCGGCGACCGCGGCATCTCCGAGGACTGGACGATGCCGGGCTATGTCGGGACCATGGATGGCCGCTTCTGGCGCTTCAACCCCGCCCCGGACCCGCAGCCGGACCCGGAGACGCTGAGGATTCCGAAGCGCGGCCAGGGCAGCTACGGGGTCGTCAACTTTCCCCGCATGGACGTCCGCGCGAAGGCGCTGCTGCCCGTCAGGGTCACGGAGTGGTAGGCGTCAGCACCGGCTTGCGCGCCGCGCAGAACTCCTCCACCGCGGCGACGAAGCGGTCGCAATCGGCCTCGGTGACCGGCAGCATCATCGCCACCATGCCGCGGCGGGCGAGGTAGATCCCCGCCGCGAGCATGTCGAAGAAGAACAGCTCGCGCATCTGCTCCTCGGCCGGGGTCGCCTTGTAGGGCGCGCTCACCGGACCGGGACGGAAATGCGGGGACATCATCGATCCCGCGCCGGTGAAGTGCATCGCCAGCCCATGCTTCGTGCAGACCGCGTTCAGCGCCGCACGCAGCTTCTCGCCGCGGGCGAAGAGCGCCTCGGCCGCCGCCTCGTCGAAGATCTCCCCGAGCGCGACGCAGCCCGCGGCCATCGACAGCACGTTGTTGTTGAAGGTGCCGGCATGGGGCAGGGCACCGGGCTTGTGGCCGTCGAACACCGCCATCACGTCGCGCCGTCCGCCGAAGGCGCCGAAGGACATGCCGCCCGCCATGTACTTCCCGAAGGTCGTCATGTCCGGCGTGATGCCGAGGCGCTGCTGCAGCCCGCCGGTGCCGTGCCGGCTCGTCATCACCTCGTCGAGGATGAGCAGCGCGCCGGTTTCCTTCGTCGCCACCCGCAGCGCGCCGAGGAATTCGCGCGTCGCGGGGATGCAGCCGCCCGAGCCCTGCATCGGCTCGACGATCACGGCGGCGAGCTTGTCGCCCGCCTCGCGGATCGCGGCGGCCGCGCCCTCGGGGTCGTTGTACTCGGCGAAGCGGATCGGGATCGGCAGGTTCACCGCCGAGACCGGCGCGCCGTAGGGGAAGGTGAAGACGCCGCCGTGGTAGCCGCCGCGGAAGACCATCACCTCGGTGCGCCCGGTGAAGCCGCGCGCGCCGGCCAGCGCCATGATGTTCGCCTCGGTGCCCGAATTGGTGAAGCGCACCTGCTCGACCGACGGGAAGCGCCCGCAGATCAGCGCCGCGAGCCTGCCTTCGTTCTCGCCCACCGCGGCGAGGTTGATGCCGCGGTCCATGGCCGACTTCACGGCATCGAGGATGCGCTTCTCGGAATGGCCGAAGAGGCCGGCGGAATACTCGCCGCAGAGATCGAGGTATTCGCGTCCGTCCGCGTCCCAGACCCTGGCGCCCTCGCCGCGCACCATCGCGGTGGGGAAGGGGGTGTAGAACAGCACCGTGCGCGTATTCCCGCCGGGCATGACCTCGCGCGCCCTGGCGTGGATCTCGGCGCTTTTCGGGCGCGCGGCGACATAGGACTCCCGGGCTTCGGCGAGTGCGGCCTCGAGGTCGCTGTTGCGCGGGTCGCGCGGTGCATCGAGCGGGCTCATGGCGTCCTCCGGCAGTGACGGGGGGAGGCTCGCGCTACCCTGGCCGGCCGTCAACCGTGCTCCATGCCGCTCGCGGCCCGTTGACGCCCGCGCCGTCCCGCCGTCCCATGCCGCCATGAGGACCCGCAGCGCAGACGCGATCGTGGTGGGCGGCGGCCTGGTGGGCGCCGCGATCGCCCATGGCCTGCGGCAGCAGGGGCTCGATACCGCGCTGCTCGACGAAGGCGACATCGCCTTCCGCGCCAGCCGCGGCAATTTCGGCCTGGTCTGGGTGCAGTCGAAGGGCCTCGGCGCGCCCTGGTACCAGTGCTGGACGCGGGGCTCGGCCGGCGAATGGCCGGCGCTCGCCGCCGATCTCGCGGCGCGCACCGGGCTCGACACGGCGCTGCAGCAGCCCGGGGGCGTGCATCTCTGCCTCAGCGAGCAGGAATTCGAGGACCGCGCCCGCCGCATGGCGCAGATGAAGGCGGAAGCCGGCAATTTCGGCTTCGACTACCGGATGGTCCGCGCGGACGAACTTCGCGGCATGCTGCCCGGCCTCGGCCCCGCCGTCGTGGGCGCGTCGTGGTCGCCCTATGACGGCCATGCGAGCCCGCTCGCGCTGCTGCAGGCGCTGCACCGGGCGTTCACCGAGGCAGGCGGCGCCTATGTGCCCGGGGCGAAGGTCACCGGCGCCGCCGCCGCGCCGAACGACTTCCGCGTCGAAACCGCGGCCGGCACCTTCGCCGCGCCGCGCATCGTGCTCGCGGCGGGGCTGGGCAATGCGGAACTTGCGCCGGTCTTCGGCCTCGACACGCCGGTCCGCCCGCAGCGCGGCCAGATCCTGGTGACCGAGCGCGCCCGCGCGATCCTGCCGATGCCCACGACCACCATCCGTCAGACCGGGGAGGGCACGATCATGCTCGGCGACAGCATGGAGGAGGTCGGCTTCGACACCCGCCAGGCGCCGCCGGTGATGGCGCAGATCGCACAGCGCGCGGTGCTGTCCTTCCCCTGGATCGCCGGGCTCAACATCGTCCGCGCCTGGTCCGCGCTGCGCGTCATGGCGCCGGACGGCCTGCCCATCTACGACCAGTCGGAGCGCTTCCCCGGTGCCTTCACCGCCAACTGCCATTCCGGCGTCACCCTGGCGGGCGCCCATGCGCGGCTGCTGGCGCCGATGATCGCGCGCGGCGCGCTCGATCCGGTCCTCGGCCCCTTCTCGGCGAAGCGCTTCAATGTTCCGCGCGCGGCCTGAGGTCCGGCCCGCCACGGTCGAGGTGCTGGTCGAAGGCACCCCGGTGCTGGTGCCCGCGGGCGCGAGCGCGGCGGCCGCCGTGCTGCTCGCCGGACTGCCCGCGATCCGCGCGACGCCGGTCACCGGCAGCCCGCGCCTGCCGCTCTGCCAGATGGGCGTCTGCTTCGACTGCCTGGCCGAGATCGACGGCATCCCCAACCGCCAGGCCTGCATGGTGCCGGTCGCACCCGGCATGCGCATCGCGCGCCAGCGCGGCGCGCGCGAGGCGATGCAGTGACGCGCGGCGCGTCAGCAGGGCGACGGGTCGAAGCGCCGCAGCGCGAGGGCGGCGAGGCCGAGGAAGACGGCGAGCACCACGCCCTGCGCGATGGCGAAGGGCGGTTCCGCCTGCGTCGGCGCCAGGGCCTGCACGGCGGGGACCTTGAGGAAGGCCTGCGCCACGGCCACGAAGGCATCGAGATAGGTTGCCAGCACGATGCCGAGGACATAGACGACGCGCCACCCTCCGGCGAAGCCGAAGCCGTAGCGGCCGATCGCGGCGAGGCCGAGCGCGAGGAGCGACGACAGGCCGATCACGTGGGACGGCAGCCAGCGTTCTGCCGGCAGCAGGAAGCCCGTCGCGCTCGTCAGCGCCGCCGTGACCAGGAAGGCGAGCGTTACTTCCGGCAGCCTGAGCGACGCGACCATGCCGAGGATGACGACGATCCCGGCCAGCAGCGCGGCCAGGCTGATCACCGTGTGAAGGCCGAGCATGGTGGCGATGTCGAAGTCCATCCGTACGGGCTGTCTTCCCCGGGCGCGGCGCCAGCCTGCCGCCGCAGGACCGGCGGCGCAACGACACAGGCCCTCGAGGTGGCTGGAGCATGACGCGCGATCTCGTGATCGTCGGGGCCGGTCCGGCAGGGATGGCTGCTGCCGTCGAAGCGCGGGCGCAGGGGCTTTCGGTGCTGGTCGTGGACGAGAATGCCGCGCCGGGCGGCCAGGTCTTCCGCGCCGCCGAGTCCTGTGTGCGGGACCCGGCCGTGGGGCCGGAGGTCGCGCCGGGCCTGCCGCTGATCGAGGCATTCCGGGCCTGCGGCGCGGCGTATCGGCCGGCGACCACGCTCTGGCATCTCGATCCCGACGAGGGCGTGGCCTCGCTCGCCACTGCGGGCGGCACCGGGACGGTCGCGGCGCGGCGCATCCTGCTGGCGACGGGCGCGCAGGAGCGTCCGGTGCCGATCCCCGGCTGGACGCTGCCTGGGGTGATGGGGGCGGGTGCGGCGCAGATCCTGTTGAAGAGCGCGGGGATCGTGCCGGTGGGACGCGTGGTGCTGGCCGGGCAGGGGTCGCTCGTCTGGCTGCTGGCGGTCCAGCTTGCGCGTGCCGGTGCGGCGCCATTGGTGCTCGAGACGCGGAGGGTTGCCATCGTCCGCGCCTTGGCGAAGGCGGGGGGCGGAGTCCTGGCGGGGCGCAGGCTGCTCGCCAAGGGACTCGCCCTGATGGCCGAGGCGCGCCGCCGCGGCGTGCGCGTCGTCCGGGGGGTGCGCGGCCTGCGGGCGGAGGGCGATGGCCGGGTCCAGCGCGTCGCCTGGCAGGGCGGCTCCGCGCCCTGCGACACGCTGCTGCTGCATGAAGGCGTCATTCCCTCGACCCATGTGACGCGCGCGATCGGCCTCGACCACGCCTGGGATGCCGCCCAGGCCTGCTGGCGCCCCGTCGCTGACGCCTTCGGCGCGACCTCGGCGCCGCGGGTCGCCGTGGCGGGGGACGGCGCGGGCATCGGCGGCTGGGAGGCGG
>JAFADX010000384.1 GCA_023424475.1 Pseudomonadota bacterium
GCGCCGCTCCATGCGCGGCGTCACGGCGGCGAGGCGCGCGGCGATCGCGGCATCGTGCAGCCGCGCATCCGCGCGGGCTTCCGCCTGGACGGCGTCGCTCTCGGCCAGGGCCGCCGCGATCGCCGCCTCGCCTTCGTCGAGCCCGCGGGCGAGGAGCGCCACCTCGCGCAGTTTCTGGTCGGCGAAGGCAAGGCGCCGCCGGAGTGCGGGATCGATCCCGTCCTCCAGCGCCAGGTCGTGCGGCACGTGCAGCAGGGAGCAGGAGGGCGCGACCATCAGCCGCCCGAATCCCGCCCCGGCCGCCTGCCGCGCGGCGGCGAGCGCGGCGCGCAGGTCGGTCCGCCAGACGTTGCGCCCGTCGACCAGGCCGAGCGACAGCCAGCGATCGTGCGGCAGGGCCGCCAGCGCGGGCTCAAGCTGTCCCGGCGCCCGCACGAGGTCGAGGTGGATGCCGTCCACCGGCAGGGCGGCGGCGAGGCCGAGATTGTCGCCCAGGCCGCCGAAGCAGGTCGCGAGCAGCAGCTTCAGGCCCGGCGCCGCCGCGCGGATCGCCGCGAAGGCCGTGCGATAGGCCTCGGCGGCACCTGCCGGCAGGTCGGTGACGAGGCAGGGCTCGTCGATCTGTACCCAGGCCGCGCCGGCCTCGGCCACGCCGCGCAGGGCCTCGCACCAGGCGGGCAGCAGCGACGGCAGCAGGTCGAGCGGGCGGTTGCCGTCCACGCCCTTGGCCAGCAGGAGGAAGGACACGGGCCCGAGCATCACCGGCCGGGTGCGGCAATGCGCCGCGAGGCCCTCGGCGACCGCCTCGGCCCAACGGTTGTGCGTCAGGCGGAAGCGCGTCGCGGCCGGAAGGCGCGGCACCAGGTAGTGGTAGTTGGTGTCGAACCACTTGGTCATCTCGAGTGCCGGGGCGTCGCGGTCGATGCCGGCGGCGCGCTCGGCCTCCCCGCCGCGGGCGCCGCGCGCGAGCGCGAAGAGCGTGGCGAGGCCGACCGGCCCTTCCCCGGTCCATCCATAGCCGGGCGGCACGGCGCCGAAGGCACAGGCGGTTTCCAGCACATGGTCGTAGAGCGCGAAGTCGGCCGACGGGACATGCCCGATGCCGTGGCCGCGCTGACGGTCGCGGGCATGGGCGCGCCTCGCGGCGGCGGCGGCCTCCAGGGCCTCGGCGTCGATGCGCCCGGCCCAGAAGGCCTCGAGGGCGGTCTTGAGTTCCCGGCGCGGCCCGATGCGGGGGTAGCCGAGGTTGGCGGCGATGGTCATCGCACGGTTCTCCGGCCTTCCGGTGCACCCAGCCCGGCGGCAAAGAGGGTGGCGCCGCCCATAAGCGGGTCGGCGGCGCCGGCAGGTCTCCTGGCTTGCGGGTCGCTGCCGCCGGCCCGCCTTCCCGCGCGGCTGCGCAGTGGCCCGCCCACCTGGGGCGATGGGGCCGGCGGCTCGCCGCCGACAGTTGCTGGGGCAGCCGCCGACTTGCGGGCGATGCCCGCGCACGGCGTTCCCTCTTGCGCCCGCTCGCGCGGGACCGACGCAATATAAAGATATCTTGATGATCAGCATGAAGCAAGACCCGCGCAGGCTGGACCTGCGCCGGCCCGGTGCGCATCCTTCGGCGATGACCAAACCGCGACCCGTGCCGCCCCGCCCGATCCGCCAGCGCGCCGACCTCGCGCTGGTCGAGCGCGGCCTCGCCGAAAGCCGCGCCAGGGCACAGGCGCTGATCCTGGCCGGCAAGGTCTTCTCGGGCGAACGACGCATCGCCAAGGCTGGCGATCCGATCGCGGAAGGCACCCCGCTCATGGTGCGCGGCCAGGAGCATCCCTGGGTGAGCCGCGGCGGCATCAAGCTCGCCCACGCGCTGGATCACTTCCGGCTCGATCCCGCCGGGCGGACCGGCCTCGACATCGGGGCCTCGACGGGCGGCTTCACGGATGTGCTGCTGCAGAAGGGCGCGGCGAAGGTCTATGCCGTCGATGTCGGCCACGGGCAGCTCGACTGGAAGCTGCGCAACGATCCGCGCGTGGTGGTGCTGGAACGCACCAATGCCCGCTACCTCGCGGCCGGGCAGGTGCCGGAAGCGCCGGGCGTCGTGGTCTGCGACGCGTCGTTCATCGGCCTGCGCACCGTGCTGCCGGCCGCGCTTGCCCTCGCCGCGCCGGGCGCCTTCGCCGTCGCGCTGATCAAGCCGCAGTTCGAAGCCGGGCCGGGCAAGGTCGGCAAGGGTGGCGTGGTGCGCGATCCGGCCGTGCACGAGGAAGTCTGCACGGCCATCCGCACCTGGTGGCAGGCGCTGCCGGGCTGGCGCGTGCTCGGCATCGAACCGAGCCCGATCACAGGGCCGGAAGGCAACCGCGAGTTCCTGATCGCCGCGCTGCGCGACCAGAGCAGATCCCGATCAGGTGGAATCACCTGAACGGGTGAAGATGCTCGCAGAAACAACAGGCTGGAGACGTTGCCGTGAGCCAGGGCGAACGGGAATGGCTCCAGAGCAGATCCCGATCAGGTGGGATCACCTGATCGGGTGAAGATGCTCGCAGAAACAAAGGGCTGGAGACGTTGCCGTGAGCCAGGGCGAACGGGAACGGCTCCAGAGCAGATCCCGATCAGGTGGGATCACCTGATCGGGTGAAGATGCTCGCACAAAC
>JAFADX010000050.1 GCA_023424475.1 Pseudomonadota bacterium
AGCCGGTTCAGCACCCGCAGCGCCGCCGCCGCATCGGCGCTGCCCCCGCCGATGCCCGACGCCACGGGCAGGCGCTTGCGCAGCCGGAACGCCGCCCCGGCCGGCACGCCGGCCGCCTCGGCCAGCATCCGCGCGGCGCGCAGCACCAGGTTGTCAGGCTCCGCCGCCAGGAGGCCGGCCTCCGGCCCCTCGACCGTCAGTGTCAGCGCCCCGGCGGGCGAAGCATCGACCTCGTCACCCGTGCCGGCGAAGACCACCAGGCTGTCGAGCAGATGATACCCGTCCGGCCGGCGACCGGTGACGTGAAGGTAGAGGTTGACCTTCGCGGGGGCGAAGCCGATCAGTGGCGATTCTCCGCCACCGGGTTCGCCGGCAGGCCGTTGCGGATCTTCGCCTCGATGCGCGGTCCATCGTCGCCCTCGGGCCCGAGCGCCAGGGCGCGGCGCCACTGGAACTGCGCCTCGCGCTGACGTCCCGCCGCCCAGTAGACGTCGCCCAGGTGGTCGTTGATCACGCTGTTGCGAGGCTCGAGCTCCACCGCACGTTCCAGCCAGCGGATCGCGCCGTTCAGATCATTCATCTTGTAGAGTGCCCAGCCCAGGCTGTCCGCGACGTTGCCGTCCTGCGGCCGCAGCGCCACCGCGCGTTCCAGCATGCGCCGCGCTTCGGCAAGGTGCTCGCCCCGCTCGACCCAGGTGTAGCCGAGGTAGTTGAGCACGTAGGGCTGCTCCGGGCTCAGTTCCAGCGCGCGCTGGAAATCCGCCTCCGCCTCGGGCCAGTTGCCCGAACGTTCGAGCGCGATGCCGCGCGCATAGAACAGCGGCCAGCTGCTGGCTGCAGGCGTCTCGACGCGGCGGATCGCCTCGTTGTAGGCGGCGACGGCGTCGCCCCAGCGGTTGCGCGCGCGCAGCATGTCGCCGAGCCGCGCATAGGGTTGCGGCGCATTGGGATATGCGGCCGCGACGGCCTGGTAGGTCGCGATCGCCTCGTCCGGGCGGTCCATGCGGTCGAGCAGCTGCGCCCGGCGCAGACCCGCCAGCCCGGCCAGCGGATCGCGCGACGACACGCGGTCAAGCTCCTCGAAGGCCGCGGCGTATTGCCGTTCGTCCGAAAGCGCATCGGCCGCCATCAGCCGCGCGGCGGAGAATTCGGGCCGCAGCCGCAGTGCGAGCCGGGTGAGTGCGAGCGAGAATTCCGCCGCGCCCTGGCCCCGCAGCGCGCCGGCGAGGGCGAGGTAGGCTTCGGCCATGCCTTCGATGGGAGAGGCGACGGCGCGATTTTCCAGCATGTCGCGCCGTGCGGCACCCTCGGCGGCGAGCGCGATCTCGGCCTGCCCGCGCGCAATGGTGTCGACCAGCCGGTTCGCGTCCTCGACATGACCGCCCCGCGCCAGGATGCCGGCCGAGACCTGGATCAGCCGCAGGTTCGGCGGCTGGTTGTCGCCGATCGCGATGCGCACGAAGCGCTCGGCTTCCCGCGTGCGGCCGGCGAGGTCGCAGATCAGCGCGGCGTGCATGGCGTAGAGCGACCGCAGGCGACCGCTTTCCGCCAGCGGGCGCAGCAGCGTCAGGGCCGCTTCCGTCTGGCCTTTCCCGGCCAGCGTCCAGGCCAGCAGCATCGGTTGCAGCAACTGGGTCGCGCCCTGCCGCGGCAGGGCGCGGATGCGCTGTTCCGCGCGGTCCCACCGCCCCGCCTGCGCATCGGCGCCGGCGATCGTCATCGCGGCGAGGGGGTTCTCGGGCAGCCGCCGAGCCAGGCGCTGCGCTTCCGGCCGGCCATCGAGCAGCGTCGCGATGAAGGCTCGCTGCACCACTTCCGGCTCGTCGGGGTCGGCACGCAATGCCGCCAGCATCGAGTCTGCCGCCGTTCGCGTGTCGGATTCCGCGGTGGCCATCCGCCCGACCAGATAGGCACCGAAGGCGTTGCCGGGGGAAGGGGTGAACCCGGCCTCGGCGGCTCCGCCGCCATCCGCGGCGGCGCAGGCGGACAGCAGGGCGACGGCGAGGAAGGCGATGCGACGCGAGGCGTAGGGACGGCTCATGCCAGGCATCCTAGACCCCGGCGCCATGGCGCACCACGACTGATCGCGCAGGTTTAGCTGGGGAACCCGCCATCCTGCCGGGCGCGAAGGCGGGCGGCTGCGAACGGTGCGGGCCCGCCACCTCCCATAGCATCCGGTCCGGGCGCTTTCCGGTGGACTCCGACGGCCCTGGCAGGCGGCAAGGCCGGCCGGGGCGGTCTGGCCGCGCGGGCCGAGCGCGCGTAGTCTCCGCCGCCACGCCAGACCCTTCCGGAGGAAGTCAGCTCATGTCCTATCCGAACGTCCTGCTGCACGTGAACGGGGAGTGGCGCCCGGCCCGCTCCGGCAAGACCATCGACGTGATCAACCCTGCGACCGAGGAGGTGATCGGCAACGTCGCCCACGCCGAGAAGGCCGACCTCGACGAGGCGCTGGCAGCGGCCGACAAGGGCTTCGCCGCATGGCGGAAGGTTCCGGCCTTCGAACGTTACAAGCTGATGCGCAAGGCGGCGGACATCTTCCGCTCCCGTGCCGACGCGATCGCGCGGCTGATGACCATGGAGCAGGGCAAGCCGCTGCCCGAGGCGAAGATGGAGGTGATGGCCGCCGGCGACATCATCGACTGGTTCGCCGAGGAAGGCCGCCGCGCCTATGGCCGCGTCATCCCCGCGCGCGGGGAGGGCATCTACCAGCTCGTGGTGAAGGAGCCGGTGGGTCCCGTCGCCGCCTTCACGCCGTGGAACTTCCCGATCAACCAGGTGGTCCGCAAGCTCTGCGGTGCGGTCACCACGGGCTGCTCCATCATCGTCAAGGCGCCGGAAGAAACCCCGGCCTCCCCGGCCGAGCTGATCCGCGCCTTCGTCGATGCCGGCCTGCCGCCGGGCGTGGTCAACCTGGTCTACGGCGTGCCTGCCGAGATCTCGGAATACCTCATCGCGCATCCGGTCATCCGCAAGGTGACCTTCACCGGCTCGACCCCGGTGGGCAAGCTGCTGGCGGGTCTCGCGGGCCAGCACATGAAGCGCGTGACCATGGAACTCGGCGGCCATGCGCCGGCGATCGTCTTCGACGACGCGGACCTCGACCTCGCGGCCAAGACCCTCGCGGGGGCGAAGTTCCGCAACGCCGGCCAGGTCTGCGTCTCGCCCACGCGATTCCTGGTGCAGGAGAAGCTCTACGACGGCTTCGTGGAGAAGTTCGTCGCGCACGCCAAGACCGTGAAGGTCGGCGACGGCCTCGCCGAAGGCACCACCATGGGCCCGCTCGCCCATGACCGCCGCGTGCCCTGGATCGAGACCCTGGTGCAGGATGCGCAGGCCAAGGGCGCGAAGGTCCAGACCGGCGGGTCGCGCATCGGCAACAAGGGCTATTTCTACGAGCCGACGGTGATGACCGACGTGCCGCTGAACGCCCGCGCGATGAACGAGGAGCCCTTCGGCCCGATGGCCATGATCTCCCGCTTCAAGGACATCGACGATGTGGTGACGGAAGCGAACCGCCTGCCCTACGGCCTCGCCGCCTATGCCTTCACCCGCAGCGCCAAGACGGCCAATGCGATCGCCAACCGGGTCGAGAGCGGGATGATGACGATCAACCACCTCGGCCTAGCGCTGCCGGAGGTGCCCTTCGGCGGCGTGAAGGATTCCGGCTACGGCTCGGAAGGCGGGTCGGAGGCGATCGAGGCCTACCTGAACACCAAGTTCGTGTCGCAAGCCGGTCTCTGAGACCGGGCGGGCGGGAGAAGGGAACTTCTCCCCCCGCACCCCCCTCAACCTTCTTTGACCCTCGGGAACCGACCCCGGGGCCAGAGCCAAGTAACCAAAAAAGGGAGGGGGTCTGGGGGAGGTTCACCTCCCCCGGCCTTCCGATGTCCGACCCAGCCTGGCGCACCCTCCTCGGCGACCGCGATTTCCTGCGCCTCTGGATCGCGGGCCTGTGCGTGTTCGTGGTGCGCTGGCTCGAAACCCTCGCCATCGGCGTCTTCGCCTACAATGCCACCGGCTCGGCCTTCGTCGTCGCCCTGCTCACCATGCTGCGCCTGCTGCCCATGGGCCTGTTCGGCGCTTTCCTCGGCGCCGCCGCCGAGCATATGGACCGCCGTCTCGCGCTGCTGCTCATCGTGATCGCGCAGGCGGTGACCTCGGCGGCGATGGCCCTGCTCGCCTTCGCCGATGCGCTCGAGGTCTGGCATCTCGCCGTCGCTGCCTTCATGAACGGCATCGGCTGGGCGTCGGACAACCCGGTGCGGCGCGCGATGATGGGGCAGGTGGCCGGGCCGGGGCGCATGAGCGCCGCCATGTCGATCGACGTCGCCACGAGCAACGGCAGCCGCGTCTTCGGCCCGACCCTGGGCGGCGTGCTGCTTGCGACCATCGGCCTCGACGGCGCCTTCGCGCTCGGCGTGGTGATCTATCTGCCGGCCATCGTGGCGGTGATGCGCCTGCGCACCGCGCCGGAACCCCGGACGGCCGCCGCGCCGCCGGTGCTCGCCAGCATCGCCGAGGGCCTCGCCTTCGTGCGGCGCGAGCCGCGCCTGGTGGGGGCGCTGCTGGTGACGCTGCTGTTCAACCTCTTCGGCTGGCCCTTCACCTCGATGGTGCCGGTGATCGGCCAGGACCGGCTCGGCCTCGGCCCCGGCGGCATCGGCGTGCTCGCGAGCATGGACGGGGTCGGCGCCTTCCTCGGCGCCGTCGTGGTCGCGCTCTATGCGCGGCCGGGGCAATACCGGGCGATCTACGTCGGCGGCATCACGCTCTACTTCGCGATGCTGGCGGCCTTCGCCCTGGCGCCGGACCCGGTGAGCGCAGGCGTCGCGCTGCTGCTCACCGGCGTGGGCGGCGCGGGCTTCGCCATCATGCAGCCGACCATCGTCTTCCTCGCCACGCCGCAAGACATGCGCAGCCGCGTCCTCGGCCTGCTCTCCGTCTGCATCGGCCTTGGGCCGATCGGCTTCCTCATGCTCGGCGGCCTGGCGGAGGCCGTGGGTGCGCCGGTGGCGACCGCGGCGCTCGGTGCCGCGGGTCTCCTCGCCATGGCGGCGACACGCGGGCTCTGGCGGCGGATCTGATCCCGGCGGCCGTCCGGCCGCCCGGCATCCACGGAGCGCCGGGCGGTTCGCCGCGAATCCTCGCGCGTGCCGCGGCCATGGCGTAAATCGTTGGACGACACCATGTCCATCGCTGCCGAACCGCACCGTCCGCCCCGCAGCGCGCCGCCCACCCTGGCTGCGGGCCATGCCCGCCGCGCGGTGGTGACCGCGCTGCTGATGGGCCTGTCGCTGCTGGCGATCTGGACCGTGGCGGTTCTTCTGGTGAACCAGGCGACGCGCAGCGCGGCCGAGAAGGCCACCGCCCAGGCCGAGGTCGCCGCCCGTGTGCTCGAACAGTTCGTGCTGCGGACGGTCGAGGGCGTCGAATCGAGCCTCGCGCTGCTGCGCGACCGCCGCCTGCTCGAAGCCTCGGGCGAACCCGCCGCCGCCGCGCAGGTCGCCGCCCGCATCGCCGAGACCACTGTCTTCGGCCGGTTCGGTCTGCGCCAGATCAGCGACGCCGGCATCGACGGCGGCACCCGCTGGTCGCTGCCGCCGGGCGAGACCGCGGCCGGGCCGCCGCGTGTCGTGCCGGATCTGGCCGAGCCGGGTCCAGGTCCGGGCCTCTACGTCGGGACGCCGCGATACGACCCGGCCAGCGGCCGATGGAGCCTGCAGATCAGCCGGCCGATCGAGGACGGCCATGGCGCGATCATCGGCACCGCCGAGGTCTTCGTCGATCCCATCGCCCTCTCGGCCGATCTCGCCCGCCTGTCGCCCGGGCCGGACGACGTGATGTTCATCATGCGGCGCGATGGAACCTACCTGGCCCGCTCGGATGCGGCGGAAAGGGCGCTGCGCGGCGCGGCGGGCTCCGGCCGGGCACTGCTCGCGGCGGCACGCAGCAACGGCGCCGCCGCGTTCCGCGGCGCCAGCCCGCTGGATCGCCGGGACCGCTTCTTCGCGGTGCGCGAGGTGTCGGGCACGCCGCTGATCGTGGCGGCCGGCGTCGACGCGGGCACCGCGCTCGCGCCCGTGCGGGATGTGCTGGTGCTCTCGCCGGCCACGGCGCTGCTGACCAGCGCGCTGGTGGTGCTGCTCGCCCTGTTCGGCCGGCGCCGGCACGAACGCCTGCATACCCTCGCCGAACTGCAGCAGGCGCGGCTCGCCGAAGCCGCTGCCGAAGCCGCGCGCGGGGAGATCGAGGCGCTGCTCGCCGGCCTGCCGATCGCCGTCTACCGCGCGCGCGTCACGCCGGACCGGGCCTTCCGCATCACCTATGCCAGCGCCGCGATGTCGGGCCTGTCGGAGGCCGCCACCACCATGGCTTCCTCGGGTTTCGTCACCGCGCTGTTCGAAGGGCGCGACGCCACGGTGGAATACGAGGTGCCGCGGGTCGGCCAGCCCTCCCTCTGGATCCGCGAGAGCGCGCGCGTCGTGGCCCGCGGGCCGGCCGGCGTGGAGGTGGTGGGCTACCGCGCCGACATCACCACCGAGCGCCAGTTTGCCGTCCAGGCGGCGGAGGCCTCGAAGCTCGCGACCCTCGGCGAGATGGCGACCGGCCTGGCGCACGAACTGAACCAGCCGGTCACCGCCATGGCGCTCGGCGCCGACAACGCCGCGGACGCGCTGGAGAGCGAAGGCGCCTCGGGCATCGGGGAGGCGGTCGATACGCTCCGCCGGGTCGCCGGCCAGGCGGCGCGCGCCCAGGCGATCATCGACCACCTGCGGGTCTTCGGTCGGCGCGAGCCGGGCCCGCTCGGGCCGGTGCAGGTCGGCCGCGCAGTGGACGGCGCCCTCATGCTTGCCTCCAGCGCGCTGCACTCCGCGGGGATCGAGGTGCAGCGCGACATCCCGGCGGACCTGCCGGAGGTGAAGGCGCAGCTCGTTCTGCTGGAGCAGGTGCTGCTCAACCTCTTCCTCAACGCGCGCGACGCCCTGGTGCTGCGCCCCGAGGGAACCCGCCGCCTGCGCCTGGCGGCACGCCCCGGGCCGGCCGGCCGCGTCCTGCTCATGGTGCGCGATACCGGCGGGGGCGTCCCGCCGGAGATCATCGACCGGATCTTCGAGCCCTTCTACACGACCAAGCCGGTCGGGCAGGGCACCGGCCTGGGCCTCGCGCTGTGCCACGGCATGATGGCCGCGCAGGGTGGGGCCATCCGGGTGAGCAACGTCGAAGGCGGCGCGGAGTTCGTGCTCGACCTGGAACGCGCCGCGCCGGTGTCAGCGGCTGCGGAGAAAGTCGGTCACCTGGCCTGAGGGCATGGGCTTGCCGAGCAGGTAGCCCTGGCAGGCGCCGATCCCGGCGTCGCGCAGGGCAGCGAGCTGCGCCGGCGTCTCCACCCCCTCAGCGATCGTGGCGAGGCCCAGCGCATCCGCGAGGCGCACCATGCCGAGCAGCAGCGCGCGGTCGGCCTCGGTCCCCGGCAGCTGCTCGGTGAAGCGGCGGTCGAACTTCACCAGCGTCGCCGGCAGGTCCCTCAGGCGGGCGAGCGAGGAGTGGCCGACGCCGAAATCGTCGATGGCGATGCCGAAGCCGGCGCTGCGCAGCGTCGCGAGCGTCGGCAGGGCTTCGGGCGGCAAGGCCTCGCCTTCGGTGACCTCGAGGCAGAGGGCCGAAGGCGCCAGCCCGCTCTCCGCAACCATGGCTTCCAGGTTGGAAGCGAAATCGGGGTCGCGCAACTCGCTGGCCGCGACGTTGACCGAGATTCGCCCGAAGCGCAGCCCCTGGGACAGCCACGACGTCGCGGCGGCGAGCGCCCTTGCCAGCACCTGCCGCCCAAGCTTGGCCATCAGGTCGTATTCCTCGGCGACGGGCAGGAACTCGTCGGGGTCGCAGGCGCCGAGGACGGGGTCGTTGAAGCGCACGAGTGCCTCGAAGCCGCTCAGGGCGAGGTCGGTCGCCTGGAGCACCGGCTGGAAGACCAGGGCGATGGCGTCGTCGCGGGTGGCCAGCGCGGCGCCCAGGCCCGCCGCGATGCGTGCCCGCCGCAGCCCTCCCTCGGCTTCCGCGTCGGCCAGGCTGGCGGAGCGGTTGCCGCCATGCCCGCGGGCCGTGCGCACCGCCGCCTCGGCCCCGTGCAGGCAGGCGGCGCCGTCGCCCTCCCAGGATGCCGCGTAGCCGACGCTCGCGGTCAGCAGGCGGCGCGCGCCGGTGGTGTCGATCTCCTGCGTGACGGCGATGCGCAATGCCTCCGCCAGCGCGGGCAGGCCCGCGACCGCCGCGGTGCCTTCGACCATGACGGCGAATTCGTCGTCCCCGAAGCGGGCCAGCAGGGCCCCGGCCGGGATCGTCGCGGCGGCCCGTTGGGCGGCGGCGGCGAGGATCGCATCGCCGCCCGACATCCCAAGTGCCTCGTTGACCAGCCGGAATCGATCGAGGTCGATCAGCACCAGGCCCACCGCCTCGCCATGCGGGGCCAGCAGCCGGCCGACCAGGTCGGCGCGGCCGGCGAGGCCGGTCAGGGCATCCGGCATGAAGGCGCTGGGAAAGGCGCTGCGGCGGCGCGACACCGCGCGCTCCATCGCCGCGGCGACCGCGGCGGCGAGTTCGGCGACCCGCAGCGGCTTGCGCAGGAAGTCGGCGGCGCCGATGCGCACGGCATGCGCCGCATCCTCGATCGTCGCGTGGCCGGTGACGAAGACGACCTCGGGCCGGGCGGTTCCGTCCTGCCCGGCGATCTGCCGCGCCAGCGACAGGCCGTCCCGCCCCGGCATCCGGATGTCCGTCACCACGACGCCGATGTCGCTGCGCCGCGAGACGAGGTCGAGGGCTTCCGCGGCCGAACCGGCGAGGGTGACGTCATGTCCGCGGCGCCGGAGGGCGTGGCCGATCTGTTCCAGGACGATCGGTTCGTCGTCCACGACGAGAACGCCGAGCGAAGGTGGCGCGACCCTCGCCGAAGACGCGAGGTCAATGATCATGGCGCGACTCCACAGGGCATCGTGCACCGCGAGCGGGCGCCCGCCTCCACTCAATTCTGCATTATTTTAGAGACAATTCTCCCGAAACGGCAAGCACTTCGTGAGGCGTGGCGCCCAGTGGCGCGCGTCGCCGCTTCCTGCTTCGCTGTGCCCGGAGGGGCAGCATGGATGCATTGGTACCGGCGGCGCGCGGCGTCGCCGACAGGTTGATCGCCCGGGGCGAGACCGTCGCGGTGGCGGAAAGTTCGGCCGGGGGGCTGATCGCGGCCGCGCTGCTCGCGCTGCCGGGGGCCTCGGCCTATTTCCGCGGCGGCGCGGTCGTCTACACGAAGTGGGCCCGGGAGGGCCTGCTCGGCATCACCGAGGCTGACATGGCGGGGATGCGCTCCGCCTCCGAACCCTATGCCCTGCTGATGGCGCGCCGGGTGCGCGAACGCCTCGGCGCCGACTGGGGCTTCGCCGAGACCGGGGCCGCGGGGCCGGACGGCAACCGCTACGGGGATGCGCCCGGCCACGCCTGCCTCGCCGTCAGCGGGCCGGCGACGGAGCGCGTCATCACCCTCGAAACCGGCCAGCCGCGGCGGGTGCAGAACATGCGCGCCTTCGCCGCCGCGCTGCTGCGCCTGGCGGAGGAAGCCCTCGAATGATCCCTTGCGCGATCCGGATGGCCGCCTGACCCTGGGGCCGAACAGACCGAAGGGCACCAGCGTGGCGCAGTTCAGGGGCACCGAGAGTTACGTCGCTTCGCGCGAACTGGAGGTGGCGGTCAACGCCGCCGTCGCGCTGCAGCGCCCGCTGCTGGTCAAGGGCGAGCCCGGCACCGGCAAGACGGTGCTGGCGCAGGAGATCGCCAAGGCCCTCGGCCATCCGCTGATCGAGTGGCACATCAAGTCCACCACCAAGGCGCAGCAGGGGCTCTATGAATACGACGCGGTGAGCCGGCTGCGCGACGGCCAGCTCGGCGACCCGCGCGTGCACGACATCGCCAACTACATCGTGCGCGGCAAGCTCTGGGACGCCTTCGAGAACGAAACGCCGGTCGTCCTGCTGATCGACGAGATCGACAAGGCCGACATCGAATTCCCGAACGACCTGCTGCTCGAGCTCGATCGCATGCAGTTCTTCGTCTACGAGACGCGCAGGACGGTGCAGGCGCGGCACCGCCCGGTCGTCGTCATCACCTCGAACAACGAGAAGGAGCTGCCGGACGCCTTCCTGCGCCGCTGCTTCTTCCACTACATCCGCTTCCCCGACCGCGAGACGATGGAGATGATCGTCCGCGCCCACTACCCCGACATCCGCCGCGACCTGCTGCGCGAGGCGCTGAACGTCTTCTTCGAGATCCGCGAGGTCGACGGCCTCAAGAAGAAGCCCGCGACGAGCGAGCTGCTCGACTGGCTGAAGCTGCTGACCATCGAGGACATGCCGCCCGAGGCGCTGCGCTCCACCGACGCCAGGACGGCGATCCCGCCGCTCTACGGCGCGCTGCTGAAGAACGAGCAGGACGTGCACCTGTTCGAGCGGCTCGCTTTCCTCGCGCGGCGGCGCGGCGGCTGAGGCGATGTTCGCCCCCTTCATCCTCGCGCTGCGTGCGGCCGGCGTCCCGGCCTCCATCATGGAATACCTGGCGCTGCTGCGGGCGATGAAGGCGGGCGTCGCCGGCTTCAGCGTGGACGACTTCTACCACCTGAGCCGCGCCGCGCTGGTCAAGGACGAACGCCACCTCGACCGCTTCGACCGCGTCTTCGGGGAGGTCTTCAAGGGGCTGGAGACGCCCCAGGGCGAGGCGCCGCGCGAACTGCCCGAGGAATGGCTGCGCAAGCTCGCCGAGAAGGTGCTGACGCCCGAGGAGATGGAGCAGATCAAGGCGCTCGGCGACTTCGACACGCTGATGGAAACGCTGAAGAAGCGCCTGGAGGAGCAGAAGGGCCGCCACCAGGGCGGTTCGAAATGGATCGGCACGGCCGGCACCTCGCCCTTCGGCGCCTATGGCTTCAATCCGGAAGGCGTCCGCATCGGCCAGGACAGGTCGCGCCACCGCCGCGCCGTGAAGGTCTGGGACCAGCGGCAGTTCCGCGACCTCGACGAGGACGAGGCGCTTTCCTCGCGCAACATGAAGGTCGCGCTGCGCCGCCTGCGCCGCTTCGCCCGCACGGGCGCCGCGACCGAGCTCGATCTGCCCGGCACCATCGGCGCCACGGCGCGCAACGGCGGCTCGCTCGACCTGCACATGGTCCCGGAGCGCCACAACGCCGTGAAGGTGCTGCTGCTGATGGACATCGGCGGCTCGATGGATGACCACATTCGCATCTGCCAGGAGCTCTTCACCGCCGCGCGGTCCGAGTTCAAGCACCTCGAGTTCTGGTACTTCCACAACTGCCCGTACGAGCGCGTCTGGCGCACCAACCGCCGCCGGCGCGAGACCGAGCGCCCGACCTTCGAGATGCTGCGCACCTACGGCCCCGACTGGCGCCTGGTGATCGTCGGCGACGCGACGATGAGCCCCTACGAGATCATCCAGCCCGGCGGCTCGGTCGAGCATTGGAACGAGGAATCGGGCCAGGCCTGGATGGCCCGCCTGACCCGCCATTTCCGCAAGGCGGCCTGGCTCAACCCGGTGGACCAGGCCCATTGGCGCTACACGCAGTCCATCACGATCATGCAGCGGCTGATGGAGAACAGGATGTACCCGCTCACGCTGGCGGGGCTCGAGACCATGGCGCGGGAGCTTGCGCGATGACCGAACCCTTTCCCCTGATCGAACTGTCCGGCGACGCCGAGACGCGCGGCCGCATGTACGGACGCGCGGCGAAGGCGCGGGTGCACCGCAGCCTCGCCCACTATGCGGCGCAGATCGGCGACGCCGCGAAGGCCCGCGGCTTCGCCCGCGCCTTCGTCCCGCGCATCGAGGCCTTCGACCCCGCCTATGTCCAGGAGATGCGCGGCATCGCCGAAGGCGCCGACGCGCCCTTCGAGGACATCGTTCTGGTCAACTGCCGCACCGAGGTCCTGCAGCTCGCCCGGCGCGCCGCCGCGCCGAAGGACCCCGACGGCTGTACCGGCGCCATCGTGCTGCCGGAGGCGTCCGCCGACGGCACCCTGCTGCACGGCCAGAACTGGGACTGGAAGGCCGAATGCGCCGCGACCGGCGTGGTGCTGCGCATCCGCCGCGAGGACGGGCCGGACATCCTCACCTTCGTCGAGGCCGGCGGCCTCGCGCGCTCCGGCCTCAACGCCGCAGGCATCGCGCTGACGGCGAACTACCTGATGTCGGACCGCGACTACCGGCAGGAGGGCGTGCCGCTTTCCCTGATCCGCCGCAAGGTGCTGGAACAGGCGAATGCCGCGCTCGCCTTCCATGCCATCCAGGCGACGCCGAAATCCGCCTCCAACAACCTGATGCTGAGCCAGGCCTCCGGCTGGGCGGTGAACCTCGAATGCGCGCCCGACGAGGCCTTCCTGCTGCATCCCGAGAACGGGATGCTGGTGCATTCGAACCACTGGCTGAGCCCCGTGGCACTCGCGAAGCTGCGCGATACCGGGCTCGCCACCACGCCCTGCTCGGTGTTCCGCGACCGGCGCGTGCGCGACGCGCTGGCGGGCAGGGGCGGGCGCATCACGCTCGACCACCTCCGTGCGGCCTTCCTCGACGACTGGCAGTCGCCCTGGTCGGTCTGCCGTTCGCCGCGCGCGAACCTCGAAGGCGTCGGCAGCGCCACCGTCGCGACCATCCTGATGCGCCCGGCCGAGGGCGTGATGGAGATCGCGCCGCTGCCCGCGCTCGGCGCCCGCTTCACCCGCTACGCGCTGGCGCCCGAGCCGGCCCGCGCCGCCGCCGAATAAGAACCGAACCACCGAGGAAACGCCTGCATGTCCGTTCCCGCCCGCCTGCTTCGCGGCCGCCAGTTCTTTGCCAATCCGGGGCCGACCAACATCCCCGATTCCATCCTGCATGCGGTCGCCCATGTGACGATCGACTTCAACGACCCAGCCTTCCTCGCGGTCTACGACACGTGCGTCGCGGGCCTGAAGCGCGTGCTGCGGACGGAGCAGGAGGTGTTCATGTACACCGGCTCCGGCCATGCCGCCTGGGAAGCCTCGATGGTCAACGTCTTCTCCCCCGGCGACACGCTGCTGGTGATCGAGACGGGCTATTTCTCCGAGAACTGGGCGAAGATGGCGCAGGATCTCGGCCTTGAGGTGCGCAGCGTCGCTGCCGACTGGCGCCGCGGGCTCGACTTCGCGGCGCTGCGCGCCGCGCTCGCCGCCGACGCCGCGCACGGGATCAAGGCCGTCTGCGCCGTCCACAACGAGACCGCGACCGGCATGATGCTGCCCCTGGACCAGGTGCGCGCCGCCCTCGACGCCGCGGGCCATCCCGCGCTGCTGCTGGTGGACACCATCTCCTCCCTCGGCTCGCTCGATTTCCGCATGGACGAATGGGGCGTGGACGTTGCCGTGGGCGGCAGCCAGAAGGGGCTGATGCTGCCCACCGGCATGTCCTTCACCGGAGTCTCGGCCAAGGCGATGGCGGCGCATGCGACGTCGCGCCTGCCGAAATCCTACCTCAACTGGACCAACATGCTGGCGCGCCGGCACAAGTCCTTCGTGGGCACGGTGCCGACCTCGCTCTTCTACGGCCTGCAGGAATCGCTGCGCCTGATCGAGGAGGAGGGCCTCGACCAGGTCTTCGCGCGCCATGCCCGGCTGGGGGAGGCGGTGCGCCGCTGCGTGCGCCACTGGTCGGGCAACAACGGCCCTTCGCTCTTCTGCCTGACGCCCGAGCGTTATTCCAACTCCGTCACGGCGATCCTGCTGCCGGAGGGCCACGATGCCGAGGCGGTGCGCCGCATCGCGCTGCAGACGCTCAACGTCTCGCTCGGCGGCGGGCTCGGGCGGCTCGGCGGCAAGGTCTTCCGCATCGGCCACCTCGGCGACCTGAACGAGCCGATGATCCTCGGCACCCTCGCCTCGGTGGAGATGGCGCTGCGCCTCGCCGGCGTGCCGCACACGCCCGGCGGGGTCAACGCGGCGATCGAGTACCTGGCCGAGGCGGCGCGGGGGGGCTGAGCGCCGGCCGCGCGGGCACTCCCTTCGGCGCGGTCACCGTTTGCGGCGCCGCAACACACCTGGTGGCGGACATGGGCTAGAAGGGTGCCATGTCCGGATCCCGTCCCCCGCGGCGTCGGCGCGTGCCTCCTGCCGCCGTTCCCGCCACCGTGCCCGGTGCGACCCCGGCCGCTCCGTCCGCGGCCGACCCGTCGCCTGCCGAATCGGAACTCGGCCCCACCTTCCGCACCTTCGACCGCGTCCTGCGCGCGGCCGAGGCGCGGCTCACCCAGGGCCTGTCGCCGACCGCCATCGCCGGTGCCTGGACCGACTGGGCGGTGCATCTCTCGCGCGCGCCGGGCAAGCGGCTGGAACTGTTCCTCCGTGCCTGGATCCAGGGCCTGCGCTGGCTGCTCTGGCTGCGCCATGCCGCCACCCGGCGCGATGCCGCGCCGCTAGTGCGCCAGACCAACGGCGACAGCCGCTTCGTCGACGGCGCCTGGCAGGCCTTCCCCTTCAACGCCATGGTCCAGGCGCACCTCCTCACCGAGGCCTGGTGGCAGGAGGCGACGCGCAACGTGCCCGGCCTGCCGCACCGCCATGCCGAGCAGGTCGCCTTCATGCTGCGCCAGATGGTCGATGTGCTGGCGCCCTCGAACCTCCCCTGGATGAACCCGGCCATCGCCCAGCGCACGATGGCCGAATTCGGCACCAACCTGCTGCGTGGCGCCGGCAACTGGCTCGATGACCTCGAGCGCAGCCTCGCCGGCACGCCGCCGCCCGGCGCCGAGAAGTTCCGCCCCGGCCACGAGGTCGCCATCACCCCCGGCCGGGTGGTCCTCCGCAACGGGCTGATGGAACTCATCCAGTACGAGCCCGCGACGCCGCAGGTCCATGCGGAGCCGGTGCTGATCGTGCCGGCCTGGATCATGAAGTACTATATCCTCGACCTGATGCCGGAGGACTCGCTGGTCCGCTGGCTGGTCGGGCAGGGCTTCACCGTCTTCATGGTGTCCTGGAAGAACCCCGACGAGCGCGACCGCGACACCAGCCTCGACGACTACCGGCGCGAGGGCGTGATGGCGGCGATCGACGCCGTCTCGGCCATCCTGCCGGACCGGCGCATCCATGGCTGCGGCTATTGCCTCGGCGGCACCATGCTCTCCATCGCCGCGGCGACCATGGCGCGCGACGGCGACGAGCGCCTCGCCTCGCTCACCCTGTTCGCCGCGCAGACCGACTTCGCCGAGGCGGGCGAGCTGATGCTGTTCGTCGACGAGAGCCAGCTCGCCTTCCTCGAGGACATGATGTGGGACCGCGGCTACCTCGACACCTACCAGATGTCCGGCGCCTTCCAGGCGCTGCGATCGAACGACCTCGTGTGGTCGCGGCTGATGCGCGACTACGTGCTGGGCGAGCGCGGCGGCATGAACGACCTGCTCGCCTGGAACACCGACCAGACGCGCATGCCGGCCAGGATGCACGGGGAATACCTGCGCGGCCTGTTCCTCGAGAACCGGCTGACCGCGGGGCGCTTCGCGGTGGAGGGCCGCGTCATCGCGCTGTCGGACATCGCCGTGCCGATCTTCGCCGTCGGCACCCTGAAGGACCACATCGCGCCCTGGCGCTCGGTCTACAAGATCTCCCTCTTCAGCGACACGGACGTGACCTTCGTCCTCACCTCGGGCGGGCACAACGCCGGCATCGTCAGCCCGCCGGGCAAGGCGGGGAGGCATTTCCAGATCATGGGCCGCAGCCACGACGACCGCTACCTGGATCCCGATTCCTGGGCCGCGATCGCGCCGCACCGCGAAGGCTCCTGGTGGCCGGCCTGGGCGGAGTGGCTCGCGAAGGCCGGCAGCGCCGAACCGGTGGCGCCCCCCGCGATGGGCGCGCCCGGGCGCGGCCTGCCGCCGCTCGATGCGGCGCCGGGCAGCTACGTGACGATGAAGTAGGGCGGCCGATGGGCGTGGAGATCGAGCGCCGCTTCCTCGTGCGGGGCGAAGGCTGGCGCGCCGCCGCGACGGGCGGCCACCGGCTCGACCAGGGCTACCTGGCGCGGGAGGATGGGGTCACGGTGCGGGTGCGCATCGCGGGCGATGCCGCGAAGATCACCGTGAAGGGCCCCGGCGGCCTGGTGCGGCCGGAATTCGAATACCCGGTGCCCGTGCACGATGCGGCGGCGATGCTCTCGGCCCTCTGCACCGGCCGCCGCCTGTCCAAGACGCGGCACCGGGTCCCGCATGGCGGGCTGACCTGGGAGGTCGACGTCTTCGAAGGCCCGCTCGCGGGCCTCGTCATCGCCGAGGTGGAGCTGCCCGAGGCGACGCACGCCCTCGACCTGCCGTCCTGGGTGGGGCGGGAGGTCACCGGCGACCATCGCTATGCCAATGCCGTCCTCGCATCGCTGACCGTCCCGCCCCGGGGGTGACGGCCGCTGCGACCCCCCTTAGGCTCCCGCCAACGCAAGCGAAGAGCCCAGGGGAAGCGTCCGCATGACCGTCACGAGCCGCGCCGTCTACCGCCACGGCGACATGGCCCGCCTGTTCGATCCCGCCGCCATTGCCGTCATCGGCGCGAGCCCCCGCCCGGGCTCCTTCGCGGACCGCACCATCCAGGCGCTCAAGGACTACACCGGGCACCTCTACCTGGTGAACAGGCGCTACGAGAAGATCGGCGAGCGCGCCTGCTTCCCCTCGGTCGCCGCCCTGCCGGAAGCGCCCGACTGCTGCATCGTGGTCGCCGCCAAGGACGCGGTGGAGGAGATCGCGACCGACTGCGCCAAGGCCGGCGTGGGCGGCATCATGATCTACGCCTCGGGCTACTCGGAAACGGGGCGCGATGCCGACATCGCGGCGCAGCAGCGCCTCGCCGCCATCGGGCGCGAGGCGGGCATGCGCATCGTCGGGCCGAACTGCATCGGCATGCTGAACTTCCGCAGCAGGGCCGGCGTGACCTTCATGATTCCGCCGCCGATGGAAGCGCCGCTGCCGCATGCGGTCGGCCTGGTCAGCCAGTCGGGCGCGCTCGGCTTCTCGCTGGCGCAGTCGGTGATGCGGGGCGTCTCGGTCAGCCATCTGCTGACCACGGGCAATTCCTCGGACGTCGACGTGGCGGACTGCGTCTCCTTCCTCGCCGACGATCCGAACTGCCGCGCCATCGGCTGCGTCTTCGAAGGCATGCCCGAGCCGATGCGCTTCATCGAGGCCGCCGAGATCGCCGACCGCGCCAACAAGCCGCTGGTCGTCTTCAAGCTCGGCACCGGCGAGGCGGGGGCGGCGGCTGCCATGTCGCACACCGGCTCGCTCGCCGGCGAGCAGGCCGCCTACCTCGCCGCCTTCGAGCGTGCGGGCGCCGTCGTGGTCGAGGATTTCGAGGCGCTGGTCGAAACCGCCTCCTTCCTCGCCAAGGCGCCGGCGCCGAAGGCCCGCGGCGTCGCCGTGGTCGCCGTCTCGGGCGGCGCCGCCATCATGTCCGCCGACAAGGCCGAGGTGCATGGCGTGCCGCTGCCGCAGCCGACGCCGCCGGTCCAGGCGATCCTCGAATCCCGCATCCCCGATTTCGGCTCCGCGCGGAACCCGTGCGACGTGACGGCGCAGGTCGCCAACGACCCCGAGAGCCTGACCGCCTGCGCCGGCGCCATGCTGGGCGAGGAGCACTACGGCACGCTGATCTACGCGCAGATCTACTCGACCGAGCTCTCGGCGAAGCGCCCCGGTGAACTCGCCGCCGTGGCCGAGGCCCACGGCAAGCCGGTCTGCGTGGTCTGGACGACGGAATGGCTCGAAGGCTTCGGGTCGCGCGAAGCCGAGCAGAACCCCCGCATCGGCCTGTTCCGTTCCATGGACCGCTGCTTCGCCGCCCTGTCGCACTGGCATGCGCGGGAGGCCCGCCGCGCGGCCGGCCCGCGGAACTACGCGCGCCTGTCGCGCCCCGAGGCCGCGGCCGAGGCGGCGGCGCTGATCCGGGCCGCGACCGACCGCGCCCTGACCGAGCGCGAGGCGAAGGCCGTCCTCGCCGCCTATGGCGTGCCCGTGGTGCCCGAGACGCTCACGCAGACGGAGGACGATGCCGTCGCCGCCGCGAGCGCACTCGGCTTTCCGGTGGCGATGAAGGTCGAGAGTCCCGACCTGCCGCACAAGACCGAGGCCGGCGTCATCCGCCTCAGGCTCAAGGACGCGGCCGAGGTGCGCGAGGCCTATCGTGCCGTCATGGCCAATGCGAAGCGCCATGCGCCGGATGCGCGCATCAACGGCGTCCTGGTGCAGCCCATGGCCAGGCCCGGCGTCGAGGTGATGGTCGGCGGCCGGGTCGACCCGCTGATGGGTCCGCTGATCGTCGCCGGCCTCGGTGGCGTGCTGGTCGAGCTGATGCGCGATTCCGCCCTGGCCCTCGCGCCGGTCACCACGGCCGAGGCGCGCGGCATGTTCGGGCGCCTGCGCGGGCGGGCGGCGCTGGAAGGCTTCCGCGGCGCCCCGGCGGCCGATCTCGACCGTCTGGCGGAGATCGTGGCGCGGCTTTCGGAATTCATCGCCGACCAGCGCGGCCTGGTGGCCGAGCTCGACGTTAATCCGATCATCGTCGCGGGCAGCGATGCGGTCGCGGTGGATGCACTCATCGTGAAGGCCTGAGGCACCGCGGCCGACCGCGAACGCTTGCGCGGACGGGGCGGCAAGCGACATGCTGGGCCTGTCGGGCAGCGGATCGTTCCTGTGCCGCTGCTCATGGACGCGCCGTCAGGGCGGAAGCGGATCGGCCGATCCGCTCCACCGCGCCCGGCCGGCCAGGGGCGGGAGGGCATCGGTCCATGGTTTCCTACGATGCCGGGCGCGGTGCGCAGGCTCCGCCGGCGATCGGGCCGAGCGGCGGTGCGATCGCCGCGCGGGGGCGTGGCATGCCGGCAGGCCGCTTCACCACTGAACACGAACCTCCCCGGCACCAGTTCGACGCCTATCGCAGCCAGATCGCGCCGGTCGTCGATCTTCAGCGCGATGACAGCGCGACCGAGGGCTTCGACGCGTGCTTCGAGATGTGGAGGCTGGGCCCGATGACCCTCCGCCGGATCCGGACGCCGGCCGGTCGCTTCCTGCGCCACGCCGCGCAGGCCCGCCGCGACGGGCTCGACCACTGGGTCATCAACGTCCTGAACGCCGGGGAGGAGGCCATCGCTTCCGGCGAGAGGGGCTTCCGGGGCACGCCCGGCGTGCTGAACATCTTCTCGCTCGCGGCGCCGAGCGAGGTGCGCCGGAGCGCGGTGGACTGGACCGGCCTCTTCGTGCCGCGCGGCCTGGTGCCCCGGCTCGACGCCAGCGTCCATCACCTGGCGCGCGTCGCCCTGGATGGCGCGCAGGGGCGCCTGCTGGCCAGGCACATCATCGCGCTGGCCGAGGAAATGCCCTCGATGAGCGAGGCCGACCTCGCGACATGCTCCGAGACGACGCTCGCCATGATCGGGACCATCGCCGTGCCGGGCGCGGCGCGGCCCGGCGAGGAGGCCGGGATGCCCGACGGGCCCCGGCTGCATCACGTGCGGCGGATCATCGACGAGAACCTGTCGTCCTGGTCGCTTGGCACGCGGCGGCTGGCGAAGCTGTCGGGCATGTCGCGCACGACGCTCTACCGGCTGTTCGAGCCCTATGGCGGCGTGATGCGGTACATCCAGCGGGAGCGGCTGCTCCGCGCCCACCGAATCATCACCGGGCCGCGCCACCGGCGCATCCAGGAGGTGGCGGAGGAACTGTGCTTCAGCGACGCTTCGAGCTTCGCCCGCGCCTTCCGCCGGGAGTTCGGATATACGGCGAGCGAGTTGCAGCAGGGCAGGCTGGGCGCGGCGCAACCTGCCGGGCCACGGGCCGCCGGGCCGGTGGCGGATCGCAACGCCTGGGCGATGCTGTACGGTTAGAGCAGATCCCGATCAGGGGGAATCACCTGAACGGGTGAAGATGCTCGCAGAAACAAGGGGCTGGAGACGTCGCCGTGAGCCAGGGCGAACGGGAACGGCTCTAGCCCGGCGTCCGGCAGACATAGGTCACCGTCCTGATCCGTCGGTCGCGCAAGTTGGCGACCTGATTGCGGGACATTGCCGGGAAGTCGTCGCCGAGGAAGGTCTGGAACGTCACCGGCGGCGCCGGGCGGTTCACCAGGGCCTCGAACCAGGCGAGGCTTTCCTCGGTCGAATCCTCCACCGTTTCGACCTCGAAGCCGGCGGCGGCGAGGAGGCGCAGCATGTCCCCCGGCGTCGCCAGGTGGCTGATGGACGGCTCGCGGGCCCAGGGCACGGGGAAGAGAACCTCGCCGCCCTCGCCCTGCAGCACGTCGTAGATCCCGAAGCGGCTTCCGGGCTTCAGCACCCGGCGGGCCTCGGCATACATCCGGTCCTTGGCCGCGATGTTCATCGCCGCATGGACGGTCATGGCGGCATCGAAGCTGGCGTCTCCGAAGGGCAGCGCGGTCGCGTCGCCCTGGCGGAAGGCTACCTGGTCGCCCAGGCCAACCCATCCGCTCATGGCGGCGGCAGCATCGCAGAAGGCCTGGGTGAGGTCGAGGCCGGTGACCCGGCAGCCATGAGCCTCGGCGACCGTCCGCGCCGGGCCGCCCAGCCCGCTGCCGATGTCGAGCAGGTGCGAGGCGGCATCGAGCCCGAGCGCCCCGGCCAGTTCCAGCGTCGCCTTGCGGCCGCGGATGTGGAACTCGTCCACCGCGGCGAGGTCGGCGGCACGCAGGGCGCCGGGGTCCTTGCCTGCCTGGCGGAACCTCGCCGCGATGGCCGCAGCGAGGTCGTCGTCGCCGGCATAGTGGGTCGCGACCGCATGTGCCATGGCTCACCCTCCTGCCGACGGCGGACGGTGGCACAAGCGAAGGCCGCAGCGCCATCGGAATCCCGCCGCCGGGCCGCGGGCGCGAGTGCGGCCTGTTGCCTGCCATGCGTGCCCCACGCTGGACGCGCGCCCCGTTTCGGGGCTAAGGGGCCCCGCCAAGGTTGCGGATCGCCCCGCCGCCGCGTCGAGCCCCTCGCGCGAAAGGTCACCTCCCACCATGGCTCCCCCCGACAGCATCGCTGCCCCCGAGACCCAGGCCCCCGCGCCGCGCAGCACGCGCTTCGAGGAGGCCTACGCCTTCGACGACGTCCTGCTGGTGCCCGCCTTCTCCACGGTCCTGCCGACCCAGACCGACACGCGGACACGCCTGACGCGGGAGATCCCGCTCAACATTCCGCTCGTCTCTGCCGCCATGGACACGGTGACGGAGGCGAACATGGCCATTGCCATGGCGCAGTCGGGGGGCATCGGCGTCATCCACAAGAACCTCTCGCCCGAGGAGCAGGCCGCGCAGGTCCGCCAGGTGAAGAAGTTCGAATCCGGCATGGTCGTGAACCCCCTGACGGTCCACCCCGACCAGACGCTGGCCGAGGTCCGCGTCCTGCAGGACCGCCACCGCATCAGCGGTATCCCGGTGACCGAGCGCGGCACCGGCCGCCTCGTCGGCATCATCACCAACCGCGACGTCCGCTTCGCCACCGACCCGAACCTGCGCGTCTACGAACTGATGACGCGGGAGAACCTGATCACCGCGAGCCCGGAGGTGACGCCGGACGAGGCGCGCGCCCTGCTGCACAAGCACCGCATCGAGAAGCTGCTGGTGGTCGACGACGCCTATCGCTGCGTCGGCCTCGTCACCGTCAAGGACATGGACAAGGCCCAGGCCAACCCGGATGCGGTGAAGGACGCGATGGGCCGCCTGCGCGTCGCCGCCGCGACCGGAGTGGGCGAGGACGGGCTGCGCCGCGCCGAATTGCTGGTGGCCGCCGATGTGGACGTGGTGGTGGTCGATACCGCGCACGGCCATTCCCACGGCGTCATGGCCGCGGTCGAGAAGATCAAGCGCATGTCGAACTCGGTGCAGGTGGTCGCCGGCAACATCGCCACGCCCGAGGGCGCGCTGGCGTTGATCGAGGCCGGCGCGGACGCGGTGAAGATCGGCATCGGCCCGGGATCCATCTGCACCACGCGCATCGTCACGGGCGTCGGCGTGCCGCAGCTCACCGCCGTGATGGAAAGCGCCGCCGCGGCGCGGGAGAAGGGCGTGCCCGCCATCGCCGATGGCGGCATCCGGTCCTCAGGCGATCTCGCCAAGGCGATCGCCGCGGGCGCGGATTGCGTGATGATGGGCAGCGTCTTCGCCGGCACGGACGAGGCGCCGGGCGAGGTCTTCCTCTACCAGGGCCGCTCCTACAAGTCGTATCGCGGCATGGGCAGCCTCGGCGCCATGGCGCGGGGTTCGGCCGACCGCTACTTCCAGGCCGAGGTGCAGGACAGCCTCAAGCTGGTGCCCGAGGGCGTGGAAGGCCGCGTCGGCTACAAGGGCCCGGTCGGCGCCGTGCTGCACCAGATGGTGGGCGGGCTGCGCGCGGCCATGGGCTACACCGGCTGCGCCACCGTCGCCGAGCTGCAGACCAAGGCGCGCTTCCGCCGCATCACCGGCGCGGGCCTGCGCGAGAGCCACGTCCACGACGTCGCCGTGACGCGCGAGGCGCCGAACTACCGGGCGGAGGGCTGAACCGCCCGTCGTTTCGGGGGGGGGGGACGCGATCCTTCAGACGCGGCATCATCGCCGACGTCCTGTCGTCGACGAGATGGAGTGGGGGACATGTCCGCGCCGGAAGCGGTCGTATTCGATGCCTATGGAACGCTGCTCGACGTCAATGGCGCGATGGCCGGGCATGCCGCCCGCCTGGGCGGCCGATGGGAGGCGCTCTCTGCGGAATGGCGCGCGAAGCAGCTCGAGTATACCTGGGTGCGCAGCCTGACCGGGGCCGCGCATCACGAGGATTTCTGGCTCTGCACGCGTGATGCGCTCCACTTCGTCTTCGCCCGCCACGGTATCGCCGACGAGGCCCTGGCACGGGACCTGATGGAGGCCTACCGCATCCTGCCGGCCTATCCGGAGGTGCCGGCGATGCTCGCGGCAATCCGCGCCCGCGGCATGGCGACCGCGATCCTGTCCAACGGCACGCCCGGGATGCTCGCCGCGGCGGTCGGGGCCGCGGGGCTCGCGAGGCTGATCGACGAGATCCTCAGCGTGGAGGAGGTCGGCATCTTCAAGCCGGACCCGCGCGTCTACCGCCTGGCGGCGCGGCAGTTCGGCTGCCTGCCGGACGAACTCGTCTTCGTCTCCGGCAATGCCTGGGACGCGCAGGCGGCGCACGCCTTCAACATGCGGGTGGTGCGGGTGAACCGTGCCGGCGCGCCCGACGAGTATGGCCTTGCCGACGCCGGCATTCCGGTGCTTCCGGACCTCGCCCGGCTGCCAGACCTGCTGGCGTGACGCCTTCGGCCCGGATCGCCGCCGCGATCGACCTGCTCGCGGCGCTCGAGGACCAGTGCTTCGCGCCCGCCGCGCGCCGCCGCCCGGCGGATGCGGTCGCGAGCGACTTCTTCCGTGCCCGCCGCTTCATCGGCGGCGGGGATCGCCGGGTGGTCTCGGAACGTGCCTGGGGCGTGGTGCGGCAGCGCCTGCGGCTTGACTGGCACCTGGCGCGCATTGGGCTGCCGGCCACCCCACGGCTGCTGCTGCTCGGCCAGATGCTGGTGGTGGAAGGCCTTGCCAGGCAGGCCGCGGAAGCCGCCTTCGACGGGTCGCGCTACGGCCCGCCGGCGCTCGATCCGGTGGAGCGGCGCGCCGCCGCGGCCCTGGCGGGGCGGGCGCTGGTCGATCCGGCGATGCCGGAGCCCGTGCGCCTGAACCTCCCCGAATGGGTGCTGCCCGCCTTCGCCGCGCGCTTCGGCGATGCGCTGCCGAAGGAAGCCGCCGCCCTGGAAGGCGAGGCGCCGCTCGACCTGCGGGCCAACCTGCTGCGCGCCACCCGGGAGGCGGCGGCGGCCATGCTGGCGGCCGAGGGCCTCGCCACCGAACCCATGCGCTTCTCCCCCTGGGGTCTCCGCCTGCCGGCCCGCCGGCCGGTCACCGGCACGGCGGCCTACAAGGACGGGTTGATCGAGGTGCAGGACGAGGGGAGCCAGCTGATCGCCCTGCTCGCCGATGCCCGGCCGGGGATGCGGGTCGCGGATTATTGCGCCGGGGCGGCGGGCAAGACGCTCGCCATGGCCGCGACCATGGGCAACCGGGGTCGGATCACCGCCTGCGACACGTCCGCCCCGCGGCTCGAGGGCGCGGCAAGGCGGTTGCGCCGGGCCGGCGTGGACAATGCCGAGCGGCACCTCCTGGTGCCGGGCGACCGCTGGGCGAAGCGCCGCTCGGGCTCCTTCGACCGCGTGCTGGTGGACGCCCCCTGTACCGGCACCGGAACATGGCGCCGCAATCCGGATGCCCGGCTGCGCACGCGGCCCGAGGACCTCGCCGAGCTCGTTGCGGTGCAACATGAGATTCTCACGACCGCGTCTGAACTGGTGCGCCCGGGCGGACGGCTGGTCTACGCTACCTGTTCCCTCCTGCCGCAGGAGAACGAGGAGCAGATGGAGCGTTTCCTGGCGCGCGACACGCGCTTCAGGCCGGTGCCGCTCGATGGATTGTGGGCGTCCCTGATGCCGGAGGCGCCGGCGCCCTGCGCCGGGCCCTGGCTTGCCCTTTCCCCCGGCACGCAGGGCACCGACGGCTTCTTCTGCGCCGTGACGGAGCGCGTCGCGTGATCAGCATCCGCCGGGCCCGCCCGGCCGATGCGCCCGCGATCGGAGAGATCCACGCGGCGGTCTGGCGGTCGTCCTATGCGGGCATCCTGCCCGACGCCTATCTTTCCGCGCTCTCCCCGGCCCGGCTGGCCGGCTTCTACCAGCGGGCGATCCTCGACCGGCGGGAGGGCCATGCGGTCTTCGTCGCGGTCGCCGGCGGCGCCGATGCCCCGGACCGCGGCCTCGCCGGTTCGACGGTGATCGGCTTCGCCTCGGGTGGCCGCGCCCGGCGGCCCGGCATCGCGGAAGGGGAGGTGGAGACGCTCTACCTCCTCGAGGATTGGCGCGAGCGCGGGGCGGGGCGGCGGCTCATGCGGGCCATGGGGGCGCATCTGCGCGCGGTGGGCTGCCGTTCGGCGATGCTCTGGGTGCTGCGGGACAACCCGACGCGCTGGTTCTACAGCCACCTCGGCGGCAGGGAGGCGGCGCAGGAGACGATCCGCGTCGGGGGCATGCCGGTCGGGCAGACCGCTTTCGTCTGGGACCCCATCGAAAGCCTGTTGTCCGCGACCGCGCCGGCGCAGGAGCGATAGCCCGGTCTTGCCCGCCGCGCGGCGTTGTGCTTCACGCCGCCATGGCCGACCCGATTCCTGATTCCGCCCCCCGCCACGACCGCATCCTGATCCTCGACTTCGGCAGCCAGGTGACGCAGCTGATCGCGCGCCGCCTGCGCGAGACCGGCGTCTATTGCGAGGTCTGGCCCTTCAACAACGCCCCCGAGGCGCGCATCCGCGCCTTCGCGCCCAAGGGCATCATCTTCTCCGGTGGGCCTGCCTCCGTCACCGAGGGGGAAAGCCCCCGCGCGCCGGACGGCGTGTTCGGCATGGGCCTGCCCATCCTCGGCATCTGCTACGGGCAGCAGGCCCTGGCGCACCAGCTCGGCGGGACGGTCGAGAGCGGCCATGCCGCCGAATTCGGCCGCGCCTTCGTCGACGTGACCGGCGACTGCGCCATCACCCAGGGCATTTGGGCCAAGGGGGCGCGCGAGCAGGTCTGGATGTCGCATGGCGACCGCATCACCGAGCTGCCCCCGGGCTTCCGCGTGGTCGCCTCCAGCGAGGGCGCGCCCTTCGCGCTGATCGCCGACGATGCCCGCCACTACTACGGCACCATGTTCCATCCCGAGGTGGTCCACACGCCGCATGGCGCCGCGCTGCTGAAGAACTTCACGCACATTGTCTGCGGCTGCACCGGCGACTGGACCATGGGCGCCTTCCGCGCCGAGATGGTCGCGAAGATCCGCGACCAGGTCGGCAAGGGGAGGGTCGTCTGCGGATTGTCGGGCGGCGTCGATTCCTCGGTGGCGGCGGTGCTGATCCATGAGGCGATCGGCGACCAGCTTACCTGCATCTACGTGGATCACGGGCTGATGCGCGCGGGCGAGAGCGAGCAGGTGGTCGCCACCTTCCGCGACCGCTTCAACGTCCACCTGGTCCATCGCGATGCGAGCGATCTCTTCCTCGGGCAGCTGAGCGGCGTCACCGACCCGGAGGTGAAGCGCAAGACCATCGGGCGTCTCTTCATCGAGGTCTTCGAGGAGGAGCAGAACAAGATCGGCGGGGCGGACTTCCTGGCCCAGGGCACGCTCTACCCGGACGTGATCGAGAGCGTGTCGGCGACGGGCGGGCCGAGCGTGACGATCAAGTCGCACCACAATGTCGGCGGCCTGCCGGAAGGCATGCGCATGAAGCTCGTCGAGCCGCTGCGCGATCTGTTCAAGGACGAGGTGCGTGCGCTTGGCCGCGAGCTCGGCATCCCCGAGGAGATCGTCGGGCGGCATCCGTTCCCCGGCCCGGGCCTCGCCATCCGCATTCCCGGCGAGGTGACGCGGGAGAAGGCGGACCTGCTGCGCAAGGTGGACAGCATCTACCTCGAGGAGATCCGCACGGCCGGGCTCTACGACGCGATCTGGCAGGCCTTCGCGGTGCTGCTGCCGGTGCGCACCGTCGGCGTGATGGGCGATGGCCGCACCTACGACCAGGCTTGCGCGCTGCGCGCGGTGACCTCGACGGACGGCATGACGGCGGATGTCTATCCGTTCTCGATGGAGTTCCTCGCGCGCGTCGCGAACCGCATCGTCAACGAGGTGCGAGGGGTCAACCGGGTGACCTACGACATCACTTCGAAGCCGCCGGGGACCATCGAGTGGGAGTGATTTGGTGTCTGGCACCAGCTGGCATCAAGTAGCACTAGAACACAGCTAAGTACGCGTTAATGCGGGATTTTTGTGATTTCGTTGGGCACTGGCTGGCAATCTTTGGTATCACCAAGCACCGTTTTTTCATGGCATGATGAATGGCATTGAGTGCTTCGATGCCATGAGGTGCCATTGATACCATGTAGTCATCTTTCTGATGCGCATGGTATTGATCTGACGTAGTGCAATGATTTCATTGAGTTTTTACGCTAGGAGGGGCTGACTCTAGGTCATGGTATTTGAGCTGAACCAGGGCGAGAACCATGCTGACCGATACCAATGACCGATACCAAGCTGCGTAACCTCAAGCCGAGGGACAAGCTCTACAAGGAAAACGACCGTGACGGCCTCTATGTGGCCGTCACGCCCGCCGGGGCGATCTCGTTCTGCTACAACTACTCGATCCACGGCCGGCAGGAGACCATCACCTTCGGCAGCTATGGCGTCGGCGGCATCACCCTTGCGGAAGCCCGCGAGCGGTTGGGCGAGGCCAAGAAGATGATCGCGGCTGGGAAGTCGCCGGCCAAAGAGAAGGCGCGGGACAAGGCCCGCGTCAAGGATGCGGAGACGTTCGGGGCGTGGGCGGAAAAGTGGCTGCGCGGCCACCAGATGGCCGACTCCACCAGTGAAAGACCTGCAACACCACCTCGCGAGCATGCACTGCGGTCGCCGGTGCACCGCGCTCCATGATGGCATCGGACAGCGCCCGCAAGTCCTCGTGGGTGATCTCCACCAGCTTCTGGTTGCTGAATTTCGGCTTCAGCTCGCGCTCGTAGACTGAACGGCGCATGTCGCGGGAGGAGTCCTGCACCATGCGTTCCCTGTCGCACGTCCTTGCCGGTGCCGTGCTGTCTGCGGCGGTGGGTGTCGGGGCTGCCGTGGCGCAGTCGCCGCCGCCCTTGTCCTTCGTGCAGCTCTTGTCGCCCTCGGCGACCATGGCGGTGCAGGAGAGACTGGCGGCCGCGGGCGTGTACAGCGGTGCCGCGGATGGGGTGTGTGTGGGGGCCGGAGAGCCAGCAGGCGCTCGACCGCTTCCAGCAGGCGCGGGGGCTGGCGGTGACCGGGGCGTTGAACCTGGCCACGGCGCAGGCGCTCGGGATCGGTCTGCCGCGGCTGTTGCCGCCGGGGCCGGAGCCGGTCGCGGCGCCGCCGGTGGCGCCGCTCAGCCCGCGGGCCGTGCGGAATGTGCAGAGCTGGCTGCGGGCGCTGGGGTTCTATCGGGGCGCGGCGGATGGTGTCTGGGGTGCCGGCACGCAGGAGGCGCTGGAGCGCTTCCAGCGCGGCCGCGGCATCGAGGCCACGGGCCGGATCAACCCCGTCACCGCCCAGGCGCTCGGCCTGAATCCGAGCAACCTCGAAGCCCCCGCCCGGTAGGCGACTTCCTGGTTCAATGGCGGCTTGAGGTTTCCAAAGGCCCTTCGGCCTCTGCGGGCCCCATTCACGTTGCAGGGCAACGTGAATGGGGCCCGTGGTGGGGTGGGGTGCGGGAGGGGCAAAGCCCCTCCCGCTGCCGCGTTGCGTGCCCAATTCCGACTGGTGATGGTCGCCATCAGGCATCGGGTTTGGCGCTCCGCGGCCATGTCGGGGCATAGATCCCCGCATGCCGCGCCACTGGCGCGGGTTCCGGCGTTCGGCTCCGACACGAGAGGTATGATGCGATGACCAAGGTCCTTGTCCTCTACTATTCCAGCTACGGCCATATCGAGACCATGGCCCATGCCGTGGCGGAGGGCGTGCGCGAGGCCGGCGCCGAGGCGGTCATCAAGCGTGTGCCGGAGCTGGTGCCGGAGGAGATCGCGAGGAAGTCCGGCTTCAAGCTCGACCAGGCGGCGCCGGTGGCGACGGTGGATGAGCTGCCGGGGTATGACGCGATCATCCTCGGCGTGCCGACGCGGTTCGGGAACATGCCGGCGCAGATGAAGAACTTCCTCGACCAGACCGGCGGGTTGTGGGCGCAAGGTAAGCTGGTGGGGAAGGTGGGCAGCGTGTTCACCTCGACCGCCACGCAGCATGGCGGGCAGGAGAGCACGATCCTGTCCACGCATACGGTGCTGCTGCACCAGGGGATGGTGATCGTGGGCCTGCCCTATGCCTTCGCCGGGCAGATGCGGAATGACGAGATCACCGGCGGGTCGCCCTATGGCGCGAGCACCATCGCGAATGGGGACGGGTCGCGGCAGCCTTCGGAGAACGAGCTCGCGGGCGCGCGCTTCCAGGGCAGGCATGTCGCGGGGATCGCGAAGAAGCTGGCGGGGTGATGTGCTGAGCGCGGCGGTCGCGGGGGTTTGCGGCGCGGCCGTCTTGCGCCGGGGGCGTTTCCGTGCGGCTTGGCTCAGGGAGACGGCTCCGGCTTCCTGCTGAGCGGGCGTCTTCACTCGATCGGGTGATTACAGCCGATCGGGATCTGCTTTAGCTGGTGGGGCGCACGGGCCCGATCTTCATGCCGGCCGGCGCCAGGGGCGTGGGCATGGCGCAGTCACCGGGTACAGGGCGGGCTGGGGGCGGCGATGTGCCGCTCGTCTTCGGGACGGGCCGGATCGGAGCCGGGTGGGTCGGCATCGGGATCGCGGCGGCGGCGTTCGTGGTGATCGCGGCGTCGCAGATCGCGATCGGGTCCCCGGCGGTGCCGCTGGCAGTTGGGCCGTTCCTTGGTGTGTTCGCGCTGGGCTGCGCGACGACGCGGCAGGTGCGGATCGATCCGGCGCGGCGGCAGGTGGTGGTTACGCGGCGGCTGCTGGGCATGAGCGTGTCGCGGCGGTTCGCGCTCGACCGGTATCGGGCGGTGGTGGTGCGGATGGAGATCATCCGGCCACGGCGGAGCGCGCGCGAGCTGTCGCTGCGCGGGAACCAGGCGCACGCGCATTACTGGATCGCCCTGGTAGGCAGGGGGCGGCTGCGGCTGGATTGGCTGTATCCGGCCGGGGAGCCAGCGGCGCGGCGGGATGCAGCCGAGGGGCTCGCCCGGGCGCTGGCGGCGCGGCTGGGGCTCGCGGCGGAGCGCCGGGGGTATGTGACGGAAGCCACGCCGGACGGCATGGTGCTGTCGGTGCCGCGGCGGGGCGCGTCGGCCCCGCTGTGAGCGCCGCCGGTCAGGCGGTGGCGAAGGCTTCCGCCAGGCTTTCGAACATGGGCAGGCCGTCGGTGCCGCCCATCAGTGGGTCCACCAGGTCCTCGGGGTGCGGCATGAGGCCGCAGATGCGCAGGTTGGGGGAGAGGATGCCGGCGATGTTGCGAGCGGAGCCGTTGCGGTTGGCGGCTTCGGTGACCGTGCCGGTCTCGTCGGTGTAGCGGAAGGCTACCAGGCCTTCTCCTTCCAGGCGGTCGAGCGTCGCGTCGTCGGCGAAGTAGTTGCCGTCGCCATGAGCCATGGGGGCGCGGAAGACCGCGCCCTTTTGCCAGCGGGAGGTGAAGGCGGTGCCGGCGCGTTCGACGCGCATGTGGCAGTCCATGGACAGGAAGCGCAGCGAGGCGTTGCGCAGCAGGCCGCCGGGCAGCAGGCCGGCCTCGATCAGGATCTGGAAGCCGTTGCAGACGCCGAGGATGTGGCCGCCCTTGGCGGCGAAGTCCTTGATGTCCTTCATGATGGGGGACTGGGCGGCCATGGCGCCGCAGCGGAGGTAGTCGCCGTAGGAGAAGCCGCCGGCGAGGACGACGAGGTCGAGGCCCTTCGGCAGTTCCTCGCGGTGGAAGAGCATCAGGGGGTCGTGGCCGGTCACGCGCCTGAGGGCGATGCGCATGTCGCGTTCGCGGTTGGTGCCGGGGAAGACGATGACGGCGGATTTCATGGCGTGGTCCCTGCGGCGTGGGGGCGGGCTGGGGTCAGTCGGTGGCGAGGCGGATCCAGTGGATGCCGCCGAGGACGATCATGGTGGTGGCGGCGGCGAGGGCTGCGGCGGTGACCCAGCGGTTCGCCGCGTGCTTGGTGCGCGTGACGATGTCGAGGCGCGGGGCGCGCTTCGCGGTGGCGAGGCGTTGCTCGCGCCAGCGCAGCCCCGTCGCGATGAGGACCGTGAGGACCATCATCGCGAGGAGGCTGACCTTCACCATGTCAGGGGATCTCGACCCGGAAGGATTCGATCACCGTGTTGGCGAGGAGCTTGCGGGCCATGTCCTCGGCGGCGGCCTTGGCGCGGGCGGGATCGGTTTCGGCGAGGTCGAGTTCGATGAGCTTGCCGGCGCGGACGTCGTTGACGCCGGCGAAGCCGAGGCCTTCGAGGGCGTGGGAGATGGCCTTGCCCTGGGGGTCGAGGACGCCTGTCTTGGGCATGACGTAGACACGGGCCTTCACTGCATGGCCTCCGGGCCGGACATGTCGCGGGGGCCGGCCTCGGGGAGGATGCCGAGGCGGCGGGCGACTTCCTGGTAGCCTTCCTCGACCTTGCCGAGGTCGCGGCGGAAGCGGTCCTTGTCCATCTTCTCGCCGGTCTTGGCGTCCCACAGGCGGCAGTTGTCGGGGGAGATCTCGTCGGCGAGGACGATGCGCATCTCGTCGTTCTCCCACAGCCGGCCGAATTCCAGCTTGAAGTCGACGAGGGTGATGCCGACGCCGAGGAAAAGGCCGGTGAGGAAGTCGTTCACCCGGAGGGTGAGAGCGACCATGTCGTCGAGGTCCTGGGTGGAGGCCCAGCCGAAGCAGGTGATGTGCTCCTCGGCGACCATGGGGTCACCGAGCTGGTCGTTCTTGTAGTAGTATTCGATGATCGAGCGGGGGAGGCGCTGGCCCTCGGGGATGCCGAGGCGCTGGCTGAGGGAGCCGGCGGCGACGTTACGGACGACGACCTCGAGGGGAATGATCTCGACTTCACGGATCAGCTGCTCGCGCATGTTGAGGCGGCGGATGAAGTGGGTGGGGACGCCGATCTCGGTCAGGCGCATCATCAGGTATTCGCTGATGCGGTTGTTGAGCACGCCCTTGCCGGTGATGGTGCCTTTCTTCTGGGCGTTGAAGGCGGTGGCGTCGTCCTTGAAGTACTGGACGAGGGTGCCGGGTTCCGGGCCCTCGAACAGGATCTTGGCCTTGCCTTCGTAAAGCTGTCGGCGACGTGCCATGGCGATGGGAATCCCTCGGGCCGCCGGGCCGGGGTGCCTGGCGGTATTGATGTGGCCCTATAGCAAGGGTGTGGCGGGAGGGCCATTGCCCGCGGTCCGGGGCTGGTGTGCGTCAGGAGGCCGGCGGGGGGAGCGCGATGGGACGGAAGGCGGCTTCGCTCGGGCGGCCGGGGCAGAAGAGCCAGCGGCGCCCGCTGTCCGCGCCGAGCGCGATGAGGCTGGCGGAGACGGTGCCGAATCCGTTGAAAGGCGGAATGTTGAGGGATTCGGCAGGGCCGCTCTCGGGGGTGTAGGCGTCGTCGGCGAGGAGGGCCGACCAGGCGGTCCAGTCGCCGGTATCCGGGTCGGGCGGCGTGGCGGCGCGGAAGCGGGGGAGGTGACGGCGGGTTCGCGGACTTGTGAGGTCGTTGGGGTCGTGAGCGGTGATCATGGAGATGCCCTCAGGGAGGGCGGCGACTTCGGGGTGTGCGCTGCCGAGGCCTCGGATGAAGTAGGCAGACCGCGAATCGGCGACGACGAGGTTGAAGGGGCGCCATTCGGCCGCGGGGAGGGCGGCGATCCGGCCGGCCGCTGCGACGGCGGATGGAGCGCCGGCCGCCATGAGGGGGAGTTCGCCGCGGGAACGCTTGCCGGCGGCGGGGCCGAGGCTGCCAGGGCGGTTCAGGACGGCCGCGACGACGCCGGAAGGGCCGAGGGCCATCCACGTGCCGCCTGCCGTGCGGTCGCGGCCGCCGATCAGGCCGGGGCGATCATGCCACCAGGCGGCCGGCGCATCCCAGGCCCGGTCGAGCCTTTCGTCACGGTTCGCGGCCAGAAGAAGCGGCCAGGAATGGTCCGGCCGGCGCAGCAGGATGACGGTGCACATGCCGGCAGGCTGCGGGCGGGCGCGCCTGCCGGCAATGGGGGGGGTTAGAGCAGATCCCGATCAGGTGGGATCACCTGATCGGGTGAAGATGCTCGCGGAAACAAAGGGCTGGAGACGTTGCCGTGAGCCAGGGCGAACGGGAACGGCTCTAGAAGCGGAAGTTCAGCGAGACGCCCGGCGCCGGCACATAGTAGGCAGGCGGCGGCGCGTAGTAGTAGCGCGGCGCCGGCGCATAATAGATCGGTGGCGGTGCATAATACACGCGGGGGCGGGGCGCGTAGTAGACGCGCGGCGGCGCATAGTAGCGCGGCGGCGCATAGACGCGGCCGTGTGGCGGGCCCCAGCCGCGTCCCGGATGGCCGCGCCAGCCGCGGTCGCCGCGCCAGTGCGGATCCGCCTGGGCCGTGCCCTGGGCGGCAAAAAGACCGGCGATGGCAACGAGTGCAACCGTGCCGATGAATTTCAGGGGGCGCATGGTCGAGTCCCTCCTCCTCAGAGGACATCCATCTAGTAACGTCTTGGGGCGGAAAGACGGCACCATGCGCACAATTTCTTGACCGGCCTCAGGCCGCACCGAAGACGCGGCGGAAAATGGTGTCCACCTGCGCGAAGTCGCGACGCGGATCCATGGCGGCGTCCAGGGCATCGGCCGAGAGGCGGGCGGAGACCGTGGGATCGGCAAGGAGGTTGTCGCGGAAGCTGCGGCCCTCAGCGGTGCCGAGGGCCTGCCAGGTCGCCATCGCGGCGCGCTGGACGGCGGCGTAAGAGTCCTCGCGGCTCATGCCGGCCTGGGTCAGGGCGAGCAGCACCTTCTGGCTGTGCACCACGCCGCCGAGCGATTCCAGGTTCGCGGCCATGCGGGCGGGATAGATGGTGAGTTTCTCGATCATCCCGGTCAGGCGGACCAGGGCGAAGTCGAGGGCGATGGTCGCATCGGGGGCGATGACGCGCTCGACGCTCGAATGGCTGATGTCGCGCTCGTGCCAGAGGGCGATGTTCTCCAGCGCCGGGACGGCATAGCCGCGGACGAGGCGGGCGAGGCCGGTGAGGTTCTCGGACAGGACCGGGTTCCGCTTGTGCGGCATCGCCGAGGAGCCCTTCTGGCCCGGGTGGAAGTATTCCTCGGCCTCGCGGACCTCGCTGCGCTGCAGGTGGCGGACCTCGGTCGCCAGGCGCTCGATGCCCGAGGCGACGACGGCGAGCGCGCAGAAGAAGGCCGCGTGGCGGTCGCGGGGGATGACCTGGGTGCTGACCGGCTCGACGGCGAGGCCGAGCTTCTCGGCGACGAAGGCTTCCACGCGCGGATCGACGGAGGCGAAGGTGCCGACGGGGCCGGAGATGGCGCAGGTCGCGATCTCCCGCCGCGCGGCGACGAGGCGCTCGCGGCCGCGCATGAACTCGGCGTAATGGCCTGCCAGCTTCAGGCCGAAGGTGGTCGGTTCGGCATGGATGCCGTGGCTGCGCCCGATGGTCGGCGTCATCCTGTGCTCGAACGCGCGGGACTTCAGGGCGGCGAGCAGCGCGTCCATGTCCGCGATCAGCAGGTCTGCCGCGCGGGACATCTGCACGGCGAGGCAAGTGTCGAGCACGTCCGAGGAGGTCATGCCCTGGTGCATGAAGCGCGCATCGGGCCCGATGCCCTCGGCCATGAAGGTCAGGAAGGCGATGACGTCGTGGCGGGTGACGCGCTCGATCTCGTCGATGCGGGCGACCTCGGCGTCGCCGATCGCGGCGGCGCGGGGCTCGCCCTTCTCGCGGATGATGCGGGCGGCCTCGGCCGGGATGGTGCCGATCGAGGCCATCGCCTCGGCGGCCAGGGCCTCGATCTCGAACCAGATCTTGTAGCGGTTGGCGGGCGACCAGACCGCTTCCATCTGCGGGCGGGAATAGCGCGGGACCATGGCGGGCGGCTCCGGATCGGATGTTCGGGGGCGGTTTGACGCCTGCCGGGCCGCTGCGCAAGACGGGCCCGCAATCAGGCTTGCGGGCCTTCCGGCACCCCGGTATTGCGCTGCGCATTAACTTCTTGCAACGCGGTGCGGGGCTGAAACGCCAATGTTGGAAATGCTTCCCGAGTGGCTTCAGCCGCTCGCCATGGTGCTGTTCATTGACGTCGTCCTCGCCGGCGACAACGCGATCGTGGTGGGGATGGCCGCGGCCGGCCTGCCGGCCGACCAGCGGAAGAAGGCGATCTTCTGGGGCATCATCGCGGCGACGATCATGCGCATCGCCTTCGCCTCGATCACCGTCCAGCTGCTCAACATCGTGGGCATCGTGCTGGCCGGCGGCGTGCTGCTGCTCTGGGTCTGCTGGAAGATGTACCGCGAGCTGCGGGACAGCGGGCACGACCATCCGGACGAGACCGAGCAGGCCGAGGGGGTCGAGGCGCTGCAGGGCGTCGAACCCGGCACGCCGCGCAAGACGCTGCGGCAGGCCATTACCCAGATCCTCGTCGCCGACATCTCGATGAGCCTCGACAACGTGCTCGCGGTGGCGGGCGCGTCGAAGGACCATCCCTACATCCTGATCGTCGGCCTTGCGGTATCGGTCGTGCTGATGGGCGTGGCGGCATCGCTGATCGCCAACCTGCTGAACAGGCACCGCTGGATCGCCTGGCTCGGCCTGCTGATCATCCTCTACGTGGCCGGCAGCATGATCTATGAGGGCACGCACCAGGTCACGACCGAGGTGCCGGAGGCCTATGCCTACCTGTTCCTGCCGCTCGGCTTCCTGGTGCCGGCCATCTCGGGGGTCTTCCCGGTCTGGCTCTGGGTGGGGGCGACGGTCATGCAGATGATCGTCTACACCTCGCTCATCACGCTCGTGGCCGGCGTCATCAGGGACTACACGCGGATGCGTCCGGGCGGTTGAGGGGCGGGGCCGGGGCACTGCCATGGCCGCATTCCCGGCCTGCCATGTTTCTTCCATCATGGCCTGCGCTATGTGTGCGCCCATGAGGCAGACAAGAATCGGGGCGGAAAGCCCTGCCCGGGCCGGTGACGCGCGCGTGGAGCGCGGTGCCGGCCGGACCGCCGGGAAGCCCGGACCCATTGCGGCCCTTGCGGCGGCGGCCATGCTGGCCGCCTGTGCGGCCACGACCTATGCGGGCCGCCCCTCGATCCAGGAGGTGGAGAGCCGCATGCCGCGTGACATCGCGGACTTCATGCGCGGGGACTCCGCGATCCGGCCCGGGCCCGTGCTGACCCTGGACTACGCCACCGCCAACAGGGCCGCGGTCGCGACCGTCCAGGTCTACGACGTGGCGGGACTTGCGGCTCCCTCGGATCCGGCGGCGCCGGAGATCGAACGCGAACTCGATGCCGCCGTGGCGATGGTGACCGAGGTGCCCGCCGGCCGGACCGGGCGACGCCTGACGGAGCGGGGCAGGATGACGGTCGTCGATGCCCGGTTGCGATGCGCGCGGATGGAGGGTTCCTTCGGGCGTGCCCCGGTCGAACGGACGCTGTGCGTCGGCGGCGCCGAAGGGCGCTTCGTCAAGATCCAGGTGACGATGGCCGTCCGCTCGCCGGCGCCAGCGGATGCGATCGCCTTCGCTACCGGCGCCGCGCACGCGGTCCGGGAAGGCTGATCCCGAGCGGGCTGCGCGGCCTGGCCGGGCCGCGCCCTCAGCGCATGCAGCGCAGGAATACGGTCGAGGCGTGGGCCAGTTCGCCCACCTCGGCGGCGGTGCGGTCCCGGCCTTCGTCCTCGAGCACGGGCTGGACGCCGTGCTCGCGCATGAAGTCGATGGCTTCGGTGTGCTTCACGGCGAAATTGACGTTCTGCGGGATGTCGCCGGTCGCCTGCGCGATGCGTTGGGCGTTCAGCTTCGAGACGATGACGCCGACCACATGGCCCCGCAGGTCGAGCAGCGGCCCGCCCGAATTGCCCTGCTGCACGGGCGCGCTGATCTGGATCTGCCGCGGGTTGTCGGCGAGGCCGGCGAGCGCGGAGACGTCGCCGGTCGTCAGGGTCGGGCCGGACGAGAGGAGGCCGGCCAGCGGGAAGCCATAGGTGACGACGTTTTCCCCGCGACGCACGGCGGTCGCGCGGCGGAAGGTGAGGACCGGCCCCGGATCGCTGTCGGCGCGCAGCAGCGCGAGGTCGCGTTCGGGGTCGTCGGCGACGATGGTGACGTCGATCTCCCGGCCGGAGTTCAGCCGCGCGCGCATCGCGGCGCAGCCATTGGCGACGTGGTGGTTCGTCATGATCTGGCGCGGCGCGACGATGAAGCCGGTGCCGGAGGACACCTGCTGGGCCCGGCCCCGCGGGCGCCCCGGGCCCGGGATCGGGCCTGGGCCGGGGCGGGAGACGCCGAGGGGCGGAGGCTTGTCGCGCGGCAGGGAGGCCATCGCCCCCGGTGGCCGGGGGTTGCCCTGGGCGAAGGGAAAGGCGCTGCCGCCAAGCGGCGGGGGCTTGTCGCGCGGCAGGGCGATCCGGGGCGGCAGGCGCTGGCCGAGGCCCGGCGCGGCCTGGGGCTGCTGGGGGATCGGCAGGTTGCCCAGCGATCCGGGCTTCTGGGCCAGCGATGGCGTCGCCGCCAGGGCCGTCGCCAGCACGAAGAGGGTCGATGCGAGCCGCATCGCATCAAGGTGCCGAGTCGGCGGCATGGCGGTCAACGGCGCTGGCTCACATTGCGCGACGAGGGGCGAAGCGATTCAGAGCAACCCTTCGCGGCGGAAGGAGACATGGCGGCCGTTGCCCATGATGAGGTGGTCGTGCACCACGATGCCGAGGCTGCCGGCGGCGGCCTTGATCTCCTGCGTCATCTCGATGTCGGCGCGCGACGGCGCCGGGTCGCCGGAGGGATGGTTGTGCACGAGGATCAGGGCCGTCGCCTGGAGTTCGAGCGCCCGCTTGAGGACCTCTCGGGGATAGACGGGCGTGTGGTTGACGGTGCCGCGTGCCTGGGCCTCGTCGGCGATGAGACGGTTCCGGGTGTCGAGGAAGAGGATGCGGAACTGCTCCACCCTTTCGCGGGAGACCACCGCGGTGAGGTAGGCGAGCAGGCGGTCCCAGTTGTTCAGGACGGGGCGCTCGATGACCTCCGCACGGGCAAGGCGGAGGGCGGCGGCCTGCACCGTCTTGAGCGCGGCCATGCCGGCCTGGCCGAGCCCCTCGATGGCGGCAAGCTCGTGATTCGGGGCGGAAAGGGCGCCGGCGAAGGAGCCGAACCGGGTGAGCAGGGAACGGGCGATCGGCTTGGTGTCGCGCCGGGGCAGGGCAAGGAAGAGAACCATTTCGAGCAGCTCGTGATCGAGCAGCGCGTCCGGCCCGGCGGCGAGGAGCTTCGCGCGCATCCGGGCGCGATGGCCGAGATGTCCGGCCGGCGCGGCGTCGTCGCGGTCGGTGGCCTGCGGATCGAGTGCGGTGAGCAGGCCGGGCGATGCCTCGGCCAGCCCGGCTTTCCTGGCCATGCTGCCCCTGGCCGGCGAAGGGCGCCGGCATCTGGGGCAGAATAGAGAATTCTACTGGGAGTTGAGAAGATGCTTCGTCAGCCGTGCCGGTAGGGGCGGTGCAGGCCGGCGGGCGAGATGGTGAAGATCTCCACGCCCGTCTCGGTGATGCCGACCATGTGCTCGAACTGGGCGGAGAGGGAGCGGTCGCGCGTCACGGCGGTCCAGCCGTCGTCGAGGATCTTCACTTCCGGGCGGCCGGCATTCACCATCGGCTCGACGGTGAAGAACATCCCGGGCTTGAGCCGGGGGCCCTCGCCCGGGCGCCCGTAGTGCAGGACGTTGGGCGGGGCGTGGAAGTGGCGGCCGATGCCGTGGCCGCAGAAGTCCCGCACGACGCTGAAGCGGTGCCGTTCGACGAAGGTCTGGATGGCATGGCCGATGTCGCCGAGGGTGGCGCCCGGCTTGATCGCGGCGATGCCCTTCATCATCGACTCGTAGGTCACGTCCATCAGCAGGCGCGCCTTGGTCGAGGGCGTGCCGGCGACGAACATGCGGCTGGTGTCGCCGTACCAGCCATCGAGGATGACGGTGACGTCGATGTTGACGATGTCGCCCTCGGCCAGCACGCGGTCGCCAGGGATGCCGTGGCAGACGACGTGGTTGACCGAGGTGCAGGACGACTTGGTGTAGCCGCGGTAGCCGAGTGTCGCCGGCACGGCGCCGTGCCCGACCATGAAGTCGTGGCAGAGCCGGTCGAGCTCGCCCGTGGTGATGCCGGGGCGGACATGCCCGGCGATCATGTCGAGGGTCTCGGCTGCGAGGCGTCCTGCCTTGCGCATGCCCTCGAAGTCCTCGGGACGGTGAATGATGATGCGGCGGGCTTCGCCGCCCTGCTGCTCCATGGGGGTCGGATCCGGAAAAGCGGCGTCGATGGAAGGCTTGAAGATGCGCCTCGACCCCTTCGGTTGCAAGCGGGGCGGCTCTCAGCGCCCGGTCTTCTCGCCGGCGCTGCGTTCGATCGTCCCGAGCGCGTCGGCGAGGCGGGTGGTGGCGCTGCCCGGCCGCGCCGGCCGGGGCTGCGTGGCCGAGGGTGCCCAGCCGGTCAGGACCAGAAGGCGGAAGGTGGCGCGGATGCCATCGTCCTCGGCCGCCAGGCGCGCGGCGGCGAGGGGGAAGAGGGCGCGGGGCGGCGTCCGCCGGTCGCGGGCCCCGATCGCGTTGCCCTCGCCTGCGGCGCGGAGGTCGGCGACGAGACCGAGAGGGGTGCGGTAGCGGAGGTCGATGTCCTCGGCATCCGCGACCGGCAGGGCAAAGCCGGCCCGCTGCAGGAGGGCGGCGCCGTCGCGCAGCTCGGGGAAGGGGGAGACGCGGGGGGAGAGGCCGCCGCGGATGTCCGTTTCGGCCTCGGCCAGCGCAAGGCGCAGCTCCTGCAGCGTCGGCAGGCCGGGCAGGGCGGCGAGGAAGAGGCCGTCCGGTGCGAGGGCGCGGCGGATCTGCAGCAGGGCGCCGGGCAGGTCGTTGACCCAGTGCAGCGAGAAGGCGGCCACCACCAGGTCGAAGGCGCCTTCGGCGAAGGGGAGCCATTCCTCGTCCGCGGCGACCGGAAGGCCGCCGCCCAGGGCAGCCATGCGCGGCGAGAGGTCGGCGGAGACGACGAGGGGGATGCCGCGGGCGGCCAGCCGCGGGGCGATCATGCCGCGGCCGCCGAGGTCGAGAGCGCGGGTGAAGCGGCGCGTCGTGTCGTCGAGGCGGTCGAGCAGGCGGTCGGCGACCTCGGACAGGATCGGCGCGACGCGGCCGACGGTGCCGGCGGCGCGGTCGCGGCGGAGGCGCACGAGGCGGCGGTCGAAGACCTGGACGGGATCGGACATGCTGCGGGGCAGATGCGCCCGGTTCCGCCCCACGGCAAGCGGGAGTAGAGCAGGATCACCACGAGGGGATGGAAGGCATGGCCGGTCAGATCGAAGCCGCGGCGCTCAAGCGCCTGATCCAGGAAGGGCGGGAGCTTGCGATCCTGGATGCGCGGGAGGAAGGCGAGTTCGGCAGGTCGCACCTGTTCTGGGCCGTGCCCTGCCCGCTGTCGAAGATGGAGATGCGGGCGCGCGCCCTGCTGCCGCGGCGTGACGTGCAGGTGGTCTGCGTCGATGGTGGCGAGGGCTATGCCCCGAAACTCGCCGCGTACCTGGAGGGGATCGGCTGCACGGATGTCTCGGTGCTGGCGGGCGGCACGCCAGGCTGGGTGGCGGCGGGCTACGTCGCCTTCTCGGGGGTGAACGTGCCCTCCAAGGCTTTCGGCGAATGGGTGGAGCATCACTACGGGACGCCCTCGGTCGACCCGGCGGAGCTCAAGGCGATGATGGAGTCCGGCACCGACATGGTGGTGCTGGACAGCCGGCCGATCGACGAGTTCCGGCGGATGAGCATCCCGACCGCGGTGAACGTGCCGGGCGGCGAGCTGGTCTATCGCATCGGCGAGTTCGTCAACCGGCCCGAGACGACCATCGTGGTGAACTGCGCGGGGCGGACGCGCTCGATCCTCGGGGCGGAATCGCTGCGCAGCGCCGGGGTGCCCAACAAGATTGTCGCGCTGCGCAACGGCACCATGGGCTGGGAGCTCGCCGGCTTTTCCTGCGACCGGGGGCGGACGGACCGCTATTCCGAAGGCACGCCGGACCGGGCGGAAGAAGCGTTCGCGCGGGCCGACCGCTTCGCGCGGCGGCATGGCGTGAAGACCGCGACGCGGGCCGAGCTCGAGACGATGCGCGCGGATGCAGCGCGGACGACCTATGTCCTCGACGTCCGCGACCCGGCCGAGTTCGCGGCGGGGCATCTGCTCGGCAGCCGCTCGGCGCCGGGCGGGCAGCTCGTGCAGGCGACCGACCAATGGGTGGCGGTGCGCGGGGCGCGGATCGTCCTGGTGGACGATACGGGTGTCCGGGCGCGGATGACCGGCGGCTGGCTGCGGCAACTCGGCGGCTGGGACGTCTTCGTGCTGGCGGATGGGCTGGACGGGCGGCTCGAGGAAGGGATCTGGACGCCGGAATGCCCGGAGGCCGCGGCCGTGAAGGTGCCGCACGTCACCGTGCCGGAACTCGCCGTGCTGGCGGCGGAAGGCGCGGCGCAGGTGGTGGACCTGGCGCGGTCGATCGATTTCCGCGACGGGCATATCCCAGGGGCGCTCTGGGGGATCCGGACGCGGCTCGGCAAACTCGCGGGCCGGTTGACCGAGGACCGGCAGGTCGTTGTCGCGGCGCCCGAGGAGGCGCAGGCGCGGCTCGCGGCGCAGGAACTGCTCGGCTTTGCCAAGGCGCCGGTGAAGGTCCTCTCGGGGGGCACGGCAGCGTGGAAGGCGGCGGGCTTTCCGCTCGAGGCCGACCGCAAGGTGCCGGCGGACGAGGACTGCGCGGATTTCTACCTGCGCCCCTACGACCGCAATTCGGGCATCGAGGAAGCGATGCGCGAGTATCTGTCCTGGGAGATCGACCTGGTGCACGAGGTCGAGAAGGACGGGGGCGCGCCCTTCGGCCTCTGGGTCTGAGGACCGGGTGCGGGCGGCGTCCCTCCGGCGGCTCTCGGCAGGGCTGCGGCAGGCGGGGGGCGGCCTGCTCGACATGCTGCTGCCGCCGCGCTGCCTCGGCTGCGCGGCGGAGGTGGCGGAACAGGGGACGCTGTGCCCGGACTGCTTTGCGGGACTTTCGGTCATCGGCGCCCCGTTCTGCGTGCGCTGCGGGGTGCCCTTCGCCCATGCGGCGCAAGCCGAGGGCGGGCTTTGCCCGCGCTGCCGGGAGCGGCTGCCGGCCTTCCGGGAGGCCCGGGCGGCCTTCCGCTACGACGAGGGCGCGAAGCGCCTCATCCTGCCTTTCAAGCATGGCGACCGGACGCATCTTGCCGGGCCGTTGGCGCGCCAGATGGCGCGGGCGGGGGCGCCGTTGCTGGCGCGGGCGGAGGTGATCGCCCCGGTGCCGGCACATTGGCAGCGGCTGCTTGCGCGCCGCTACGACCAGGCGGCGCTGCTGGCCCGGGCGCTGGGGCGGATCGCGGCGCGGCCCGCCGTGCCGGACCTGCTGCGGCGGACGCGGCGGACGCCGCCGCTCGGCGACAAGGGCGCACTGGAGCGGGCGCTGACGGTCGAGGGGGCCTTCGCGGTGTCCCGCCCTGGCCTTGCGATGCTCGCAGGGCGGCAGGTGCTGCTGGTGGATGACGTGATGACCTCGGGCGCGACGGCCGATGCCTGCGCCAGGGCGCTGCTGGCCGCGGGGGCGGCGGCGGTAGATGTGCTGGCCGCCGCGCGCGTGCCGGACCCGCGCCTGCGGGATGGGTGAGGCGGGCGGGGGCCGCTTGACCGCTTGGCGCGGCCGCCCAAATCTCGCGCCATGGCCAAGATCGAGATCTACGTTCAGGATTTCTGCGGTTTCTGCGCACGCGCCAAGGCGCTGCTGGACCGCAAGGGTGTCGCCTACGAGGAAATCCACGCGCCGCGCGGGTCCGAGGCCCGGGAGCAGGCGATCGCGCGGTCCGGCGGGCGGACCACCGTGCCGCAGGTCTTCATCGACGGCCGACCGGTCGGCGGGTCCGACGAACTCGCCGCCCTCGAGCGGTCGGGCGAGCTTGACGCTCTGCTGGCGGCCTGAGCCGGCCTCTGGCACTCTGGGACCATGAGTGCCAAATCATGGGGCGGGTTGCGCCTGAGGGACGGCGCGCCAGGGATGACGGAGCGATGATCCACTACCAGTTGCGCTGCACGAGCACGGCCGAGGAGCATGCCTTCGACGGCTGGTACAAGGACAGCGCCGCCTTCGACACGCTGGCGCGGGCCGGACTGGTGGAATGCCCGGTCTGCGGCGGGACCGACGTGGCCCGTGCGCTGATGGCGCCGGCGATCCCGAAGAAGGGGCGCCCGGCCCGCAATGCCGCGGATCCGGCACCCGTCCCTGCGCCGGCGGGCCCGCCAGGGGGCGGGGAGCCGGCGGCGCCGGTCGCGGCCGGTCCCATGCCGGCCCAGTTGCGGGCCATGCTCCAGAGGTTGCGCGCCGAGGTCGAGAAGTCCTGCGACTATGTCGGCAACGGCTTCGCCGAGGAGGCGCGCCGCATGCACAGCGGGGAATCGGAGCGCCGCGGCATTTTCGGCGAGGCGACGGATTCCGAGGCCGAAGCCCTTCGCGAGGAGGGGATCGAGGTGGCCCGCATCCCCTGGGTTCCGCCTTCGGACGCTTGAGCGGCCGGCCGCGCCGGCCGGCGCTGTCGAACGGCTCTCAGGCCCCGGACGCCATGACCAGGTAGTTCACGCCGACGTCGCGCGTTGCCCGCCAGCGGCCGGTCAGCGGGTCCATCGTCATGCCGGCGATGTCGGCGACCTTGAGCCCGACGTCCCGCAGGCCCTGCCCGAGTTCCGAGGGCGTCACGAACATCCGCCAGTCATGCGTGCCGACCGGGAGCATGCGCAGGACGTATTCCGCGCCGAGCTTCGCCATGAGGAAGGAGCGCGGGGTCCGGTTGAGGGTGGAGAGGAAGACGAGGCCGCCGGGTTTCGTCACGCGCGCGAGGGCGGCGAGGAAGGCATGGCGGTCGGCGACATGCTCGATCACCTCGAGCGCGACGACGGCGTCGAAGGTCTCGCCCCCGGGCAGGTCCTCGGGCAGGCCCTCCCGGTAGTCGATGGCGAGGCCGCCGGCCGCGGCATGGGCCCGCGCCACCCCGAGCGCCTCCCCGGCCGCGTCGAGGCCGGTGACGCGGACGCCGCGGCGGGCGAAGGCCTCGGAGGCGAGGCCGGCGCCGCAGCCGACGTCGAGGAGGGTCAGCCCCGCCAGGGCGTCGGGCGCCCGCGGGTCGCGGCCGTGGCGGTGCGCGAGGCGATCGGCGATCCAGCCCGTGCGCAGCGGGTTCATCCGGTGCAGGGGCTTCATCGGGCCGGCGGGGTCCCACCAGCGGGCGGCAAGGGCGTCGAATTTGGCGATCTCAGCGCCGAGGGCGGTCATCTGGGGCATCCGGTCGAGATGGGGAGGACATGCCGGGTTTTCCGCCCGGAGGCGAGGGGGAAGGCGGTCGCGGGCGGGCGAGGCGGGTTGCGCGCCCCCCGCCCCCCCGGTATCTGTCCCGCCCCGCCGTGCGGCCCTGCCGCCGGCGTGACCCTTCCTCATCCGCCCGGCCCCAGGGACTGACCGCCGCCGATGGCACGCATTGTCATGAAGTTCGGCGGCACCTCCGTCGCCGATCTGGATCGCATCCGCAACGTCGCTGCCCGCGTGAAGCGGGAGGTGGACGCCGGCAACCAGGTCGCCGTCGTGGTCTCGGCCATGTCCGGCGTGACGAACCAGCTCGTCAAATGGTGCCAGGACCTCTCGCCGCTGCACGATGCGCGCGAGTACGACACCGTCGTCGCGACGGGCGAGCAGGTGACGACCGGCCTGACCGCCATCGCGCTGCAGGCGATCGGCGTCGATGCCAGGTCCTGGCAGGGCTGGCAGGTGCCCATCATCACCGACCAGGCGCACGGCAAGGCGCGCGTGGAGCGGATCGACGGCGCCGTGCTGGTCGAGCGGATGGCGGCCGGGCAGGTGCCGGTCATCGCCGGCTTCCAGGGCATCGAGAACACCCGCCACCGCATCACGACGCTGGGGCGCGGCGGGTCCGACCTGTCGGCCGTGGCCGTCGCGGCGGCGGTGAAGGCCGACCGCTGCGACATCTATACGGATGTGGACGGCATCTACACGACCGATCCGCGCATCGTGCCGCGCGCCCGCAAGCTGGAGCGCATCTCCTTCGAGGAGATGCTGGAACTGGCGTCCGTGGGCGCGAAGGTGCTGCAGACGCGCTCGGTCGAACTGGCGATGAAACTCGGCGTGCGGGTGCAGGTGGTGTCCTCCTTCGAGGACAAGCCCGGCTCGCTCGTGGTGGATGAGGACGAGATCGTGGAACAGCCCGTGGTTTCCGGCATCGCGTATTCCCGCGACGATGCCAAGGTGACGCTGCGTCGCGTGCCGGACCGGCCGGGCGTGGCGGCGAAGGTCTTCGACGCGCTGGCCAAGGCCAACGTGAACGTGGACATGATCGTCCAGAACATCGGCGCCGACGGCACCACCGACATGACCTTCACGGTCGGCAAGGCGGACCTTGCACGCGCGCGGGACGCGCTGGGCAAGGCGCAGGCGGAGCTGGGCTTCGAGGAGCTGCTCGCCGATCCGGACGTGGCGAAGATCAGCGTCGTCGGCATCGGCATGCGCAGCCATGCCGGCGTCGCGAACACCATGTTCAGGGCGCTGGCGGAGAAGGGGATCAACATCCAGGTGATCTCCACCTCCGAGATCAAGGTGAGCGTGCTGGTGGCGGCGGACTACACCGAGCTCGCGGTACGCGCGCTGCACACGGCCTATGGGCTGGACGCGCCCGCGTGAGCGAGGCCGCCCGCGCGCCCGACTGGGCCCATGCCGAGCTTGACCGCCTGATGGCGCGCGGCGCCGGCTTCTTCGGCTGCCGCTATGCCCTGATGGGCGGGGCGATGTCCTGGGTGAGCGAGCGGCATCTCGTCGCCGCGCTGTCGAATGCCGGGGCTTTCGGCGTGATCGCCTGCGGGGCGATGGAGCCGCCGCGGCTCGCCGAGGAGATCGCGGGCACGCAGGCGCTCACGCAGAGGCCCTTCGGCGTGAACCTGATCACGATGCATCCGCGGCTCGAGCAGCTGGTGGATGCCTGCCTCGAGGCCAGGGTCGGGCATATCGTCTTCGCCGGAGGGATTCCGCCCGGGGCGGCGATCAAGAAGGCGAAGGACGGCGGCGCGAAGGTCGTGTGCTTCGCGCCGGCGCTCGTGCTGGCGAAGCGGCTGATCCGGTCCGGCGCGGATGCGCTGGTGATCGAAGGGTCGGAGGCGGGCGGGCATATCGGGCCGGTCTCGCTGAACGTGCTGGCGCAGGAGATCCTGCCGCATGTGAAGGACGTGCCGGTCTTCGTGGCCGGCGGCATCGGGCGCGGCGAGGCGATCCTCTCCTATCTCGAGATGGGGGCGGCGGGTGCGCAGCTCGGCACGCGCTTCGTCTGCGCCAGCGAGTGCATCGCCCATCCCGCCTTCAAGCAGGCCTTCATCCGCGGGCAGGCGCGCGACGCGATGCCGACGGTGCAGCTCGACGAGGCCTTCCCGGTGATCCCGGTGCGGGCGCTGCAGAATGCGGGGACGAAGCGGTTCCTGGAGTTCCAGGCCGAGACGATCCGTCGCTTCAGGGCGGGCGAGGTGGAGAAGGACGCCGCGCAGCTCGACATCGAGCATTACTGGGCAGGTGCGCTGCGCCGCGCGGTCATCGACGGGGATGTGGAGAACGGTTCGCTGATGGCGGGCCAGTCGGTCGGCATGGTGACGAAGGAGCAGCCGGCGGCCGAGATCATCGCGGAACTCGTCGAGCAGGCGGCAGCGGCGATCGCGTCTCGCGCACGCAACGTCGCGTGAGCGGATCATAGGCCGGTTTGGTCTTTGCTGGCCGGGCCTGCAACGCTAGAAGCCGCCGATCGAAACCGAGAGACCATGAAACGGACGCCGCGCCCCGACCTGACCTCCGCCGAAGCCGCCCGCGTTGGCGAGGAGCTTCGCGAGGCTCGGTTGACGCTTGGCGCGAGCGTCGAGGACATGGCCGATCGCCTGCGGATCAACCGGCGCTACATCCATGCGCTCGAGGAAGGGCGCGTCAGGGATCTGCCGGGGCCGGCCTATGCGGTCGGCTTCGTACGGTCCTATGCGGGGGCGCTCGGGCTGGATGCGGACGAGGCGGTGCGGCGCTTTCGCGACGTGACCGGCGGCGCCGCGGTGAAAAATGGCGACCTGGTCTTTCCGGAACCGGTTCCGTCGCGCGGCGTGCCGGCCGGGGCGCTCGTCGCCGTCGGCGCGGTGCTGGCGGTCGGGGCCTATGTGGCCT
>JAFADX010000208.1 GCA_023424475.1 Pseudomonadota bacterium
GGCCTGGCTTCCGCGGCCTGCTGCCGATGACGGCGCGCCGCGTCGCCGCGCCCTTCGACGGGTCCGCCCGCGCCGCCGTCATCGCCATCAGCCAGGAATGGACGCAGCCCGAGACCTGGGGCGCCATCGCGCGCGCCGCCGGCCCGCTCACCACCTTCCACCTCCTCGCCGCGCTCGACCTGCGGCGGGACGCGGCCGGCGCCGTGCACCAGACGCCCGAGGAGAGCCGCGTCTTCCGCGCCGTGCTGCTGCGCAGCCTCTGGATCTCGCTGCTGGTCACGGCAGTCTGCCTCGCGCTCGGCTGGCCGCTCGCCTGGCTGATCGCGACCACGCGCGGCCTTGCCTCCACCATGCTGCTCGCGGCCGTGCTGCTGCCCTTCTGGATCTCGCTGGTGGTGCGCACCGCCGCCTGGATGGTGCTGCTGCAGCGCGAAGGCGTGGTGAATGCGGCGCTCGAGGCCAGCGGCCTGATCGGCGCGCCGCTGCCGCTGCTGATGAACCGCTTCGCCGTGGTGCTCGGCATGGTCCATATCCTGCTGCCCTTCATGGTGCTGCCGCTGGTCGCCGCCTTCCGCGGCCTCGACCCCCGGCTGCCGCGCGCGGCGGCGAGCCTCGGCGCCGCGCCCTGGCGCGTCTTCCTGCGGGTGACGCTGCCGCTTTCGCTGCCGGGCGTGGGCGCGGGCTGCGTCCTGGTCTTCATCCAGGCGCTGGGCTTCTACGTCACGCCGGCGCTGCTCGGCGGGCCGAACGACCAGATGCTCGCCTGGTTCGTGGGCTTCTATGCGACGCGCTCGGTGAACTGGGGCCTCGCGGCGGCGCTCTCGGTCATGCTGCTGGTCGCGGTCGGCCTCTGCGTGGCGCTCTACGGCAGGCTGGCCGGGTTCCGCCGGCCGGGGGTGGCGTGATGGCGCGCGGCGTCCTCTGGGCCGTGGGCGCGCTGGTGGCGGCGTTCCTGCTGGCGCCCATCGCGGCGATCCTGCCGCTGTCCTTCTCCTCGGGCTCCTTCCTCTTCTACCCGCTGCCCGGCCTCTCGCTGCGCTGGTACGAGGATTTCTTCGCATCCCCCTTCTGGCTGCCGGCCTTCTGGAACTCGATGGGCATCGGCAGCGCGGCGGCCGCACTCGCGACGCTGCTCGGCACGCCGGCGGCCTTCGGCCTGTGGCGGATGAAGGGCGCCTTCCGCGCGGTCGCCATGGGCGTCGTGCTGGCGCCGATGGTGGTGCCGGTGATCGTGGTGGCGGTGGCGCTGCTGCTGGCCTTCGGCCCGATCGGCCTGGTCGCGACCCATGCCGGGCTGGTCATCGCCCATGCGACGCTCGGCGTGCCCTTCGTGGTCGTGACGGTGCTCGCCTCGCTCGAATCCTTCGACCCGGTGCAGCTGCGCGCCGCCGCGGCCTGCGGCGCGGGCCCCCTGCGCGCCTTCTTCCGCGTCTGCCTGCCGCAGATCGCCCCCGGCGTCGCGGCCGGCGCCGTCTTCGCCTTCGCGACCTCGCTCGACGAGGTGGTGGTCGCGCTCTTCATCGCCGGCCCCGCCCAGCGGACCCTGCCGCGCCAGATGTTCTCGGGCCTCAACGACCAGATCAGCCTGACGACCACGGCGGCCGCCGCGATGCTCGTGGTCATGTCGGTCATCCTGCTGCTGGTCGTCGCCTGGCTGCAGGCCCGCGGCCGCCGACGGATCTCGACCTGACCGCCTGCGAGGGCGGAATCCCGGAAAAGGAGGGGGTTCGGGGGAGTTCGCTCCCCCGGTTCTTCTTGACTCCGCTCCGCCGGAAGCCTAATCGCGCGCAGTCTTCCGCTTTGGAAAGACACGCTCCCGATCCAGGGGCCGGAACCGGGCGAACCGTCACGCGCCCACCCATCGGGTCCGGGATTGCAGCCGCCGAAGGCGCGCCGGGCCAAGCCGTACCCGTTGAGACGGGCGCGCAGGCCGCATCTCCCGCCGCGACGTGGCGGGTGACACCGGAAAGCACAGGACTGCATGGCCACCATTACCGCCGACCGCGCGGGCAGCGAGGATTTCGCCGCCCTTCTCGACGAAACCCTCGGTGCCGACACCGGCTTTGCCGGCTCGGTCGTCACCGGCCGCGTCATCCGGGTGGATGACGATGTCGCGGTCGTCGATGTCGGCCTCAAGAGCGAGGGGCGCGTGCCCCTCAAGGAATTCGCCGCCCCCGGCCAGAAGGCCGAGGTGCAGCCCGGCGACCTCGTCGAGCTCTTCGTCGAGCGTTACGAGGACCGCGACGGCTCCATCGTGCTCTCGCGCGAGAAGGCCCGCCGCGAGGAGGCCTGGACCAACCTCGAGAAGTCCTTCACCGCCAACCAGCGCGTGAACGGCGTGATCTTCGGCCGCGTGAAGGGCGGCTTCACCGTCGATCTCGGCGGCGCGGTGGCCTTCCTCCCCGGCTCTCAGGTCGATATCCGCCCGGTGCGCGACGTCGGCCCGCTGATGGGCTCGCCCCAGCCCTTCCAGATCCTCAAGATGGACCGCGCCCGCGGCAACATCGTCGTCTCGCGCCGCGCGGTGCTCGAGGAGACGCGCGCCGAGCAGCGCAGCGAGCTCATCCAGGGCCTCAAGGAAGGCATGGTGCTCGACGGCGTGGTGAAGAACATCACCGACTACGGCGCCTTCGTGGACCTCGGCGGCGTGGACGGGCTGCTGCACGTCACCGACATCGCCTGGCGCCGCATCAACCACCCTTCCGAGGCGCTGACCATCGGCCAGCCGGTGAAGGTGCAGGTCATCCGCTTCAACCCGGAGACGCAGCGCATCAGCCTCGGCATGAAGCAGCTGATGTCCGACCCGTGGGACGGCGTGGCGCTGAAGTACCCGGTGGGCGCGAAGTTCTCCGGCCGCGTCACCAACATCACCGACTACGGCGCCTTCGTGGAGCTGGAGCCGGGCGTCGAGGGCCTCGTGCACGTGTCCGAGATGTCCTGGACGAAGAAGAACGTCCATCCGGGCAAGATCGTCGCGACCTCCGAGCAGGTGGACGTGATGATCCTCGACGTGGACGAGCCGAAGCGCCGCATCTCGCTCGGCCTCAAGCAGGCCCAGGGCAACCCCTGGGAACTGTTCCTCGAGGCGCATCCGCCCGGCAACATCATCGAGGGCGAGATCCGCAACATCACCGAGTTCGGCCTCTTCGTAGGCGTCGGCCCGGACATCGACGGCATGGTCCACATGTCCGACCTGTCCTGGGACGAGCCGGGCGAGGTCGCGATGCAGGCCTATTCCAAGGGCCAGACCGTCAAGGCGAAGGTCCTCGACGTGGACGTCGAGAAGGAGCGCATCTCCCTTGGCATCAAGCAGCTCGAGGCCGACCCGGCCGCCGAGGTGCTGGACCGCGTGCGCAAGGGCGACATCGTCACCTGCGTGGTGACGAAGGTCGAGGCCAACGGCATCGAGGTGAAGGTCGACGACGTGCTCACCGGCTTCATCCGCCGTGCCGAGCTCGCGCGTGACCGCGCCGACCAGCGCCCGGACAAGTTCGCGATCGGCGAGAAGGTCGACGCGAAGGTGACCGCGGTGGACCGCGCCGCCCGCCGCCTCGCCCTGACCATCAAGGGCAAGGAAGTCGAGGAGGAGCGCGAGGCGATGAAGGAGTACGGCTCGGCCGACTCCGGCGCGTCGCTCGGCGACATCCTCGGCGCGGCGATCCGCCGCCGCCGCGAGATGGCCGGCGAGGAGTGATCCCGGAACGCCGAAAGGCGTGACGGCAAGGACCCCCGGGGGCGGCGACGTCCCCGGGGGTTTTTGATTCCGAGAGGGCGCACCATTCCCTTTTCAGACATTTTCGAGTCTCCCAAGAGCCTGAACGGCATAGAGATTTCGGCGGTTCGATAGCCTTCGCCGCGCACATACGACGGTCGATTTTGGAAGACTAGCTTAAGCACCGCACGGCGGTCCTCGATCAATCCCGTATCCCAAAGATTGCAAGGGTTTGCGAGGAAGCCGAAAGCGGTTCGATAGGTTTCGTTGAACGAGCGTATCGGCTTGCCGCAATTCGCAACGCGATCCCGCATCACCGCCTTCTGCGTCTCAAGCTCCTTGATCCGGCGCTCATAGGCCGCGACCACGGATGTGCTCGTGGCGTCCACGATCCGGTCGAGCAGTTGCTCGACCTTCTTCTCGACCGCCCGAAGCTCTTGCTCCAGCGACGCGCCTTGCGTGCGCGCGCTGGCCATCTTGGCGTCCCACAGATCGCGGAACATGTGCAGGGCGAGATTGAACAGCCCTTCGGACGGGCGGAGCTGGCGAAGCAGCGTCTCGAACTCGCCCTCGATCACATCCTTGCGGATGGATTTACGAGTCGCCACGCAGCCGCGTGTGTCACAGAGGTAGTATGCGTATCGCGCACTGCGGCCCTTCGACCAACAGGCGGTCAGAGGCTCACCGCAATGGCCGCAGGTCACGAACCCACGGAGCGGGAACTCGTCCGACAGGTCGCGCCGCGCTGGGGCCTTCGCCATGCGCCCGAAGCGGCGATCCTGCACAGCCTGCCAGGTGGCGAGGCTGATCAGCGGCTCATGCTTGGCAGGCACCAAGTTGAGCCCCCATTCCTCATAGGTGATATGGCCCGCATAGACGGGCCGCGAGATCATCTCGTTCACCCGCTCAAAATGAACTTCATCATTCGAATTGCGAGGGAAAGCAGGCTGCGCTTCCAGGAATCTTTTGACCTCGGTCACCGATTCAAACCGGCCCACGGCGAAACCCTCAAGGGCCTCGGCGATGATTGAGGCCAGCGGCTCATCGCGCACGAGCATCTTCCCGTGGCCTTCGACCCGTTGAAACCTGTAGCCAATCGGCGCGCGCGTGACCCAATAGCCTCCTTGCGCGCGGGCGCGCATCCGGTTGACCGTTTGCTGGGCGTTCTTCCGGCGTTGGTGCTGGGCGACGGTGGCGAGAAGGTATTCTTGAAGCTCGCTGTCCGCGTCCTCGCCGAACTCGACGCTCGGCGATTCCAGAATGCCTCCGGAGAGATCGATAGCGGTGCGGAGTTGAATGTGCGCCTCAATCGAACGGGCCAGCCGGGAGATATCGTCGATGATGACGACATGCTTCCTCCCACGTTGCCGCTTGAGGAAGGCCAGCATCGCCTTCATGCCAGGGCGATCTTTAAGGCTACCCGACGCTTGATCGTGGAACACCTCGACAACGTCATAGCCACGGAGGGTCGCATATTCGCGGCAACGGGTTTCCTGGCTGCCAAGACCATCGCCTTCACGCAACTGTTTCGTTGCGGAAACACGGCAGTAGATCACGGCCTTCAGCGAGTTAGTCAGCATTGAATTGGCCGCGCTCCTTTGAATCGCCTTCCCCGCACAGGCGGAACATATCCGCCAGGGTTTCATCGTCGCCGTGCGTTGGATAGACCGAGCTTACCGCAGCGGGGGCGCGGCGATCACGCGCCGACGCGCGATTATCCCCAGCAATTCGGGCGAGCTGCGTCGCATCCTCCCCGAAGGCGCGATCCACGGCGCTTTCCATGATGCGCCAGATCACCGCAAGAAGCTCAGCCTGCGCGTTCTCGCTCATATCGAGGTGCGCCAGATGGTGGCGGTAACGCTCGGGATCGAAGGCCAGCGCGCGGGCGGCGACATTGGCCGCGCGGGCCGTATCGCTGCGAAGGCGGGCTTCATTATCACTGTCCATGCCGCGCCTCCTTTCACACCCTTACCGCGCCAATTCACACCACCACAGCATACAGAACATTTCATGAACGTGCAAGGAATTAATTCCTTCTACAGTTCCATGCAGCAGGGGCCCCTGAACAGCCAGTGCCCGCACAGCTCGTCGCACTCCGCTTCTCGCACTCCGCTCTGAGAAGCGAGATGCGACCATTCTTCTCGGATCAATGCCTCAGTGGCGATCAGTTGGTCTTCTAGGGACGCCCGTTCGATGGCAACTGCCTCCCTAAGGAGGCGCACCCGGAGCACAGCCAAATGACGCACGAGTTCAGTGTATTGATGACGAGAATTCCCTTGCATTGCGATGATTTCCCTAGCTGCGAACAGCGTCAGGGCAGCAGAGATCTGTGTCCTCGGACCAGAGGTAGTGGCGTTGAAGGATGTTGAAGCAGCGTTGAAGATCGGCTTTGGCGCTTGTTTCATCTCGCTTCCGCGGACCATCATCATTGGACGTCGTGGAGGCTACGCAGTGCTCGTGGAGGTGCCCAAGCCTGAGTCGACCGTGCGCACTGAATCCGCGTATGGGCCGACATATCGTTTTCGCCTCTGGGCGGCAGCTGTCGAGGACTCCATCACGCTAGAGCGGCGTCCGACCTGATTGAATCGCGAAAGTCCTTCCCCGACGCGGCGTGAATCTGATTCAAGCTTCCTGTCGGAGAGGGGGCCGACAGGCATGTCGAAGGCGCTGTCGGTGGATCTTC
>JAFADX010000214.1 GCA_023424475.1 Pseudomonadota bacterium
CGGGATCACTCCGCTTCCCAAGGCAGTGCGGTTCCATCTTCGCCCATTGGGCATCCGTCAGCACATAGCGATCCATCCAACGCTTGAATCACAGCCGTTCGTTCATGTGAATCCCCACAGGCCTTAGGTTATGTGGGCTCATGGGGATTCGCGGGCCGGAGGAAGTGTGCTTCAAATCTGCCTTTTGGAGGCGGCGGATGGGTGTGCTGGATCGGTTGATCCTGGATGATGCGCCGTGGGCACGGATGGCGCAGCACATCATTGGCGACGAGAGGACGCGCGGCAGTTCGGGCCGCGACAACCGCATGTTCGTCGCGGCGGTACTGTGGATCGCGCGGACCGGCTCGCCCTGGCGCGACCTGCCGGAGGTCTTCGGCAGTTGGAACAGCGCCTTCCGCCGCTTCAGCCGCTGGAGTGCCAAGGGCGTCTGGCAGCGCATCTTCGCAGCGGTCGCCGACGACCCGGACTTCGAATACCTGATCGTCGACAGCACCATCGTACGCGCTCATCAGCATGCCGCCGGTGCCAAAAAGGGCCTGAGGATCAGGCCATTGGCCGCTCCCGCGGCGGCCTGAGCACCAAGATCCACATGGCCGTTCGCAGCCTGGGCTGCCCAGCCAGGATCATCCTCACCGCCGGCCAGCGCGGCGATGCGCCACAGGCTGCGGCTCTGCTTGGCGAGGATCGACCCTCTGCCGTTCTGGCCGACGCCGCCTACCACACTGACCACTTCCGCCAGGCCATCGCCCAGGCCGGCGCCGTCGCGGTCATCCCCAACAATCCGCCGCGAACAAAGAAGCATCCACTCGATCGCCAACTCTACAAGGAACGCCACGTGATCGAGTGCTGCTTCTCCAGGCTCAAGCAGTTCCGGCGCGTTGCAACGCGCTACGAAAAGACCGCCCGCAACTTCCTCGCCGTCGTCACCATCGCCGCTGCCATCCTTTGGATTAGATATCTGTCCACGAGACCTAGCGCCAGATGAAGGCTGGGTAGCCATCCAGATCGCCGCGCAGATGTCGTGCCAAAAGCTGCGCCTGCAGATGCGGCACCAGGCCCAGCGGCGCGCTCTCACCGAGGAATGGATGCCGCAATTCCTCCCGCTTGCGCTCTTGCCAGGCGATCAGGACATTGCGGCGCGTGTCGTCTCGCAGGCGCACGCCACCTCCCTCCTCCATGATGAAGTCGCCGGCATCGACCTGCCCGCGATTGATTAGGCTCAACGCCAGGCGATCGGCCATCACGGGCCGAAACTCCTCCATCAGGTCCAACGCCAGTCCAGCGCGGCCCGGACGGTCCGCATGCAGGAAGCCGATCTGTGGGTCGAGCCCCTGGCCCTGCAGTGCCGACCGGCAATCATGTCCCAGCATCGCATAGAGAAACGACAATAGGGCATTGACCCGGTCCAGCGGCGGCCGGCGCGACCGCCCGGCAAAGCGGAAGGCAGGATCGGCGCTGCGGATCATGGCATCGAACACCGCAAAATAGGTCGCAGCAGCCTCTCCCTCCAGCCCGCGCAAAGTCTCGACGGTTTCCATGACCAGCGTGCGGCGCGCGATCAACTCCAACCGGCGCACCGCGTCGTCCAGCGCGCCCTTCACTCCCGACGCCATGCCCGATCCGTGATCGCGCAAGGCCCGCTGCAGCACCGTACGCTGATTCGCTGCCTTGCCGGCCACCATGCCGCGGACGATCGGCACCGCGCGATCGGGATCATCGGCCACGCGATGCTGTGCGCGGCGCAGCAGCACGTTGCCGCTCACCGCACCCTCGACGCGCGCCAGGAAGCGCCCATTCGGCTGCAGGAAGGACAGCGTGATCCCCGCCCCCGCGCAGGCCCCCATCAGCGCCGGCGAGGCGCCGGCATGCACGAAGGCGACCACTCCCTCCAGCATGTGCAGAGGCGCGCGGCCGCGCTCCTCTCCCTTCACCTCCACCACCAGATTCTCGCCATCCTTGCGCAGCCAGGCGTCCTCGCTGGTGACATAGATGGTATTGAGCATCCGCCGCATGTGGCCTACTCCGCCAGTTGCCCGGCCAACCAAGCCGCGACGGAGGGCGGCCTCTCCAGTCGCTTCGGCTGGCAGAGATCCACCATCGAGCATCGCCGGCACCCCGGCCCGTAGTGTGGTGGCGGCGTCCGTTCCTCGGCCAGCATCGCCCGCGCCTCGGCCGCCACACCTGCCGTCAGGGCGCGCAGTTCCGCATCGAAAGCCACGATCAGGCGCTTGCGGGTCTCGCCATAATAAAGCGCGCCCTCCGGCACCTGCACGCCGAACATCTCCTCGAGGCAGATCGCCTGCGCGCAGAGTTGCACCTCGTCGGCGCGATGCGCCTTCCGCTTGCCCCGCTTGTACTCGACCGGAAACGGCACCGCCGGCCGCCCGCGCATCTCCACCGCATCCGCCAGCCCCGCCACGCCGAGCGTGAGGGAGCGGATCGCGATCCCGCGCAACACACGCAGCCCAGGCCGCGATTCGGCCTGGCGGCTGTCCACACGGCCATGCATCAGCCGTCCCTCAGCCGTCGCACCATCTTCCGCCCAGAGCTGCTCCACATGGATCAGCGCGCATTGTCGCGGGCAGAACAGATAATGCTGCAGGGCGGAGAGTGGGATCAGCGCGTCTTCCTGCTCAGGCGAGGACGGGTGCAGGGCCAAGGGATCACTTCTCCAGCACCTCGACGCCGGCCGGCAGGCCCTCGGTATCGACGCTGATGCCATAATCCTCGAAACGCCGCGCCGCGGGCCAGTTGTCGGTGCGCTCGTCCCCCACCGGATGCTGCGCGCCCTGATGCACGCGCCAGGTCTTCACCCGGGCGAAGAGCTCATGCGCCGGTGCGTTGCCCAGGGCGCCAGCGTGCCGGAACACCACCAGCCGCCGCTTCGCCATCTCCCCGCGCGATGCCGAGCGGTCATGCTCGAACATGTTGCCCAGCGCCTCGAACAGCAAGTCGATGTCGGCCTCGGAAAATCCCGTCCCCTTGATGGATTGCGAGGCCAGTGGCGCCGAGACGAAGCCATGCGCGCGATACAGGCCATAGGGCACGATGTGCTTGCGCCCCATGGTGCGGCCGCCCTTGTCCTCGGCGTCCTTCTCGGTGGTGGCGGCGAGGCGGGTGATGGAGATCTCGAGCGGCATGATCGGTTCGACCGAGGTCGCGAAGGTGATCTGCACCGGCCCGCGCACCTGGCCGGCGTTGACCCCGGTGGTCATCACCGCGCCGAAGCTGCGGATGTCCCAGAAATTCGCACACATCCAGCGCGTCAGCGCCTGAGCCTTGGCATCTTCCTTCGGCAGCTTCTTCTTGTCCTCGGCCTTCGTCACCTCCGGCATGACCGCCCGCCAGGCGCGGTCATGTTCCAGGTTCAGTGTCGCGCCGTCCCGCATGTAGATTTCGTGACCGGGTACCTCGGCCCTGGCCAGTGCGACGTAGTTGCGGATCTTGCGCTTGATGGCGACGTCGGAGACGAGACCGCGATTGGTCTCGGGGTCGAGGCGCGGCAGGTTGCCGGCATCCGGGTCGCCATTCGGGTTGCCGTTGGTCACGTCGAAATAGAAGACGAAGTCGTGGCGGCGCGTCACCGCGGGGCTGTTGGTCATGGTCTCATTCCTCCGTAGCGTCGCCCGCGTCGTCCTCGGCGATCTGGTCCGCCGGCCTGCCCTCGAAGCGCGCCTGGCGCTGGTGGTAGTAGCCGATGGCGAAGCGGCCCTGATCTTCCAGCCGTAGGCTGCGCGGCAGGTCGGGTGGAAGGCGCCCGGCGATCTCGCCGAGCTCGCGTTCGATCCAGCCGCCCTTGCCGTCCTTGCGCAGCTTCGACAGGTGATGTTGCGTCGTACGCAGCAGCAGTGGGAAAACGCTGGCGGGCGTTGCCGAGGCCGCGCCGTAGTAGCGGTCGCGGATCGTCGCGTTCACCCGGCCGAGCGCCATGCGTTGCGCAATCTCGGCCATGGCGAACATGCGTCCGAGCTGATAGGCGGGATTGCCGTTCTCCCGATCGAGGCTCACGGGGGTTTCCTCCTTCTCGAAACCATGACGGTGGCGGCGCGCCAGCACGGCGCGGATGGCGGCGGCATGCCACCCACTGCCGGGATCGTCGCCGGCACGCAGCCGCATGATGGCGGCGGCAAGCAGGCTGCGCGGATAGGGCGTTCCGGCAAGGATGGCGCGCAGCACCTCGCCGGCCAGCAGCGGCGGGATGTTGTCGAACTTCTCCTGCAGGGCGGTGGTCTTCACCAGCAGCCGCGCCACGGAGGGAAGGGCGTTCCGCCACGGCAGCGGCGCGATGGCGATGTCGGCGTAGTGCTGCGTCAGGCGTTCGGCGAAGGCGCCGAAGCGATCGTCGATCCAGAAGCGGACGGACAGCCGCGCGGCATTCGGCGACAGGCCCAGCACGTGAAAGCGCACGCCGGGGTCGAGCCGTGGGTCGATCTCGCGCAGCGGCCGTCCGGCGGCGATGAGTTCCAGCAGATCGTGCAGCTTCGCGGCTTGGCCAAGGTCCCGCGCCGGGTCATCGGCGGGGTTCAACATCTCGGCGAACCAGGCCTCGTCCGCCTGCGCCGCCGGTTCCTGCTCGGCCGAGCTCGCATCCGCCCAGAATACCACCGTCGCATCCCCGAGCGGGCGCGGCAGGCGGTTGCCGCTGCCGCGGTCCAGCAGGCGATTGAGCGCAGCGCCATAGCGGAAGGCCGCCATGGTGGAGGTCGGCGCGTTCTCGCCCTGCTCCTTGCCGTAGGAGGCGAAGGCGTCGAGGTTGAACGACACCAACGCCGCGCCAGAGGATTGCGCGCCTTCCACGTTCTTGATGGCGGGATGCAGCCGCTGCATCGGTGCATCCTCGCCGGTCACGAGACAGGCCCCACGCGGCCCATCAGCCGTGCTGCGTGACGCGACGAGCCGCCGGGCCGCCAGACTATCATGAACATAGCCCTGCGCGCCGTCGCACCGGAAGACGATGTTCGCATCGAGCATCGCGATGTCGAAAGGTGCGGCGTCGAAGCGATCCGGCGTCCAGGCTTCGAGGAAGCGCCGGAGCGCCACGAGCCCGGGGTCGTCCGCCTCCGCCAGAAGCTTCAAATGAGCGTCGCGGAAGGCAGCATGCTCCTCCGCCGTGCGCTTTCCGGTACCGGCGGTACGGCCGAGCGCATAGGCACTTTTGTCCCATAGGAGGTTGGGTGCGATGCCGACCGTGCGCTTCACCGAAGCCGGCACCTCCATAAGTCGTGGAACTGGCTTCTTCCCACCCATCTCGCGCAGGTCGATGCGATCCACCGGCTCTCCTTCCGGGGAGAGCACGATTGCGAAGCTGATCTTTTCGCGCGAGAAGCCGGGTGCTTCCGCTTCGCCGCGCGCAGCCATGCGGCCGTAGTATCCATCCAGCGCCTGAAGGATCGTCACGTCGCGCTGCCCTCGGCGAGGCACGCCCGTACATCCAGCACGCCATCGGTCAGCCGTGCACGGAAGAAGCGCGACGCCGCACCCTTCGCATGATCGATATCGTGCAGCATCCAGCCGAGGTCGCGGTCGCGCTGGTCGGCCGGCAGCGTGCTGTCCGGCAGCGGCGCATCGTCGGCTATCAGCGCGAAATCCGCGGCGAATTCCCGCGTGCCGAGGCAGGGGCGATGGAAGCACTGCCCGGATGCGGCGCGCCGGTTGAACATGGACAGGTGCTTGGCCGGCGTGTCCTCCGCCCCGGCGCGCGGCGTCAACTCGAAATGCGCCTCGATGACATAGGCGACATCGGTCAGCAAGGTGGCGGCGCGCTGCTGGCGATTCTCCTCCACCACCATGCCGAGGCCAGCGGTCGTGCCGGCGCGCATGGCGCTCTCGGCATTGCGGCTGCTGATGCGCGCGCCGACCTCGTTGCGGCGGAAGGAGTGGAAGCGAATGGGGCGCAACACATGGATGCGGTCCACCACCCAGACGATAGCGGGCTTCCAGTGGATGGCCTCAAGGATGCCGCGCGCGGCGGAAGGCGTGATGACGTCATAGGAGACGCGCTCGACCTTCATCTCCGGGCGCGTAAAGCAGGCCCGTTCGCCCCAGACGTGCAGTCGGACACCGAACGGCATGCTTCTTGGACTTCCTGGATTTCCTATTGTCGTGACCCTAACCAGGGAAGGTGATGACCGCCAGGCGTTTCCGCGCGATGCGTGAGTGAGGTGATGCAGATCACATCGGTGCGCAGCCAGCGTCAGAAGACATTCGCCTCCGCCGCCCGCATGCCGATCGCGTCGAGATCAAGCCCCGTCTCGGGCCGGTAATGCGCTGCGTCGCCGAAGCACAGCAGCCCCTCTCCAAGCGCCGGGTGCACTGGCCGCAAGGCCTCGCGCCGCAACCATTCCAGTCGCGCCGCCTTCGGTATCGAGACCGTGTAGCCCTGCAACCGCCTCAATAGTGGTGTCGGCGGCCGCTCTGCTGCGGCGACGCGCCGCAACAGACCTGTCGACGTCTCGTCGATGGGCACTATGACGGTCTCCATCGCGTCCGCGATCAGCCGAAAGGCCTCGGCGATGCTGCGGAACGGGAAACGGCCGTCCGGCGCACCCGCCGCGATGGCCCGCATCACGCCACGCGCATCGCGCACCATGGTTGTATCCAGCGCGGCCTCTCCCTTCTGGAAGTACAATTCACGAAAGTAGGCGTGCACGGCGTCAAGGCCGAGCACATCCTCATGCTCGCGTAGCACCGGTCGCGCCGCTTGCCAGAAGGTCTCGATAGCATGGGGCGGCCGGAACGTCTCCGGCTCGAACACCACCACCCGTCCTTCCGCAAGCAAGCCATGCCGATTGCACCGCCCCGCAGCCTGCGCGAGGGAATCGAGCCCCGCAGCCGCGCGCCAGACCTCCGGCAAGCTGATGTCGACGCCAGCTTCGATCAGCGAGGTGCTGACGATGCGCACCGGCGCCCCCGACGCGAGCCGCTGCCGCGCGTCCTCCAGCACCCGGCGGCGATGGACCGGACACATCAGCGTGGAAAGATGAACCGCGCCAGGTAGCTCACGAATGGCGTCGAAGATCGCCCGCGCATGCGCACGGCTGTTGACGATGCACAGCATCTGCTGCTGTTCCGCGAAGCGCGCGGCGATCGTCGCATCGTCTGTCGGTCCCCGCCGCACCTCCACTCGCACCCGCTTCAAGGCGGCGTAGAGTGCCCTGGGGGTGGGGGCAAGCTCACGTTCTGCCCCGATATCGAATCCATTCGCGAATTCGTCCTGTACCCTCAGCGCCGGCTGGGTTGCGGTGCACAACACGACGCTCGTACCGTAGTTCCGCGCCAGTTCGTCCAACGCCGCCATGCAGGGCCGCAGCACGTGCAGCGGCAGCATCTGCGCCTCGTCCAGCACGATCACGGCGCCGGCCAGGTTGTGCAGCTTGCGGCAAGGTGAGGTGCGGCTCGCAAAGAGGCTTTCAAAGAACTGCACCGCCGTGGTGACGACGACGGGCACATCCCAGTTCTCGGCGGCGCGCCGCAGCTTGCGCCGCCCATCGGTACCTTCATCGTCATCGTCGGGATCGCCCCAGTCGAAGGAGGCGTGGTGCTCCAGCACGTCGTCCTCCGTACCCAGCGCCTCGCGGAACACGGCGGCCGTCTGCTCGATGATGGAGGTGAAGGGTATCACGTAGATGATGCGTCGCAGCCCGTGCCGTACGGCGTGCTCCAGCGCGAAGGAGAGCGACGCCAGCGTTTTGCCGCACCCCGTCGGGACGGTGAGCGTGAACAATCCTGTCTGCAGGCATGCCTTCTCAACGGCATGCGCCAGCACGGCCTGCCGCAGCGCCTGGATCGCCTCTGCGCCGTCGCTGCGCAGGGAGGCCATGTGGTGGCGCAGGCGGTCGCGCAACGCGACGATCGCGGCGTGGCTGCCACGCGGGGCCTGCCGCTCCTCGGCCGCGGCATAGAAGGCCTCCGTCGCCAGGAAATCGGCATCGACCAGGCAGGAGAACAGCATGCGGGTCAGGAAGGCCTCGGTGAAGCCCGCGGCCGGGCTGTTCTGCAAACGCCGGCTCGGTCTCAGCGCCGCGCGGGGCGGCAACGGTCCCGTATGGCCGACCCATCCGTCATACGGTTCGATGCGCCAATCCGGCCCCAAGCGCCGGTCAAGCGTATCGGGCTCCGGCAATCCCGCGTGATGGCCGGCGATGACTTTGGCCAGCAGGCGTCCGGAGAAGTGTCCATAGGCGCGGATCGCCTCAACCGCCCCGGCGGTCGAATGGTCAGGTCCCCTTCTTTGAGCGCCGTCAGCGGCCGCAGTCCGGATGTACTCCTGGAAGGCGAGAGACATCTTTCCAATATCGTGCAACAGCCCGGCTGCACGCGCGAGCTCGGAACAACCAAACACCGCCGCATATGACGCTGCACCTTCCGCAACGGCGTGGAGATGCCTGCTCAAACCCTCCCAGGCTTCCGGTGGACGCCCTTCAAGAGAATGTGCAAATCGCTGTGTATCATGCATTGAAATACGTCCCGGAGCCGTTTGGTGCCCGAGCGAAAGGGGCAGTATCCGCGTAGTTCAAAGGCGGCACCATCAAAGCCGCGGACTAACCACCTGGCCCGATATCCGATCAGCCGCCGGAAGGCAGCGGCGCGAAACCGCCGCTTCATCTCGGTCGGCTTGCCGTTGCGGTCAGCGTCGCGATCATGTCCTGTTCCGCCGCTGCGGCGCTCATGTAACGCAGTGCCGCGGTGATGAAGAGCTGATCCGCCTCGGCCGGCAAGCCCGTCGAGCATTTCCCCCTGTCAGCACGAGATGCACGCCGGGCAGGCGCCGCGCCGCCGATGGCACGGAGACGCGCATGCGCATAGGGTGAGCCCCGCACGATTCCTTCGAGCTGGCCCGGCACGATACGGTCGGCGCCATAGTCTCCGCGACCGGTGAGAAAGCGACGGTCCTCGATCCTCGGGACCGAGCGCCCATTCACGACACGGCCTCCCCATCCTGAACCGGGCCGATGCCCCCCAGCGCCCGTGACAGGCGCGATGCGGTCGCCGCAAGCTCCGCGAGGCATCGCGCGGCCACCGCCTTCGTGAAACGGTGCACCGGCCCCGAGATGTTGATGACGCCGACAAAGCCGCCGGTGTCGAAGATCGGCGCGGCGACCGAGGCTGTCTCGACATCGCCCTGGCCGGAGGTCGAACGGCAGAGCGCGAGATAATCCACCTCCGCGGCGGGCCGGTGGCCGCCCATCTCGTAGCGCCGCAGGATCTCGCTCGTCGCGGCGCCATCAAGATCCAGGATCTGGCCGGCCGTGATGACGTGGCGCACCGCCTGCGGCGAATCGACGCGAAAGAGGCACTGACGCCGTGCACCGGCGCGGACGTAGAAGGCCGCACTCTCCCCCGTGGCCGCGACAAGGTGCGCGAGGGCCGGCTTCATCACTTCCTCGAGCTGAAATGACGCGACGTAGCCCGAGCCGAGCTCGAACAGGATGCCGCCGACGCGATAGCGGCCGTCGGCGAGGCGCATGACGTAGCCATTGCGCTCCAGCGTGGCGAGAATGCGGAGCAGGGTGCTCTTGAACAGCCCGGTCCGCCTCGACAATTCGCTGAGCGACAGGCGAGGCGCGGTCCGAAAGGCGTCCAGCACCGACAGGGCACGCTCGACGGCGGCGATGGGCCGGTCATCGCCAGCGGCATCCCGCTCGCCCTCCGCCGCCTCGGTGATGCGTACGCGACGCTTTGCATTGACGACGGCGCCGCGCTTGCCCGCCCGCCGCACAGTCGTTGGAGTCGATTTGGTCGCCATGCGCGCCCTTCGGGAAGCTGATGAACCCGCACAATGCGCTGTTCCGCTTTCACTCTACCCCTGGCGCGGGACCGGAGAAGCGCCGGCGCGCCTCCGGCGAAGGGCCCTTGACCACAAAAATGGAACAGCGTTCTCTTCGTACCGGCACGGCTTCGGTCGCGCAAGCGCCAGGAACGGCCGATCGCAGGATCGGAGCAGGTGCCGAGTAGGTGGAGACGGCGTTCCCGAAAGCCGGGAGGAATGGCGACGTGTCTGATGCTCCCCTTCACGTATGTCCCCTTGCCGGGCTGGGCCCGGCCCTGCCAACGCGGCAGACTCCGCTGCGCGGAGCATGGGCCTTCCTTGGCCGGCGAGTCCGGCCGGTTGCAGACGCTTCCGGCGACGAAGACGGATGTGCTGGGGCGGGTCGCAGCACGTCAATCCGGGCATCACGGCGCGACGCCGCGCCAAGGACGTAACGCGCCATGTACACGCCCGCTTCCGACAGCACGGCACCGGCGCAGACCCCTTACATCGCCCGCGGAGGCGAGCCGCTGTCGCTATCCGCTCTCCAGGGAGAGCACCAAGCCGACATCGCCATCGTCGGAGGCGGAATCGCCGGCTGTTCCGCCGCATTGCACGCGGCGGCTGCCGGCGCTCGCGTCGTGCTGGTGGAAGGGCAGTCCGTCGGCTGGGGCGCGTCCAGCCGCAACGCCGGTCATCTGCCCGCTTCCACGAAGCACGAGCCCGACGAGATCCTGCGCCGATACGGCCCGAGTTATGGCCAGCGCATCCTCGATGCGAGCGAGAACGGCCCGCGCCTTGTCATGGAACTCGCGCAGAAGCACGGCATCGACTGCGACGTCGCGCTGCCTGGCATCATCAACGCCGCGCATTCGCCGGCAGCGTTCGACACGCTGCGCCGCCGCGCGGAGTACTGGCAGGCCCGCGGCCGGCCGCTTGAAATCCTCGACCGTACACGCCTCGCGGAAATGACGGGGACGGCACTTTACCTCGGCGGTGTACTTGACCGCCGCGGCGGCTGCATCAACCCGCTTGCCTATGTGCGTGGCCTGGCGCGCGCAGCGTTGAAGGCAGGCGCCGCGCTGCACGAGAAGACGCGCGCGACGAGCCTGCGTCAGGGCGGTCGGCGATGGCGCATCGCCACGGACACGGGCGCCAGCATCCTCGCCGACCGCGTCTTCCTCTGCACCAACGCCTATACCGACGGCCTCTGGCCGGGTCTGCGGCAGACCGTCATTCCGGTGCGCACCGTGCAGTTCCTGACCAGGCCGCTCTCGGACAATCTGCGCCGCACGATCCTTCCCGGCGGAAACCCGATGATCGACACGCGGCGCGTGCTGATCTCGCTGCGCATGTATCCGGACGGGCGACTGCATTTCGGCGCCGGCCCTCGCATGCGCGCAGGCAGCGTGCCTCCCTGGCCGGAAATGCGCCGCTGGCTCGGCACCCTCTTCCCGCAGGTCGGCGAGATCGAGCCCGAGACGGGCTGGGCAGGCTGGATGGCCTTCAACAAGGTGGATTCGTGGCAGATGCACGAACTCGCCCCGGGCGTGCACGCGGCGCTGGGCTGCAACGGCCGCGGCGTCGCGCTCGCCACGATCTACGGGCGCGACCTTGCGCGCCTGGCCGCCGGGACCCCGGCCTCTGAGCTCACCCTGCCCTTCGCGCCGCTCGATCCGGTGCGCTTCCACGCCTTCTCCGGGATGGGCGCAGCGGCCATCGTGCGCTGGTACCGCTTCCGGGACGATATCGAGATGCGGCGGCTAAAGGCCGCGAACTCATAGGCGGAGCTCGACCAGATAAGGTCCGCGCGCCGCGAAGCCGCGCTGCAGCTGCCGCACCAGACCTTCGAGGTCGTCGGCATGGCCGGCCTCGACGCCGTGGCCACGCGCGATGCCCACCCAATCCAGCGCCGGCCGATCCAGCGTCAGCATGTCGATCGAACGCTGCCCCGGATTGCGGATGCCGACGCGCGGCAGCTGCGCGCGCAGGATCTGGTAGGCGCGGTTGGCCATGATCACGACGGTGATGTCGAGCCCTTCCCGTGCCATCGTCCACAGCGCCTGTTCCGTGTACATGGCGCTGCCGTCGCCGGCGAGGCAGAGCACGCGCCGGTCCGGACAGGCCAGCGCCGCGCCGATCGCCACCGGCATGCCGTAGCCGATCGACCCGCCGACATTCTGCAACCAGTCATGCGGCGCGGCCTCGGCGGTGAAGCGCGCGAAGCCGCGGCCGGTCGTCACGGCCTCGTCCACCACGATGGCGTTCTCCGGCAGCAGCGCGGTGATGGTACGCGCGATGCCTTCGGGCGTCGGCGCGCCGGCTGGCAGCGTGCGTGTGGTGGCCGCCGCCGGCACCGGCGCGGCTTTCGCGCCCACGGCATCGGCCAGGGCGGCGAGTGTCGCCTCGATATCGTCATCCGCCTCGGCGAGTTCGACGAAGACGCAATGGGGTTGCGTCAGCACGTTCGATCGATCGGGAAAGGCGAAGTTCGATACCGGGCGCCGCGCGCCGCACAGCACCACCTGCTGGATCTCCCGCAGCGCGGCGATCGCCTCCTCGCCGGCGTAGGGCACGCGCGCGATCTCCACGCGACCCGCGCCACGCTCGTTGCGGGGGCTGGAGATCGGCGTGCGCAGCGCGCAGCCGGTGGCCTGCGCAATGGCCGCGGCGAAGGCCTTCGCACGCGCGGACACGAAGCTGCCGCCGAGCAGAAGGAGACTTGCCGCCCCCTGGCGCAACGCCGCCGCGGCGACCTGGACCAGCGTTGCGTCGGGCATCGCGCGGGGCGGCGGTGGCGCGGCCACGCGGACCGCATGCCCGCCGGCGGACCAGGTCGCATCCGCCGGCGCGATCAGCGTCGCGATGCGGCCCGCGCCGATCCGCGCCTGCTCCACCGCCTGCGTCGCGGCCTCGGCAAGCGCGGCGGCATCCGGCGCCGCCTCCACCCAGTGCGAAACCGTCCGCGCCATGCCCGCGATGTCGGCCGTCAGCGGCGCGTTGTGGGCGAGGTGGAAGCTCGCATGATCGCCCACGATGTTGACGACGCCCGACCCCGCCTTCTTCGCGTTGTGCAGATTCGCCATGCCGTTGGCGAAGCCGGGGCCGAGATGCAGCAGCGTCGCCGCCGGCCGCCGCGCCAGGCGGAAGTAGCCGTCCGCGGCACCTGTCGCCACGCCCTCGAACAACGCCAGCACGCAGCGCATGCGGTCCGAGCGATCGAGCGCCGCGACCGCATGCATCTCCGAGGTGCCCGGATTGGTCAGGCACAGATCGACCCCGCCCGCCTCGAGGGCGCGGATCATGTCATCCGCGCCGGTCACGACGGGATGGGTGTGCTGTTCGATGGTCTGGGCCATGCGGGCGGGTCTCCTTGCGCCGAATATGGTCTTGCCGCCGCGGGGCGTCGAGGGAAATGGAACGCCGTTCTCTTTTTCTCTTGCCGGACCCCGCGCGCTGGCGTCCAATTCTGCGGCGCGAGGGAGAGGCGGCATGCATCTGCCGATCGACGATGATCCGACCTATCCGAAAACGAGCTTCACGGCGGGCGGGGGGCAGGCACTCGACCTCGCGCCCTTCGCCGGGGAAGCCGAGGCCGACATCGCGATCATCGGCGGCGGCATCGGCGGCTGCTCCGCCGCGCTGCACGCCGCGGAGGGCGGCGCGCGCGTCGTGCTGCTGGAGGCCCACCGCATCGGCTGGGGCGCCTCCGGCCGCAATGCCGGCCATGTCGCACCGGCGACCAAGCACGACCCGCACGAGATCATCGCGCACTACGGCGCCGAACGTGGCCAGCGCCTCATCGACGCGACGGAACAGGGTCCGGCGCTGATCGCCGACCTCATCGCGAAGCATGGCATCGACTGCGACTACAGCGTCGCCGGCATCGTCTCCGGCGCGCATACCAAGGCGGCACTGAAGGCGATGGAGAAGCGCGTCGCCTATTGGCAGGCGCGCGGGCGGCCCGTGGAGCTGCTCGACCGCCGCGCCGCCGCCGAGACCATCGGCAGCAGCTTCTACCTCGGCGCCTGGCTCGACCGTCGCGGCGCCAAGATCAATCCGCTCGCCTATGTGCGCGGCCTGGCGCGCGCCGCCATCGCGGCCGGCGCCGCGCTGCACGAAGGCACCCGCGCCGCCGCGCTCGACCGCGACGGCGCGCGCTGGCGCATCACGACGAAGGACGGCGCGGTGCTGCGCGCGGACCGCGTCTTCCTCTGCACCAACGCCTATACGGACGACCTCTGGCCGGGGCTTCGGCGGACCATCGTGCCGGTGCGCGCCTATCAGTTCGGCAGCGCGCCGCTGCGCGACAACATCCGCAAGACCATCCTGCCCGGTGGCCAGGTCATGACGGATTCGCGCCGCCTGCTCTCCGGCATCCGCCTGCATGCGGACGGACGCCTGCAATTCGGCGGCATGGGTCCCGCCTTCGGCCCGCAGGGAGAACCGTCCTGGCGCGGCACGCTGCACCGCCTGCGCAGCATCTTTCCTCAGCTCGGCGATGTCGGCGCCGAGTTCTGGTGGTCCGGCTTCATGGCGATGAACGGCGACAATTCCTGGCACATCCACCGGCTCGCGCCCGGGCTGCACGCCATGATGGGCTGCAACGGGCGCGGCGTCGCACTTGCCACCATCTACGGCCGCGAATTGGCGCGCCATGCGCTGGGCACGCCCGAAAGCGAACTCGTCCTGCCGCCGAGCCCCCCGAAGCGCATCCTCGTGCAGCCCATCGCACGGCCGCTCGTGACCGCGCTGATCCAATGGTATTCGCTGCGCGACAACCTCGAGACGCGACGCCTCGAGAAGCAACGGCCTGCGGAAATCTGACCCGGATGGCGCGGCAGCCGATCGACGACCCTGCCAGCACGCCGCCCTCCTACTGGGCAGCGACCGCCTCGCCCGGGCCGAAGATCCCTGCCTTCGACGGCGACATGCAGGCCGACATCGCCGTGGTCGGCGCCGGCTACACGGGATTGTCGGCGGCGCTGCACCTGGCCGAGCGCGGCCTGTCCGTGCTCGTCCTCGACGCGCATGAACCTGGCTGGGGCGCCTCAGGCCGCAACAACGGCCAAGTCGTCGCCGCTCTCAAGCACGAACCGCACGAGATCGAGGCGCATTTCGGCGTCGAACGCGGGTGCGAACTGATCCGCGCCGTCGGCGCCGGCCCGGACCTCGTCTTCTCCCTGATCGAACGCTTCCGCATCGACTGCGACGCGCGGCGCTGCGGCATCGTCACCGCAGCGCATTCCGAGGCCGCCTTCGGCGACCTGCGCCGCCGCGTGGAGATCTGGGTCGGCCGCGACGCGCCGCTGGAAGTCCTGGACGCGCAGGACCTCGCGCAACGCTCCGGCACGGAATTCTACACCGGCGGCTGCATCGACCCGCGCGGCGGCGCGATCAACCCGCTCGGCTATGTGCGCGGCGTCGCTCGCGCCGTGCTGGATTCGGGCGGTGCGATCCGCCGCGATGCGCGGGTACGCAGCATCCGTCGCGGCGATGGCGGCTGGCGCCTGGCGCTCGACAAGGGCGAGGTGACCGCGGCGAAGGTCATCCTCGCCACCAACGCCTATACCGACGATGCCTGGCCGAACCTGCGCCGCACCTTCCTGCCGGGCCGCACCCCGCAGCTGGTCAGCGCGCCGCTTGGCGAGAACCAGCGCCGCAGCATCCTTCCCGGTGGCGAGATCATGTCCGACACGCGGTACCTGACCGTCGGCGTGCGCATGCATCCGGACGGGCGCCTGCATCTCGGCGGCGGCAACGGCACGGCGGGCGGCGAGACGCCGGCGCTCTACGAGGAACTCGCACGCCAGGGCCGCCGCCTTTTCCCCCGTCTCGGCGACCTCGCATGGGAATATCGCTGGACCGGCCACATGGCGATGACGCCGGACCGCTATCCCCGGCTCTTCGAACTCGCGCCCGATGCCGCGGCCGCGCTCGGCTACAGTGGCCGCGGCATCTGCACCGCGACGATCATGGGCCGCGAACTGGCACGCTGGGCGTCTGGCGTGACCAGGATCGACGATCTCGTGTTGCCGCTCTCCACCTTCCGCACACTGCCCTATTACCCGCTGCGCGACCTGATCGTCGAAGGCGCGGTCGTCTATCACAGGCTGCGCGCACAGCTCGCCACCGGCCGTTGATGCAAAATGGAATGATGGTCCATTTCGCTGTTGCCGTGCTTCCGGGCCACCGCCTAGAGTTGCTGCAGGAGGCGCCGGCCGGAACCAGGCTGGGGGAACATGCCGTACGATTGGAACTTCTCCGTCGTCCTGCAGTACATGCCGCAATTGCTGTGGGGTGGGCTGCACACCATCGCCCTGTCGGCGGCGTGCATCGCGCTTGCAGCGCCGATCGGCATCGTGCTCGGCGTGATCCGGTATCAGCGCGTGCCCTTCCTCGCGCCGGTCGCCGTGATCTACATAGACTTCTTCCGCACCTCGGTCGCGCTGGTGCTGATCTGCTGGTGCTACTACGCACTGCCGATCCTGCTCGGCGTGAACCTGTCCACCTTCACCGCGGTGACCATCGCGATCGGCCTGCAGGCCTCGGCCTATCTCGCGGAACTCGTGCGCGCCGGGCTGCGCTCCATCTCGGCCGGGCAGTGGGAGGCGGCGCGCGCCCTTGGCATGCCGGGCACCATGCGGCTGCGCTACATCATCCTGCCGCAGGCGGCGCGGCGGATGATCCCGGTCTTCTTCCTGCTCATTGTCGAGGTGGTGAAGACGACGACGCTCGCCGGCATCGTGACCTACCCCGAGATCGTCTACGAGGCCTTCCGCGTCTCCACCGAGGTATACCGGCCCGTCGAGACCTTCACGATCGTCGGCCTCATCTGCTTCGCCTTCCTTTTCGTGACGGGGCGGCTCGCCATGCGGCTCGAACGTCATTACGCGACGATCGAACGCTAGAGCCACGCCATGGGATATCAGTGGGATTTCGGCTTCCTCTGGGCGCTCTGGCCATATCTGCTGACCGGCCTCGCCGGCACCGCGAAGCTCTGGGCCGTCGCGCTGTCCTGCGGCCTGGCGATCGGCCTCGTGGTCGGGATCTTCCGCACCGCGCCGTCGCGCCTCCTGCGCGGCATCGGCACGGTCTATGTCGAGGCGATCCGCAACACGCCGGGCCTCATCCAGCTCATCTGGTTCTACTACGCGATCCCGATGGCGACGGGCTGGCAGGCTTCGGCCTGGCTCGCTTCCGCCGTATCGCTGTCGATCTACACCGGCGCCTACAGTGCCGAGATCTACCGCGCCGGCATCGGTTCGGTCGAGCGCGGGCAATGGGAGGCCGCACGCGCCCTCGGCTTCGGCTTCGGGGCGCAGATGCGTTACGTCGTGCTGCCGCAGGCGCTGATGCGCATGATCCCGGCCTTCGGCAACCGGGCGATCGAGCTCGCCAAGGCCACCACCCTCGCCTCGACGATCGCCTTCGGCGAGCTTCTCTACACGGCCAAGGTCATCGCGGAAGACCAGATGCGGCCGCTCGAGACCTACACCGCCGTGACGTTGATCTTCACGGCGATCCTGCTGCCGGTCAGCTACGCCTGCGTCTGGCTGGAACACCGCCTCGCGCGTCGCGGAGGAATGCATCGTGACTGAGGAAGTCCTGCGGATCGAGGGACTGTGCAAATCCTACGGGCTGCTCGAGGTGCTGAAGGGCATCGACCTCACCGTGCATCGCGGCGAGACGGTCTGCCTGATCGGCGCCAGCGGATCGGGCAAGAGCACCCTGCTGCGTTGCGTGAACTTCCTCGGCTATCCGACGGCGGGCCGCATCTACCTCGAAGGCCGGCTCATCGGTCGCGAGGTGGGCGGCAAGGTTGTGTACCGGGAATCCGCGCTCTGCGCCGTGCGCACGCATGTCGGCATGGTGTTTCAGCAGTTCAATCTCTTTCCGCACCTGACGGTGGAGGAGAACGTCACCATCGGGCCGATCAAGATCCGCGGCGTTCCGCCGGCAATGGCGCGCGAGAAGGCGGCGGAGCAGCTCCGCCGCGTGGGTATCCTCGAGAAGGCCAAGGCCTACCCGGCGCAGCTCTCGGGCGGGCAGCAGCAGCGCGTCGCCATCGCCCGCGCGCTCGCCATGGAGCCGTCCATCATGTTGTTCGACGAGGCGACGTCCGCCCTTGATCCCGAATTGGTGGGCGAGGTGCTGGTGGCGATGCGCAAGCTCGCGGAGGAAGGGACGACGATGCTCGTTGTCACCCACGAGCTCGGCTTTGCCTACAACGTGGCGCAGCGCGTCGTCTTCCTGCACGAAGGCGCGATCCACGAGCAGGGCTCCCCGCAGGAGATCCTGGTGCGGCCGAAGCGGCCGAGGACGCAGGATTTTCTGCGCGGCCACACGGCCTTTCGCATGCCGGAACCGGAGATGGCCATGTCTTCCGCGGTGGGCGCCTGAGCGCGGCCGCGCAACCCGATCGATCCATTCCGTGCTTGAGACGTGAAGGAGAACGACGATGACAGACGTGACGCGGCGGAACACAACGGTCGGCGCGACATTGGCCGCCGGCGCGGCGGCCATGCTGGGCGCACGCGGTGCCCAGGCACAAGGCGCGCGATCGACCTGGGAGACGATCACCCAGACCAAGGTCCTGCGCCTCGGCGCGCCGATTTCCGAACCTTTCGTCTTCAAGGATCTGACCAACAGCGATGCGCCTGGTGGGGTACGCATCGGAGGCACTGTCTGGCGGGGCCTGTCGGTCAACTGCGCCAAGGAGATGGCCGACGCGCTCGGCGCCGAACTGCAACTCGTCGAGACCACATACGGCAACGCCGTGGCCGGGCTGCAGGCCAACCAGTTCGACCTGATCTTCGCACTCGACGGAACGGTGCGCCGCGCGGTCGCTGTCGATTTCGTGCCGCAGGCGCTGTTCATGTACGGCACCGCCATTCTGGCGCGACAGGGCATCGACATCTCGTCCTGGGACGCGATCAACACGGCCCGCCTGAGGATCGGCGTGCCCGTCGGCACGACGATGGAATCGGAGATCATGCGCCGCGCGCCTGCGGCGCAACTAGACCGCTTCCAGAACATCAACGAGATGATCGCCGCGCTGAACGCGAACCGGGTCGCGGCCATTTCCTCCTCGCTGACCGGCATGACACTGGCGAGCGCCCGCATCCCCAACACCATCGTGACGATGCCGGCACCCCCTGCCCTGTTCCCGGCCACTGCGGCCATCCGTCAGGAGCTCGACCCGCGCTGGCGGAACTTCCTGACCACTTCCTTCGGATATCTCGCCTTCTCCGGCTTCGTCCAGAAGGCGCTCAACGAAGCCTATGCGTTCCGTGGCGTGGACATCACGAAGCTGCAGCCGGTGGTGCTGCGATGAGTGCTTGCGGAGCGGCGGCATGGCCACCGCCGCTCCGCAGGGCGATGCGTCCGTCCTGGAATGATCCGGACGGCGGGAATGACTTCGGATTGGGGCGTCCCGCTCATCTGTGTTGAAGGTCTTGTGGCCCGCTGCTGATGCAGCGGGCGGCGGCGTGGCGCTTGATGCGCTCGTGCAGGATCGCGGTGCCGCGGCCGAAGCAGACAGGCGGCATGGCGTTGCCGGCGGGCGCGTCAGCGGGCTCGCCGGCGGTGCGGCTTGGCCTGTTGTCGGACAGCGGCCTCGGTCGGCGCCGCATCCGGGCCGTGTCGCTCCCGCGTGTCGGTGACATCGCCGTCGTCGTGCAAGGCGTCCAAGCGATGACGTGGCGCGACAGGTCATCGATTACGGCCGGGAGATGGAACCGGCCCGACCGATACCTTGAGGCAGGGGAAGCCGGCTTGCCGGAGCTGGCTCTGCGCAGTGGTCCTGGCCCCGCAGGGCGATGGGCTTTCACGCGAGTGCCATCGATGCAGATCCCACCAGGATGTTCTCCGGCACCGCCAGGCAGCTTGGGCACTCCAACACCTGCATCGCAGTGGTTGTGGATGGCCGTGGCGGAGCCGCATTCGGTCCGGCGGCGCCGATCCGGTGCGCAGCGGGGCCATCCAGGGAGGCCCCGGGCCGGCTTGCATGGGTATCGGTATTCGCGCCGCCACCTCCGCGGCCATTCGAATTGGTATTGCAAATACCAATATATCAGCCGATCTTTGCAACCGGCGCCGGCAGCGTGGCTGGCCATGGCGACAGCCGTCCGCCACGGCGCCCGCAGCATCCGGCTGCAGTGCCGGGCCGGCCGGCAAAGTCCGAGGAAAATCCGATGCAGCCCATCCCCCGCATGACCGCCCCGCCCCGCCCCCGCCGCGTCGGATGAGCGAGCCGATTCCCATCGGCGTGGTCACGGTCTCCGACCGTGCCTTCGGCGGTGTCTACCAGGACCAGGGCGGGCCGGGCATCGAGGCAGCGCTGGCCCGCATCCTCGCCACGCCCTGGCGTCCCGTGCGCCGCCTGGTCCCTGACGAACAGCCGGCGATCGAGGCGGCGCTGATCGAGCTCGCCGACGCCGAGGCCTGCCCGCTGATCGTGACCACTGGCGGCACCGGCCCCGCGCCACGTGACGTGACGCCCGAGGCGACCGAGGCGGTCTGCGCGCGCATGCTGCCCGGCTTCGGCGAACAGATGCGCGCGGTCTCGCTGCGCGCGGTGCCGACCGCGATCCTCTCGCGCCAAGTGGCCGGCACGCGTGGGGCGAGCCTGATCGTGAACCTGCCGGGCAAGCCCTCCGCCATCGCCGAATGCCTCGACGCGGTGTTCCCCGCCATTCCCTATTGCATCGACCTGATCGGCGGGCCGCGGCTCGAGACCGACCCGGCCGCCTGTGTGGCATTCCGGCCGAAGGGGGCCTGATGGCGCTGTTCGCATATGGCTTCCGGCCTTTCTTCCTGATGGCGGGCATCGTCGCGCCGGTCGGCGTGGCGCTCTGGGTGCTCTCGCTCGCGGGCTTGCCGATGCCGGACGGCCCGCTGCCCCTCCTGCGCTGGCATGCACATGAAATGACGGTGGGATTCATCGGCGCGGCCATCATCGGCTTCCTGCTGACCGCCGTGCCGAACTGGACCGGCCGCCCCGGCTTCGCGGGCGTGCCGCTGGTGGCACTCGCTGCCGTGTTCCTGGCCGGGCGCCTTGCGCTGCTGCCGGGCTCGCCGCTGCCAATAGGGATCGCCGCGCCGGTGGCCCTCGCGGGGCTCCCGGCGGCGCTGCTGCTGGTCCTCCCGGGGCTGATCAAGGCCGGCAAGGCGCGGCTCTTCGGCCCACCGCTGATCGTGCTCGCCTTCTGGGCCGGCGACCTGCTGATGCTGGGTGCGGAGGCCGGATGGTGGGCCACGGATACCTGGCGCCGGGGGCAGTTTCTCGCGCTGAACATGGCCATGGTGCTGGTCGGGCTGATCGGCGGACGGATCATCCCCTCCTTCACGCTGAACGCCTTGCGCAAGGCCGGCCGACCGGCGGAGCCGCGGCCGCTGCCCGGCGTCGACCAGGCGGCGATGCTGTCGCTGCTGGCCGTGACGCTGGTCGATCTCGTGCAGCCCGAAGGGATGCTGGCCGGCGGCGTCGCAGCCATCGCCGCGGTCCTGGTCGCGCTGCGCCTGTCCCGCTGGTACGGGCTGCGCACGCTCCGCCAGCCGATCGTCTGGGTGCTGCACCTGGGCTACGCCTTCGTGCCGCTGGCGTTGGCGACCAAGGCCGCCTGGCTGCTCGCGGGCGTGCCGTGGGGCGCCAACTGGGCGCATCTCCTGGGGGCCGGAGCCCTGGCGCTGATGATCATGGCGGTGATGACGCGCGCCTCGCTCGGCCATACCGGGCGTGACCTGGTGGCGGCGCCGCCGATCGTCGCGGCCTATGTGCTGCTGCCGCTCGCCGCCGTGGTGCGCGCCTTCGGGCCCTACCTGTGCGACGGCGCCGTCGCCCCGCTGGCGGTGGCCGGAACGTTATGGACCATGGCCTTCGCGCTGTTCCTCCTGGTCTTTGCCCCGATCCTCCTGCGCCCGAGACCGGACGGCAAGCCCGGCTGACCACTTGCCGCGGGGCGACGGCCGGGGCAGCCCCCTGGCCGCCCCCGGCGCCGGACCCGTGCAACGTCCCGCCGGGCGGCCATCGGCCAACTCTCCCCTTCGTGCGGGTGAACCGCGGCCCTCCCGAGGCTTGCGCTATGGCAAGGCCCCGACCGGCGGGGCAATTTAGGGAGCGGAACCCGAATACCTGCGGCCGGAGGCACGACCAGACCGATGCGAAGGACCGTCATCAGAAGCGTGCTTGCGCTGGCCGTCGTGGCTGCCGGCTATCTCGCCTGGCATGCGATGCAGCCGGTGCCGCTGCCTCCCGGCATCGCCAGCGGCAATGGGCGCATCGAGGGTGTCGAGATCGACGTCGCCACGAAGATCCCCGGCCGCGTCGCCGAGGTGCTCGTCCATGAAGGAGAGTTCGTCACCGCCGGACAGGTCCTGGCGCGGATGGACACTGCTTCGCTCGAGGCCCAGCTGCGCGAAGCGCGGGCGCAGCTCGAACGCGCCCGCATCGGGATCCAGACGGCACTCAGCCTGGTCGCCCAGCGGGAATCGGAGAAGGAAGCCGCCAACGCCGTGGTCGCCCAGCGCGCGGCCCAGCTCGAGGCCGCGCGCCGGCGCCTGGCGCGGACCGAGGATCTTGCCGCGCGTGGCAACGCGCCCCAGCAGACGCTGGACGATGATCGCGCGGCCTTCGAGGGGATGCGCGCCGCGCTCGCGGCCGCCACAGCCCAGGTCGCGGCGGCCGAGGCCGCGAACGGTTCGGCCCGCGCCCAGGTCGTCGCGGCCCAGGCCGACGCCGAGGCGGCGCAGGCCACCATCCAGCGCATCCAGGTCGATATCGACGACAGCGCGCTGAAGGCGCCGCGCGCGGGACGGGTCCAGTATCGCGTCGCCGAGCCCGGGGAAGTCCTGGCGGCGGGAGGCCGCGTGCTCAACCTGGTCGACGTGACCGACGTCTACATGACCTTCTTCCTGCCTACCGCCGATGCCGGGCGGGTCGCACTCGGCGCCGAGGCGCGCATCGTTCTCGATGCCTTCCCGCAGTTCGTCTTCCCGGCGCAGATCTCGCTCGTCGCCGATGTCGCCCAGTTCACGCCGCGGAGCGTGGAAACCTCCGAGGAACGCCTGAAGCTGATGTTCCGCGTGCGCGCCCGGGTCAACCCGGAGCTGCTGCGCGAACATGTCGAGCAGGTGAAAACCGGCCTGCCCGGCATGGCCTATGTGCGCATCGATCCGAACGCAGCCTGGCCGGAGAACCTTCAGGTGCGGCTGCCGCGATGAACGGCACGGTCGGACGGCTGCGCAATGTCGGACTGCGTTACGGCCGCACCATCGCCCTGGACGGCGTGACGCTCGACATTCCGGCCGGCGCGATGGCCGGCCTGATCGGGCCGGATGGGGTCGGCAAGTCGAGCCTGCTCTCGCTCGTCTCCGGTGCGCGCGCGATCCAGTCGGGCGCGGTCGAGGTCCTCGGCGGCGACATGGCAAGCGCGCGGCATCGCGCCGAGATCGGGCCGCGCATCGCGTACATGCCCCAGGGGCTCGGGAAGAACCTCTATCCCACGCTGTCGGTCCGCGAGAACCTCGACTTCTTCGGCCGCCTCTTCGGCCATGCTCGCGCCGAGCGCCAGCGCCGCATCGCGGAACTGGTGGAAGGCGTCGGCCTCGCCCCCTTCGCCGACCGCCCCGCAGGCAAGCTGTCGGGCGGCATGAAGCAGAAGCTCGGCCTGTGCTGCGCGCTCATCCACGACCCCGACCTTCTCATCCTCGACGAGCCGACGACCGGCGTCGATCCGCTCTCGCGCCGGCAGTTCTGGGATCTGATCGGAGGGATCCGTTCCGGCCGGCCTGGCATGAGCGTGCTGGTCGCCACCGCCTACATGGAGGAAGCGGCGCGCTTCGACTGGCTCGCCGCCATGGATGCCGGGCGGGTGCTGGCCAGCGGCAGCCCCGAGGATCTTCTCGCGCGCACCGGCGCGGCCACGCTCGAAGCCGCCTTCGTCGCCCTTCTGCCGGCGGAGGAACGTGCCGGCCACAAGCCGGTGGCGCTGATCCCGCGCGAGGCGCAGGACATGAAGGAGATCGCCATCGAGGCACGCGGCCTGACCATGCGCTTCGGCGATTTCACGGCGGTGGACCACGTCAGCTTCCGCATCGGCCGTGGCGAGATCTTCGGCTTCCTCGGGTCCAATGGCTGCGGCAAGACGACGACGATGAAGATGCTGACGGGACTTCTGCCGGCCAGCGAGGGCCAGGCCTGGCTGTTCGGCCAGGCGGTGGACGCCAGCGACATCGAGACCCGCCGCCGCGTCGGCTACATGTCGCAGAGCTTTTCGCTCTACACGGAACTGACGGTCCGCCAGAACCTTGAGCTCCATGCGCGCCTCTTCAGCATGCCGCGCGCCGTCGTCCCGGGCCGCATCGCGGAGATGGCGCGGCGCTTCGAGCTCGAGGAGATCCTCGACACGCTGCCCGACGCCCTGCCCCTCGGGCAGCGGCAACGCCTGTCCCTCGCGGTCGCCATGATCCACGGGCCGGAGATCCTGATCCTCGACGAACCCACCTCGGGTGTGGATCCCGTGGCGCGGGACGCATTCTGGCGCATCCTGATCGAGCTGTCGCGGCGCGACCGCGTGACCATCTTCATCTCGACCCACTTCATGAACGAAGCGGAGCGCTGCGATCGCATTTCCCTGATGCACGCCGGCAAGGTCCTGGTCAGCGACACGCCCGCGGCACTGCGCGAGCGGCGCGGCGCGGCGACCCTTGAAGATGCCTTCGTCGCCTATCTCGAGGACGCGGCGGGCCCGTCCGGGGACCCTGTGCAACGGCCCGCCGGCGCTGCCCCCAACCATGCAGCGCCTGTGCCGCGGCGCCGCTTCGATCCACGACGCATGCTGAGCTATTCACGGCGCGAGGCGATCGAGCTTCGCCGCGACCCCATCCGCGCCCTGATGGCGCTGATCGGCAGCCTGATCCTCATGATCGTCATGGGCTACGGGATCAGCCTGGACGTCGAGGACCTGACCTTCGCGGTCCTGGACCGCGACCAGACCACGGTCAGCCGCGACTACGCCACCAACATCGCCGGCTCGCGCTATTTCATCGAGCGTGCCCCGATCAGCAACTACGCGGACCTCGACCGGCGGATGCGCGCGGGCGAACTCAGTCTTGCGATCGAGATACCACCAGGCTTCGGACGCGACGTCGCACGGGGGCGGAAGGTCGAGGTGGGTGTCTGGATCGACGGTGCCATGCCCTCCCGCGCCGAGACGGTTCGGGGCTACATCCAGGGCATGCACGCGCTCTGGCTCCAGCAGCGCCTGGCGCATTCGACCCTCGGCGCCGATGCGGCCGCGGGCCTCTTCAGCGTCGAGACGCGCTTCCGCTACAATCCCGATGTCCGCAGCCTGGTCGCCATGGTGCCGGCGATCATTCCCATGCTGCTGATGCTCGTCCCGGCCATGCTCACCGCCCTCAGCATCGTGCGCGAGAAGGAGCTGGGCTCGATCGTCAACCTCTACGTCACGCCGGTGACGCGCCTCGAATTCCTCCTCGGCAAGCAGTTGCCCTACATCGTGCTCGGGATGCTGAACTTCCTGCTGCTGGTGCTGCTCGCGCTGATGGTCTTCCGCGTGCCCATGAACGGGAGCTTCGCCACCCTGGCGGCGGCCAGCCTTCTCTATGTCGCGGCGGCAACGGCCATGGGGCTGGTCGCCTCAGCCTTCCTGCGCAGCCAGGTGGCGGCGATCTTTGCCACCGCCATCATGACGATCCTGCCGGCGACGCAGTTCTCGGGGCTGCTCGACCCCGTCAGCTCCCTCGAGGGCTTCGGGGCGCTGATCGGGCATGTCTACCCGACCACCCATTACCTCACCATCGCGCGAGGCACCTTCTCCAAGGCGCTGGATTTCACCGACCTCCACCAGGCTTTCGTTCCGCTGGCCATCGCCGCGCCGGTGCTGATCGGCTTCGCCGCGGGGCTGCTCGCGAAGCAGGAGCGCTAGGCCGTGCGCGGCGCGAATATCCTGCACCTCGGCATCAAGGAGCTGCGAAGCCTGCTGCGCGATCCCATGATGATCGTGCTCATCGCCTACTCCTTCACCGTGGCCGTCTACACCGCGGCCACGGCGATGCCGGAGACGTTGAGCCGCGCCACGATCTCCATAGTGGACGAAGACCGCTCGCCGCTCTCCCAGCGCGTCATCGGCGCCTTCTATCCACCCTATTTCATGCCGCCGGCTCTCATCACCCATGGCGAGATGGACGCCCGCATGGATGCCGGCCTCGATACCTTCGCCCTCGACATCCCTCCGAACTTCCAGCGGGACCTGCTTGCCGGCCGCCGGCCCACCATCCAGCTCAACGTCGATGCCACGCGGATGACGCAGGCCTTCACCGGCAGCGGCTACATCCAGTCGATCGTGTCCGGCGAAATCGATGCCTTCGCCCAACGCCATCGCGAAGCGGGCGCAATCCCGATCGACCTCGCCATCCGCGCCCGGTTCAACCCGCAGCTCCGGGCCCAGTGGTTCGGCGCGATCATGCAGGTGATCAACCATGTGACGATGCTGTCGATCATCCTCGCCGGCGCCGCCCTGATCCGCGAGCGCGAGCACGGCACCATCGAGCACCTGCTCGTCATGCCCGTCACGCCTTTCGAGATCATGACCGCCAAGGTCTGGTCGATGGCGCTGGTGGTGCTCTTCGCCTGCGCCTTCTCCATGGTCTTCGTCGTCCAGGGCCTGATCCGGGTGCCGATCGAAGGTTCCGTCATCCTCTTCCTCGCCGGTGCCGGGCTCCATCTCTTTGCCACCACTTCCATGGGCATCTTCCTCGGCACGGTCGGCCGCAGCATGCCGCAGTTCGGCCTGCTGATCATCCTCGTGCTGCTGCCTCTGCAGATGCTTTCGGGCGGCATGACCCCGCGCGAGAGCATGCCGGACCTGGTCCAGGCCGTCATGCTGGCGGCGCCGACGACGCATTTCGTGATGCTGGCCCAGGCCATCCTCTACCGCGGCGCGGGGCTGGGTGTGGTCTGGCCGCAGTTCGTGGCGCTCGCCGCCATCGGCGCGGCGCTGTTCGCCATCGCGCTGGCGCGGTTCCGGGCGACCATGGGTGCCGCCGGCTGAAGGCGCGCGCAGCGCCCGCCGTCACGCTTCCTTCATCGCCCTCCGGATCACCTCCGCCGAGCCGATGATCTCGCCGTAGCGCTCGCCGCGGTCGATCCGCGCGAGGGTGGTCTTCTCATCCCTCTGCATCCCGATGGCGCGCCTCGCGGTCCAGTCGATATCGGCCGGCGGGAGGACGAGCACGCCGTTCTCGTCCGCAAAGACCGCATCGCCCGGGCGGACGCAGACGCCGCCGCACGGCACCGGCACGCAGAAGGCGCCGCCGAGGCCGAGGATCTTGGTCGTCACGGGCGAAAGCCCCCTTGCCCATACCGGCACGCCATAGGCGCGCAGTTCGGCGATGTCCGTGACGTAGCCGTCAACGACGATGCCTGCGATGCCCGCCTTCCTCGCCGCGTAGGCCACGGCGCCGCCGACGCAGGCATGCCGCGTGTCGCCGCAGCGATCGACCACCAGGATATCGCCGGGCCGGGCCTCGCCCACCGCATGGTGCACCATGACGCCATCCGCGCCGGGTGCGCGCACGGTGACCGCCGTGCCCGCGATGCGGATGTCGGGGAACAGGCCGCGGATCTCCGGCGCCATGAAGCCGGTGTGCAGGAAATGGCCGATCGTCGCGGGCTCGGCGCCGCGCAACAGGTCGAGCAGAGCGGAATCAATCGGGGGTGGCAGGGGGCCAAACTCGTACATCGGCTGTCTCCCGTGGTGCGCGGATGCCAGGCGGCCGCCGCGAAAGCCTTGCACGATCTCCACCGCAGGTCGCTATGAAGCCGCGGCGCATTCTGCTTCTGCGCGCGCTGCGGGCCAATCGCCCAATGAATGCGCACCCGTCCATCCGCCTCGGGACACTTGCCTGCCGCCTGCGCAGATGCAAGTCTTCCGCCGTGCAGCGACCAAATGCGGGCGTGTTGCCATGGGCATCCGTCCGGTCGCGGAAGCGGGGAGCCTCACATGAACATACGCACTCTTCTTGGCGCCGCGGTCGCGGTGCTGCTCGTTCCCATGCTCGGTGGCGCATCGGCACAGGACCTGCCGCGGCAGCAGTTCAAGGCGATCGGCCTGAACAGCCCGACTGTCGCCTCCAGCGTCAACGAACTCCCCTTCTGGCGTCAGACCATCCCCCGCGCTTCGAACGGCGCCATTACCGTCGACGTCACGCCTCTCGACCAGATGGGCGTCAACGATGCGACCATGCTGCGCCTGCTGCGCCTTGGCGTCATGGACTTCGCCGGCATGGACATCTCGAAGATGGCCGGCGACGATGCCCGCTTCGAAGGGTGCGATCTCGCCGGCATCACGCTCGATGTCGATCGCGCCCGCGCGGCCTGCCAGGCCTGGGCGCCGATCATCGACCGCCAGATGCAGCGGAACTGGAATGCGAAGCTGCTCGCCTTCGGCGGCAATCCGCCGCAGGTCTTCTGGTGCCGCAACGTGGTCAGCGGGCTCGAAGGGCTGCGCGGCCTCAAGATCCGGGTCTTCAACAACACGATGCGCGATTTCCTGCAGGGCATCGGCGCAACCGCCGTCAGCATGGCCTTCGCCGAGGTCGTGCCCGCCCTCAACAACGGCGTGGTCGATTGTGCGGTGACCGGCAGCCTGTCGGGCAACACCGCCGGCTGGACCGAGGTGACGCGCTCGATCTACCCGATGTCCCTCGGCTGGAGCATCAATGTCCTCGCCGTGAACCTCAACACCTGGAACCGGATGGACGCGCGGACCCAGGCCTTCTTCCTCGAGCAGGCGCGCAGCTATGAGGACGCGATGTGGGCGACGCTGCGCGAAGGCACGACGCAGGCGGACAACTGCAACACCAACCGCCAGCCCTGCACTTTGGGCCGGCTTGCCAACATGACCATCGTGCCGATCCGGCCGGCCGAGCAGGAAACGCACCGGCGCCTGGTCGAAAGCGCCGTGCTCGCGAACTGGGCTCGCCGCTGTGGCGCCGAATGCGCACGCGAATGGAACGACACCGTCGGCCGCACGCTCGGCCTGGCGGCTCCGGTGCCGCGCTGATCCCTCCGATGTGGCGGACATCCCGGGCTCTGGCGGTGTCCGCCACCCTCCTTGCAGAAGCGGAGGAACCATGAACGTGGTGATGAAGGGCGTCCACGGCATTGCCCGTGGCGGCCTCTGGTTCGGCGGCATCCTCATCCTGCTCTCCGCCGTGCTGATCGGGATCGACGTCGTGCTGCGGCGGGCCTTCGCGACCTCCATCGGCGGCGCAGACGAACTGGCGGGCTATGCGCTGGCGATCGGCACGGCATGGGCGCTCGCCGCGACGCTGCTGGAACGCGGACATATCCGGATCGACTCGCTCTACGTGTTCCTGCCCGCGCCGCTGCGGGTGCTTCTTGATTTCCTTGGGCTCGGCCTGTTCATCGCCTTCTTCGCACTGGTCGGATGGCATGGCATCGGCGTCGTCGAACAGTCCTGGTCCTCCGGCTCGCGCAGCCAGTCCGCCCTCGAAACGCCGGTTGTCGTCCCGCAGATCGTCTGGATCGCCGGGCTCGGCATGTTCGTCGTCGCCGGCATCGCGCTGGCGCTCGCTGCCCTGGCCAGGGCCATTTCCGGCGATCTCGCCGGCACCGCGAAGATGATCGGCACGCGCTCGAGCGAAGAGGAGGTCGCCGAGGAGATGAGAGCGGCACAGGCCCGCCGGACGATGGACCCGTCATGATCGCCAGTACGCTCATCATCCTGCTCGTACTGCTCGCCGGCGCGGTACCGGTGGCGGCCGCGCTGGGCTTCCTCGGCCTCGCCCTGGGCGAACTCTATGCCCGCTTTCCCCTCTCCCTCGCGGCCGGGGAACTCGCCTGGTCCACCTCCAATTCCTTCCTGCTGGTCGCGATCCCCTTCTTCGTCCTGCTCGGTGAGATCCTGCTCCGCTCGGGCATCGCCGAGCGCATGTACGGAGCACTCGTGCAGTGGATGCCCTGGCTGCCGGGCGGCCTGATGCACTCGAACATCGTGACCTGCGGCCTCTTTGCCGCAACCTCCGGATCGAGCGTGGCGACGGCGGCAACGATCGGCACGGTCGCCCTGGGCGAGATCGAGCGCCGTGGCTACAACGAACGTCTCTTCCTCGGCACCATCGCCGCCGGCGGCACGCTCGGTATCCTCATCCCGCCCTCGATCAACATGATCGTCTTCGGCGTGCTGACGGACACCTCGATCCCGAAGCTCTACCTCGCCGGCATCCTGCCCGGCGTCGTGCTGATGGTATTGTTCAGCCTCACCGTCCTGATCGCCTGCGTGCTCAGGCCGAGCCTCGACGGCGACCGCGTCGAGACGAGCTGGGAAGGGCGCTGGCGCTCGCTGCCCGATCTCCTGCCGCCCCTCGTGATCTTCGTCGCGGTGATCGGCTCGATCTATGCCGGCCTTGCCACGGCGACGGAATCGGCCGCGCTCGGCGTGCTGGCGGCGCTCGCGGTGGCGGCGGCACGGAAGCGCCTCACCCTCGTCATGCTGCGCGAGGCGCTCGAAGGCACGATGCGCACCACCGCGATGATCATGGCGATCCTCGTCGCGGCGTATTTCCTCAATTTCGTCATCACCTCGATCGGACTCACGACGCAGGTGAACCGCGCCATCACCGCGCTCGGCCTGAGCCCGATGGAACTGCTCTTCGCCGTGATCGTCTTCTACCTGATCCTCGGCATGTTCATGGAGACGCTCTCCATGATGGTCGCGACGGTTCCGATCATCACGCCGCTCCTGGTGCATGCGGGCTTCGATTCCGTCTGGATCGGGATCCTCATCGTGCTGCTGATGGAAACGGCGATGATCACGCCCCCGGTCGGCATCAATCTCTTCGTCGTGCAGGGATTGCGGCCGCGCGGACGCATCGATGACGTCATCATCGGCACCGCGCCCTTCGTCCTCACGCTGATCGTCATGATCGGCGTGCTGGTCCTCTGGCCGGACCTCGCGCTCTGGCTGCCGCGCCAGGTATCGAACTGAGCTGCCCGGCGCGGCTCACCCGCGCTCGATGGCGATGTTGCCCGCCTCATCGAGGCTCGCGCGCCAGCCGGGAAGGACCAGGCAGGTCGCGTCGTACTCCTCGACGAGGAGGGGCCCCCGACGTGGCACGACAAGGTCCGGGCGGCGGAGCACGGGCGTTTCGATCCAACCCGTCTCCGGCCCGAAATAGGCCCGGCGCGGCGGCTGGGCAGATGCTTCCGCGCGCACCGGCGTCACCCGGTCCGGCACGCCGCTCCCCGCGCGAAGGCCGCGGCCGACGACCTGGATCGACACCAGTTCCACCGGCTCCTCCGCCCCGGCGCGGTGGCCGTAGGTCCGCTCGTGCTCCTGGCCATAGGCTTCGTCGATCCGGCGCAGCGCCGCGTCGTCGAGCGGCCCGTCCGCCACCGGTACCGTCAGATCGAAGCTCTGGCCGTGGTAGTGCAGCGCCGCGGAGCGGGAGACCGCCGCCGCCTCGCCGGTGAACCCCTCGGCCGCCAACTGGCGCCGAGCCTGGTCCGCCAGCGCATCCCAGGCCGCATTGAGCTCCGCCAGGTCGATCCCGCGCGTCAGGCGGCGGAAGCTGCGGGAGAAGTGATGCTCGACATCCGCGTAGAGCAATCCGAAGGACGAGAAGACTCCCGGCGAAGGCGGCACCACGACCCGCGTCATGCCGAGGGATTCGGCCATGCCGCAGGCGAAGAGCGGCCCGTTGCCGCCGAAGGCGAAGAGCGCGAAGCCGCGCGGGTCGCGCCCGCGCTCGGTCGAGACCGCCCGGATGGCGCGGATCATGTTGGAAGCGGCGATGCGATGCGCGCCATGCGCCGCGCGGGCCAGGTCGAGACCCAGCGGGCCGGCCACCTGCTCCTGCAGCGCGGCACGCGCCTTCTCCGCATCCAGCCGCACTGCGCCGCCGACGAGATGGCCCGGGTTGATATAGCCGAGCACGACATTGGCGTCCGTCACGGTGGGGATGGTGCCGCCCTTGTCGTAGCAGACCGGCCCGGGCGAGGCGCCGGCGCTCTCGGGCCCGATCTGCAGCGCGCCGCCGGCGTCGATCCAGACATGGGAACCGCCGCCCGCGCCGACCTCGGCAAGGTCGATCGCCGGCACCCTCAGCACGTATCCCGCCCCGGTCAGCAGGCGCGAGCCGATCATGATGCCGGCGCCGACCGAGTATTCGCTCGCGCGCGAGACCTCCCCGCCTTCGACCGTCGCCGCCTTGGCGGTGGTGCCGCCCATGTCGAAGGTGATGATGTCGGGCAGGCCCTTGGCGCGCGCCAGCGCCTGCGCACCGATCACGCCGCCCGCAGGGCCGGATTCGATGATGTGCATCGGCCGCGCGGCCGCGGCATCGGAGGCCATGAGCCCGCCGTTCGATTGCATGAGGAGGAGCCGTGCCGCCACGCCCGCCTCATCGAGGCCGCGGCGCAGCGCATGGAGGTAGCGCGACACCACGGGCATGACATAGGCGTTGATGACCGTCGTCGAGGTGCGCTCGTATTCCTTGATCTCGGGCAGCACCTCGGATGAGACGGACAGCGGCAGATCCGGCGCGCGCGACCGCACGATCCCGGCGATGAGCTGCTCATGCGACGGATTGGCGTAGGCGTTGAGCAGGCAGACCGAGATCGCCTCCACGCCCTCGGCCAGCAGCGCGTCCACCACGCGCCCCGCCTCGGCCGGGTCCAGCGCCTGCTCGATCCGGCCGCGGGCATCGACCCGCTCCCGGACCGTGCGGCGCAGGTAGCGTTCGACCAGCGGCTCCGGCTTCTCCCAGGCCATGTCGTAGAGACGCGGCATGCGGAGCGTCCGGATCTCGAGCACGTCGCGGAAGCCCTCGGTCGTGACGAGGCCGGTCCGCGCGCCCTTGCGTTCCAGGATGGCGTTCGAGGCGACCGTCGTGCCGTGCCGGATTTCCTCGATCTGGTCGCCGGAGGCGCCGATCTCGGTGAAAAGGGCGGACAGGCCCTCGACGATCGCGCGCGCGTAGTCGTCGACGCTCGAGGACACCTTCCTCGTATGGATGGTGCCATCCGAGGCGAGAAGGACGATGTCGGTGAAGGTGCCGCCGATGTCGACGCCGACGCGATAGGTGATGGTCATGGCGTCACTCCGCTGCCGGCGCCGCGCCGGGCGGATCGTCGCGCTGGACCTTCGGTACCGCCGTCCAGCCGCGCGCGCGGCGCATCGTCGCGCGAAGCTCCGTCGTGGCCGCCACGTCGATGCCGGAACCCGACGCATCGAGCACCACGCCGTAGTCTGCCCGCGCCCTTGCCGGCGAAAGCAGCTCGTTGCGCAGGTCCTTCAGCACCGCCGCGGGGTCGCGCTCCAGCGGGTCGCCCCAGCCGCCGCCGCCGGCCAGGACATGGCGCAGAACCTGGCCCCTGCGCACCATCATGGTGAACTTCGAGGGCAGCATCTCACCGGCGCCGTCGGGATCGAGGCGGTTCTCCGAAGGCCGGCCCGGGCCGCCGCCGTAGAGGCCGAAGGGCCGGTGCGTGCGGCGGTCGGAACGGACCTGCAGCACGCCTTCCTCCTCGAGGAAGCGATAGTCGCGACGAAAGGGCACCCCGCCGCGATACTTGCCTGCGCCGGCCCGGTCCGGGACGAATTCATAGGCAAGGAGCTGGATCGGCTGTTCAGCCTCGGTGACCTCGATCGAGTGCGAAGCCATGTTCGCGAACATATGGCTGTTGCCGTCGAGCCCGTCGGCCCAGGGCCGTGCACCCCAGGCGCCGCAGGTGAAGTCGACATAGATGAAGGGCGACCGGTCGGCGTGGTAGCCGCCGATGGTGATGCCGGTGTTGCCGCCGTCGCCCGGCGCGAAGACACGGTCCGGCAGCATCATGGCGAGCGCGCCGAAGATGCAGTCGGTCATGCGGAAGCCGGTCAGCCCGCGCGCCGCGCAGGCCGCGGGAAGAACGCCGTTGCCGATGGTGCCGGGCGGGCAGATCACCTCGATCGCGCGGAATACGCCTTCGTTGTTCGGGATGCCGGGCGGCAGCACGGAACGCACCCCGGTATAGGACGCCGCCTTGGTATAGGAGAGCGTGTTGTTGATCGCGCCCTTCACCTGCGGGCTGGTCCCGGTCCAGTCCACCACCATGTGGTCGCCGGTCTTGCGCAGGGTCACGAACAGGCGGATGGGCCTGCCGTAGTCCACGCCGTCGTCGTCGATCCAGTCCTCGAAGGACCACTCGCCGTCCGGAAGATCCTTCAGCGCGGCGCGGGTCAGCTGCTCGGCGTAGTCGATGATCTCGGACATGTGGGCGGTGACGCTGTCCGGCCCGTGGCGCGCGACGAGCTCGGCGAACTGCGTCTCGGCGATGTGGCACGCCGCGAGTTGCGCCCGCAGGTCGCCGAAGAGGCGCACCGGCAGGCGGACGTTGCGCTCGATCAGCGCCATCAGCGTCTCGTTGCGC